>NZ_CP128260.1:1712045-2031818 GCF_030344995.1 Pseudomonas fluorescens
TTCGGCGATCAGGCCGTTGTTTTCGGCGATGGCAATGAAGCGATCCGGGGTGAGCAGGCCGTGCACCGGGTGCTGCCAACGGATCAGCGCTTCAAGTTTGGTGACCTTGCCGGTCTTGAGTTCGAAGATCGGCTGGTAATACAGCATCAGGCCGTTTTCTTCACGCAGGGCGTGGCGCAGTTCCTCCTCCAGTTGCAGTTCGAGGCTGGCGCGGTTTTTCAGGTTGGAATCGAAGAAGTGCACGCCGTTGCGCCCGGCGCCCTTGGACTGGTACAGCGCGAGATCCGCGTGCTTGAGCAGTTCATCGCAGGTAGTGCCGTCTTCGGGGAACAGGCTGATACCGATGCTGGTGGTCATCACCATGCGCCGTCCGGCGAGTTCGATCGGCTCTTTCATCTTGAGCATGATGCGCTGGGCCAGATTGCGCGCTTCTTCGCGGTCGCGCAGGCCGATCAGGATGCAGAACTCGTCGCCGCCGAACCGCGCCACCACGTCTTCATGGCTGCGCACCGAGCCCTTGATGTGCTGGGCGATGACCTTGAGCAGTTCGTCGCCGGCGTCATGGCCGAGGCTGTCGTTGATGCGCTTGAAGTGGTCGATGTCGAGAAACATCACCGCCAGCATCCCGCCTTCGCTGGATTTCTGGCTGAGTTTTTCAGCAAAGATCTGATTGAAGCCGCGCCGGTTGATCAGGTTGGTCAGGGCGTCGTAGTTGGCCACCTGCTGCAGCGACATGCGTGCCTGATCGAGCTGGCTGAGCAGGGCGTTGACCCGGCGCAGATCGTGTTCCTTGTTCTGCAGTTTCTTGTCGGCCAGCGCGGCGCTGATCGCGCTGCCGAGAATCAAAAGCGTGATCAGCGCGACGGTGAGGCCCAACTGCAAGTGACTGGTTTGCGACGCCAGGGTCGGCAATTGCCCTTCGGGCAGCACCAGTTGCAGTGCCGCCATACCAGTGAAGTGCATGCTGAGGATGCCGGCGCCGAGAATCAGCGCCGCCACGTATTTGAGCATCTGGATGTGCAGGCCGCTGCCTTCGCGCAGATATCCGGCGACCCACAGCGCGGCGAAGCTGGCGCCGATGGCGATCACGATCGATGAGATGAACAGGGTGGGGTCGTAGTAAGCCGTGGCGGCGGACTCGATGGCGGCCATGCCGACGTAGTGCATGCCGGCGATGCCCAGGCCGATGACGATGGCGGTCTTGAGGTATTCCAGCAGGCTGGGTTGGGGCGTGCTCAGGGTGTGCATCGCCAGCCAGGATGCCAGTAACGCGATCACCAGGGAAAACAGGGTAACGGGTAGATCGTACTGAATGTCGATCGGCGTCTGGAACGCCAGCATGCTGATGAAATGCATGGCCCAGATGCCGCCGGCCAGGCAGGTTGCGCCGATCCAGCGCCACAGGCGTTGCGAGCCGGGTTCTTCAGCGTGGGCGACCCGTTCGGCCATGTCGAGGGTGGCGAAACTCGCGGCGCAGGCGACCAGGTAGGCCACCAGCACCAACAGGGGATTGTGTGTGCAATTGAGGATGACCTGCCCGCTCTCCGGCTGCTCGGCAACAAATTGCAAACCAAGCCACTCCATAGCATGCCCCGTCTCTGAGTACGTCCTTACTGCGTCATCAACGCAGGCGAATGTCTGGAGTATAGAGGCGGTTTTTGCCGTGCAAGCGGTAGTGGCACATTGGCGCTAATGATTTCGGCATGAACCTCATAGCGATTGGCGCTAAGCGTGGAAATGCCTGAACTCAGGCGACTTCGTTCCAGTGCGGTTGCAGCGGCGGCAGGCCGAAGCGGGCGCGGGCCTTGTCGCAGTCGATGTTCTGTTCGCCGTTTTCCCACGACGCTTCGAACTCGCGGCAGGGGCTGGAACGCTTGTCATAGATCGTGCAGGCCACCGATTTTCCGACTTCGCCCTCCAGCGCGGTACAGCGCGGCGCCTTGCGATCGGTGCCGATCATCGCGACCCGGCTGGGCGTGATCTGAGTGACCAGTTCATCGGGGACGGTCCCGCCGGAGGATGCGCATTCACCCCAGAAAAAAGAAACACGAAAATGGGAACAGCAGGCACCGCAATTCAGACACGGACTGGCTTCGGACATGGGCGGGGGTATCAAAGGGATTGATCGGCAGGATCCGGACGGATCCGGCGGCCATTCTAGGCTTTGCCACGGCGTTGGGAAGGGGGGCGCGAAAGTATTTTTTCATTGCCGGATTTTTCCGTAAAAGCCCCGGTTTCAGGGGGATTCGAAGCATTTCAACGGCTTACGTTTCGTTACACAGCCATGGCTCGTCATCAGGCTGACGAATGATCACAGACAGCCCCGACGAGCGTGACTAGATTGCAGGTTCCGGGCTCGGATGCGTTGGCAGTGAAGCCCTAATAACAATAAAGAGACGGACCCATGCAGAACTCGACCCAAGCGGCGAATGCCTGGCGCATTCTGTTCCTGCTGTTCCTCGCCAACCTGTTCAACTTCTTCGACCGCACCATTCCGGCGATCATCATCGAACCGATCCGCATGGAATGGCACCTCAGCGACTTCCAGCTAGGGATCGTCGGCACCGCGTTCACTCTGGTCTACGCGATTGCCGGCTTACCACTGGGCCGCATGGCCGACACCGGTTCGCGTAGCAAACTGATGGGCTGGGGCCTGGCGACCTGGAGCGCGCTGACTGCCGTGAACGGTCTGGTCGGCAGTTTCTGGAGTTTCCTGCTGGTGCGCATGGGCATCGGCATTGGTGAAGCGAGTTATGCGCCCGCCGCCAACTCGCTGATCGGCGATTTGTTCCCCGCTCACCGCCGGGCCCGGGCCATGGGCATTTTCATGCTTGGCCTGCCGTTGGGGCTGCTGCTGGCCTTCTTCACCATCGGCTGGATGGTCAAGGCGTTCGACAGCTGGCGTGCACCGTTCTTCATCGCCGCCGTACCGGGGCTGGTGCTGGCGGTGTTCATGTTCTTCATCAAGGAACCCAAGCGCGGCGCGGCGGAAACCGTGCAGGTGTCCCAAGAGAAAGTCGACAAACCGATCCGCCGCGTCCTCGCCGTACCGACTTTCCTGTGGCTGGTGATGGCCGGGCTGTGCTTCAACTTTGCGACCTACGCCTGCAACTCGTTTCTGGTGCCGATGCTGCAGCGTTATTTCCTGATGCCGTTGCAGGAAGCGGCGGTGGCGACCGGGGTGATCGTCGGTGTAACCGGGTTGATCGGCCTGACCCTCGGCGGCTGGATCGCCGACAAGATTCACCAGCGCGTAGCCAACGGGCGACTGCTGTTTGCCGCGTTCAGTCTGATCATCTCGACCCTGTGCACGGGGTGGGCGCTGCATGCCGGGCGCATCGAGATCGGGGTGTTTGTCGCGGTGTTCAGTGTGGGCTGGCTGTTCGCTTATAACTTCTACACCTGCGTGTACACGGCGATTCAGGACGTGGTGGAGCCGCGCCTGCGGGCCACGGCGATGGCGCTGTTCTTTGCCGGGTTGTATTTGCTGGGTGGCGGTCTGGGACCGGTGGTGGTGGGCGGTTTGTCGGATCACTTCGCCAAGTCGGCGATGGTCGCGGCGGGCGCCGAGCAGATGACCGAAGCCTTCAAGGCCGTCGGCTTGCATGATGCGATGTACCTGATTCCGGTGGCGCTGTTCCTGACCATGGTGTTCCTGTTCCTCGCCTCGCGGTGTTTTGTGCGGGATGCGAAGCGGATGAAGGAAGGGCTGGTGGCGGTGGTTGAGCCAGAGGTGGCAGCGGTGACTGCGTAATCGCCTTCGCGAGCAAGCCCGCTCCCACAGTTGACCGGGTTCCTTCAGGAGGAAATGCGGTCGAATGTGGGAGCGGGCTTGCTCGCGAAGAGGCAATCAGCCGCGCAGCATAAATATCAGGCAAACAAAAAGGCCCGCATCGCTGCGGGCCTTTTCGTTTTTGGCGAGGGAGCAGGGCGGTTTAGCCCGCCACCAGCACCCGGATCGCTTCCAGTCGCAGCGCAGCCTTGTCGAGCATGGCAAGGCCTTGCTCGCGCTGCTTGCGCAGGGCGTCCAGTTCGCTGTCGCGTACGGTCGGGTTGACCGCTTGCAACGCGGTCAGGCGCGCCAGTTCTTCGTCGGTGTCGGCTGCCAGACGGCGGCGGGCCTCTACCACGCGCTCGGCATGGCGCGGGGTGACCTTGTCTTCACCGGCGTTGATCCGTGGCGTCAGTTGATCGCGCTGGGCCTGGATGAACTTGTTGGCACTGGCGCGCGGCACGCTTTCCAGTTGATCGTTCAGGGTTTCGAAGGCCACGCGCGACGACAGGTCGTTGCCGTTGGCGTCGAGCAGGCAGCGCAGGGCGGCCGGCGGCAGGTAACGGCCCAGTTGCAGCGAGCGCGGGGCAACCACTTCGCTGACGTAGAGCAGTTCCAGCAGCACGGTGCCTGGTTTGAGCGCCTTGTTCTTGATCAGCGCGACGGCGGTGTTGCCCATCGAACCGGACAGCACCAGATCCATGCCGCCCTGCACCATCGGGTGTTCCCAGGTGATGAACTGCATGTCTTCGCGCGACAGCGCCTGGTTGCGGTCGTAGGTGATGGTCACGCCTTCGTCGTCGCCCAGCGGGAAGCTGGCGTCGAGCATTTTCTCGCTCGGCTTGAGGATCAGGGCGTTTTCCGAATGGTCTTCGCTGTCGATGCCGAACGCGTCGAACAGGGTTTCCATGTAGATCGGCAGGGCGAACTGATCGTCCTGTTCGAGGATGTCCTCGACCAGTGCTTCACCTTCGCCGGCGCCGCCGGAGTTGAGTTCCAGCAGGCGGTCGCGACCGGTGTGCAGCTCGGCTTCCAGACGCTCACGCTCGGTGCGCGCTTCGTCGATCAGCGCTTGCCACTCGCCGTCGTCGGCTTCTTCGAGCAGCGGCAGCAGGCGCGGGCCGAACTGATGCTGCAAGGCGTTGCCGGTCGGGCAGGTGTTGAGGAAAGCGTTCAGGGCTTCGTGGTACCACTGGAACAGACGCTCTTGCGGGCTGGTTTCCAGGTAAGGCACGTGCAGTTCGATGATGTGCTTCTGACCGATCCGGTCGAGACGACCGATCCGCTGCTCCAGCAGGTCCGGGTGCGACGGCAGATCGAACAGCACCAGGTGGTGGGCGAACTGGAAGTTGCGACCTTCACTGCCGATTTCCGAGCAGATCAGCACCTGCGCGCCGAATTCTTCGTCGGCGAAGTAGGCAGCGGCGCGGTCACGCTCGAGGATGTTCATGCCTTCGTGGAACACCGTCGCCGGGATGCCGGAGCGCACGCGCAGGGCGTCTTCCAGGTCCATCGCGGTTTCGGCGTGGGCGCAGATCACCAGCACTTTGGTGCGCTTGAGCATTTTCAGCTGATCGATCAGCCACTCGACGCGCGGGTCGAATTTCCACCAGCGTTCTTCTTCGCTGGCGTCCGGCTGGGCCTGGAAGCTGACTTCCGGGTACAGCTCGGCGTGTTCGCCCAGCGGCAGTTCGAGGTATTCGTCGGGGCACGGCAGCGGGTACGGGTGCAGTTTGCGCTCCGGGAAACCCTGCACGGCGGCGCGGGTGTTGCGGAACAGCACGCGGCCGGTGCCGTGGCGGTCGAGCAGTTCACGCACGAGGCGGGCGCTGGCTTCGGTGTCGCCATCGTTGACGGCGGTGAGCAGGGCTTCACCTTCGTTGCCGAGGAAACCGTGGATGGTCTTGTGCGCGGCGGGCGACAGGCGACCCTTGTCCAGCAGCTCCTGAACGGCTTCGGCCACCGGGCGATAGTTTTCGCTCTCGGCGCGGAAGGCGGCCAGGTCATGGAAACGGTTCGGGTCGAGCAGGCGCAGACGGGCGAAGTGGCTGTCCTGGCCGAGCTGTTCCGGGGTCGCGGTGAGCAGCAGCACGCCGGGAATGACTTCGGCCAGCTGTTCAACCAGCGAGTATTCCGGGCTGACTTTATCTTCGTGCCACACCAGGTGGTGGGCTTCGTCGACCACCATCAGGTCCCAACCGGCAGCGAACAGTGCGTCCTGCGCCTTTTCGTCGTCGACCAGCCACTCCAGCGCCACCAGGGCCAGCTGGGTGTCTTCGAACGGGTTGGTGGCATCGCTTTCGATGAAGCGCTCTTCGTCGAACAGCGCGACCTGCAGGTTGAAGCGGCGGCGCATTTCCACCAGCCATTGGTGCTGGAGGTTTTCCGGAACCAGGATCAGCACGCGGTTGGCGCGGCCCGACAGCAGCTGGCGATGGATCACCAGGCCGGCTTCGATGGTCTTGCCCAGACCCACTTCGTCCGCCAGCAATACGCGCGGCGCGATGCGGTCGGCGACTTCACGGGCAATGTGCAGCTGGTGGGCGATCGGTTGTGCACGCACGCCGCCCAGGCCCCACAGCGCGGACTGCAACTGGCGGCTGGTGTGTTCCAGGGTGTGATAACGCAGGGAGAACCACGACAGCGGGTCGATCTGGCCGGCGAACAGACGGTCGCTGGCCAGGCGGAACTGAATGAAGTTCGACAGCTGGGTTTCCGGCAGGGTGACTGCTTCGTTCTGCGCGTTGAGGCCGTGATAGACCATCAGGCCGTCGACGTCGTCGACTTGCTGGACAGTCATCTTCCAGCCTTCGAAGTGAGTGATCGAATCACCGGGCGAGAACCGCACGCGGGTGAGGGGCGCATTCCGTAGCGCGTACTGGCGAGTCTCGCCAGTGGCCGGGTAAAGCACGGTCAACAAGCGGCCGTCCTGTGCCAGAACGGTGCCTAAACCAAGCTCTGCTTCGCTGTCACTGATCCAGCGTTGCCCCGGTTGATACTGCTGCGCCATGCTGCCTGACTCCCACCTTGAAAAAGCGGGCTATCTTAACGGAATGAGGGCCCGAGGCCAAAGGATAAGGAGCCTCGGCCCGGCTTTTAACCGCAATCGGCCAATTGCAGGGAAGATTAGGTCATGCATCGGTTTTACGGGATGTTGCGGCACCCCTGAGTGCCAAACCGGTCACAAGTTTGCGACCGATGGCTCAAGGCACCTTGGGCGCCGCCGATAACCTGCTTACAGGAGACCCTTCATATGCTGCCACCGATGCTCCCCCTGAGCGCCGTGCCGATCACCTCCCAGCAGGATCCGATCCGCCAGCGACCGGATATTCCCCCTGTGGTGCCGGTGCAGGAAAGCTCAAACGAAAGCACCATCGACCTGCAAAAACGCGATCCGGAAGAGGACGGCTATCTGCTGCGCGAAGAGCAGCGCCGCCAGCAGGAACGCGATCGCCGTCGCCGCGAAGCCGACGACGACCCCGAAGCGCACCTCGCCGTGCCCGGCACCGAACTGAACGCCGACAACACCGTGCCGGTGGCGCCGTTGATGGAAGATCAGCCGCGTCAGGGCCTTTGGGTCGACATCGAAATCTGAGGCCGCGCCGCCAGCTCCGTCAGGTTTTCCAGCAACACGTCGATCTCTTCCTGCGTGTTCAAATAGCTCACCGCCACCCGCGCAATATTTGTCAGCCCGCGCGCCTGCATGTCCAGCGGTGTGTAGGACACGCCATTGGCGCCGATGTTGATTCGCCGTTCGGCCAATGTCTGCTTCAGCGCCACGCTGTCCAAGCCTTCGAGCGTGAAGGCGATCAGCCCGGATTGTTGACTGGCCGTTCCGAGATCCCGCAGCGTCAGGCCGGGAATCGCCTTCAAGCGTTGACGCAATTTACTGCTCAGTTGTTCGATGCGCTGGCGGATGGGGACCGCGCCGAGGCGGTTGTACTCCTCCAGCGCATTCGCCAGCCCAGCCAGCAGCGCCAGCGATACTTCACTGGTTTCAAAGCGGCGCGCGTCGTCGCGCAAGGTAAAGCGCTTGCCGTCCCATGGTGCCGACAATACATCGCGTTGCACGGGGAGCAGCCGTTGCAGGAACTGTGGTCGGATGTACATCAGCGCCGTGCCGCGCGGCCCGCGCAGGAACTTGCGACCCGCACCCTTGAGCACGTCGCACTGCAAGGCCTGAACATCGCAAGGCAACTGGCCCAGCGCCTGACCGGCGTCGATGAAATAAGGGATGCCGTGGTGCCGCGCCACGCTGCCGATCTGCGCGGCGGGGTTGATCAGGCCGCCGTTGGCCGGCAGCCAGGTGAGGGCAATCAGCCGCACCTGGCCGTCGATCATCTGCGCCAGGGCTTGCGGGTCGACCGCACCGTGGGCGTCACAAGGAATCACTTCGAGCCGTGCGCCGGCCTTCACCGCTTCGGCCATGCACGCCAGATTGCCGGCCCATTCATGGCGTCCTACCAGAATCCGTTCGCCGGGTTGCCACGGGCCCAGTGCGTTGAACGCCTGGCTCCAGGCTGCCGAGCCGCTGCTGGCGAAGGCGATGTCCTCGGGCTGAGCGTTGAGCAGGGCGGCGGCCGCGTTGCGCGCGCGTTCCTGTACCCGGTTGTCCGCCGCTTCCATCGGCCCGCCGAGTGCTTCGCGTTGCAGCTGTTCGATCACTGCGTCGAGGGTGGCCTGACTTGGCAGCGAGGCGCCGGCGTGGTTGAAGTGGATCACCTGAGCGCAGCCGGGCGTGGCCGCGCGCAGGCGCGAGAGGTCGTCGATGTTCACGGCTTGAGCTCGAAGATCGCGTCGATTTCCACCGCAACACCGGCCGGCAGGCTCGACACGCCGACCGCGGTGCGCACGTGCCGGCCCTTGTCGCCGAGGGCGTTGACCAGCAGATTCGAGGCGCCGTTGGCGACGACGCCCTGAGCCTTGAAATCCGGGGTGGCGGCGACGAAAACCCCGAGGCGCAGGATGCGCACCAGTTTCGTCAGGTCATCGCCCAGTGCATTGCTCAACTGGGCCAACAGGCCCAAGGCAGCCAATTCGGCGGCGTTGGCGCCTTCTTCGTCGGAGATCGCTTCGCCCAGTCGCCCGATAAAGGCAGGTTTGCCGTCGAGCAATGGAATCTGCCCGGAGATGAATAGCTGGTTCTGGCTGACCACATGGTTGACGTAATTGGCGATCGGCTGACTCGGTTCGGGCAGGCGCAGGCCGAGTTGTTGCACGCGTTGGCTGAGGGAATCGGTCATGGGAAGTCCTCCTGAGTGAGGGCTTCAGCATGTTGGTGAGAGCCAAGGGCGACAAACGGATAGATTTAATCCGACGCATCCAAAAAACTCATGCGTGGGCCGTTTCCTCCAGCCACTGGCAGAAACTTTGCGACGCCGGAGTTTGTGGGCGTTGCGGGGTGACCAGCCAATAACCGATCTCGCCGAGCATCGGCGGCGTGTCGAAGGCTGGCACCAGCGCGCCTTCCTTGACCCGGCGTTCGATCATTTGTTGGCGCCCCATGGCAATGCCCTGACCGGCGACGGCCGCTTCAACGACGATGTTGTAGTCGTGGAGCATGACGCTGGGCACATGAGCCAGATCGATGCCGCTGTGTTGCTGCCAGTCGATCCATTCGAACGGCTGGTGCGACTTGGCCATCAGCAACGGGCCGTTGGTCACGCCTTTAGCCTTGAAGGCCGGGCTGCACACTGGTGTCAGGGTTTCGCTCATGAACCGGTTTGCCTCGACTTTCGCCCAGCCGCCCTTGCCATAGCGGATCGCCAGATCCACCTCGCCAGCGTCGACATCGGCCAGTTGCACGGCGGGCAGCAGTTCGACATGGGTGTTCGGGTATTTCGCGTTGAAATCCGCCAGACGCGGTGCCAGCCATAAAGTGGCGAAGGAGGCGAGCAGACCGATGCGCAGAGTGGTGGGGCGCTCGCCGCGCAGGTCGTGGGTGGCGGCGGCAATCGCGGCGAGAGCCGGTTGGATTTGCCGGTAATACTGTTCGCCAGCAGGTGTCAGATCGATCGCCCGGGTGCGGCGCACGAACAGTCGCTGATCGAGGAATTCTTCGAGTTTGTGCACCTGATGGCTGATCGCACTTTGGGTCACCGACAGCTCGTCGGCAGCCTTGATGAAACTCAAATGGCGGGCCACGGCCTCAAAGGCGCGCAAGGCCATCAGCGGTGGCAGATCCTGATGCAGGGGCACGGCGCAGATCCTTCGTATTCAGGGCGAGGCGCCGATTGTGCGGGCAAATCCGGTGGGCGGTACATGAATTGTTGTAGAGCGTTCAGGTCAGTGGCTGGTCAGCGCCTGCGCGAGGCCGCATTATTGGCGCAGTCCTGTCGGTGATCCGGCAGTTGTGATTCAGTCCAAGCGATGCACCGAACGCCATGAGCCAAGACGACAAGCTGATCGACCTCAACACTGAACGCGCCAAGCGGGTTCATGACCTCAACGAGAAGCGCCTGAATGAAGTACGCCAGGCTTTCGAGCAGGCCATGCCATTGGGTAAACCGAAGAAAAAGCCGAAAAACAAACCGAAAAAGCGTTGATCTCCCCTGCATCCGTTGATGCAGGTCAGTTATTTCCCTTCCTTTCCTGCGCATGGTGACCGGCATTGATCCCGGTCAATTCCTGCGCCTGCCTGATTGGTTAACTTAGTTCCATCGCAGCAAAGCAGGGGCCAGGAGGCCAGTCATGTTTTTCGATAACGTGGTGTTTGCCGGGGTCCTGACTGTGGGGCTGATGGTTCTGTTTTTTGCAGGGTTTGGATTTTTTATCTGGAAGGATGCGAATAAGCGCAAGAAGCCTTAGTCCTTCTGGGTTTGATGAGCACGCAAGGCATTTTGGGGCGACTTCGGTTGCCCCTTTTTTTTGTGTCTTGGCGGCCTTTGGGCCGACCATGCTTTGGGTGTTTTTTGTGAATATCCGTTTTTGTGGGTGTTGCGGCTGGCGGTTCCGCTCTTACAGCGGCTCACTTTTCCAAACGCCGAAAAGTAAGCAAAAGGCTGGGCCCCTGCGGTCGGCGCCTCGCTGAGGCTCGGCGTTCCTTCGCTCCGGGATTCATCCGGGGGCATCGCCTACGGTTTGCTTCGCTGCACCTCCTCTCGATGTGTTTGGCTTCGCCAAACGGTCGCTGCGCTCCCACCCCCGGATAAATCCCTCCACTCAGCCTTCCGATGGGGCCGGTACGTCAAAAGCTTTACTCGAGCTAACGCTCATCGTGTTGAGTGGTGGGAAGCCAAAGCCAAAGCCAAAGCCAAAGCCAAAGCCAAAGCCAAAGCCAAAGCCAAAGCCAAAGCCAAAGCCAAAGCCAAGGCAAAGGCAAAGGCAAAGGCAGGCTTTAGATGTTTGCTTTTTAAGACCTGAGTTCACCTCGGTATCTCACGTCGGCGTACCTTTCCCAAACAACTCGGTCAGTCCCCTCTCCCTCCGGGAGAGGGTTAGGGTGAGGGCGCTCTTGATCTTCAGCGCCTCTTTACCGCGCCCAACAAAAAAGGCGTGATCCTTTCGAATCACGCCTTTTTCATTACAGCGGTCTATCAGCTACCCAGTGCCTTCGACGCCAGCCAGAACAGGCCGGCCGACAGGGCCACGGTGGCTGGCAGGGTCAGGACCCAGGCCAGCAGGATGGTTTTCACCGTGCCGCCTTGCAGGCCGCTTTTGTTGGCGACCATGGTGCCGGCCACGCCCGAGGAGAGGACGTGGGTGGTGGACACCGGCAGGCTGAAGATGTTGGCCAGGCCGATCAGGCTGGCGGTGGTGATCTGGGCCGACATGCCTTGCGAGTAGGTCATGCCTTGTTTGCCGATCTTCTCGCCGATGGTCAGTACCACGCGTTTCCAGCCGACCATGGTGCCCAGGCCCAGGGCCAGGGCGACCGCCAGAATCACCCAGAACGGGGCGTATTCGGTGGTGGTGGTCAGGTCTTTGCGCAGTTTGTCCAGGTCGGCTTTTTCACGCGGTGCGAGGCCTGGCAGTTTGCTGACTTTCTTCGCGGTGTCGTCCAGGCAGAGCAGGTAGCGACGCACTTCGATGCGGCTTTCCGAGGACAGCGAGTGGTAGTCCGCTACACCTTTGAGGGTGTCGAGCAGGGCAGCGATGGTCGGTTCGGTCTGTTGCGGGTTGCAACGGAATTTCTCCGGCAGGTCGCCTTCCACGCTTTTGCCCAGGGCCAGGAATTCGCCCAGGGTGTCGGCGTTGCGCTTGTAGAACTGGCTCAGGTGCAGGGTCGCGTCGCGAGTACGTTCGATCTGGTAGGTGGTGCTGTTCAGGTCGAGTACGAACTGCGCAGGCACGATACCGATCAGTACCAGCATGATCAGGCCGATACCTTTCTGGCCGTCGTTGGAACCGTGCACGAAGCTCACGGCCATGGCCGAGATCACCAGGACCAGGCGGTTCCAGAACGGTGGGTGCTTCTTGTCGTCGATCTTGCGGCGCTGTTCCGGCGTCTTGTGCATCTTCGACAGCGGGCGCCACCATTTCAGGCCGATCAGCACCAGCGCGGCGATCAGGAAACCGGCCATCGGCGAGAACACCAGCGAGGCGCCGATATCGATCGCTTTCTGCCAGTTGACGCCGTCGGCCAGTGGAATTTCGTTGATCAGGGCGTTGGCCAGGCCGACACCGAGGATCGAACCGATCAGCGTGTGCGAACTGGAGGCCGGGATACCGAAGTACCAGGTGCCCAGGTTCCAGGCGATGGCGGCGGCGAGCAGCGAGAAGACCATTGCCAGACCATGGCCGGTGTTCACGTTGATCAACAGTTCTACCGGCAGCAGGTGCACGATGGCATACGCCACGCCAACGCCGCCCAGCAATACGCCGAGGAAGTTGAACACGCCCGAGAAGAACACCGCCAGGTGAGGCGGCATCGCTTTGGTGTAGATAACAGTGGCTACCGCGTTAGCGGTGTCATGAAATCCATTGATGAACTCGAAGGCGAGGACAAATGTCAGGGCGAGCAGGAGGCTCACAAGCACCCAGGCATCCAGTCCGCTGAATAAATCGATCATGAAGGTTTTCTGACCCGGTCATAAGGGGGCGCGATTATGCCAGAAAAGACTGGAAATCGATCCCCTACCTGCTCATCGGTAACCGTCTTCGCCAAATTAATTTGTATCAAGGTGCATTACCCAAGCTTTTTGCAGGGTTTTGCAAGGCATTGATTCGATTGATAAAAATGCGAGAAGGCGGCGGATTGGCCGGTTGTCGGGAGGGGGCTGAAACTTGTATGAAATATCTGAGAAACGCGTCTGACACACTCCAGACCTGCGCAATTCAGGGGAGTTGGCCGCTGCCCGCGGGTAGCGGGCGCGCAAGGCATCGTCAGTCCACCGTGCTTGTAACCCGGTGAGTACGCTTACCCTCGGAAGATGCAAAGGACGGCTTCAAGGCTCTTCGGCTTTGAGTTCCTCTTCCATTTTTTTCAGTTCTTGCTGGAAGACCTGATCCTGAACGGTAGGGCGTTTACGCCAGGCTTTGCGTTCTGGTTCGGGCTGGGCGGCGTAGGTGGTGACTTCCCCGCCGTAAACTTCCTTGTAACGTTGTTCCTGGCGCTCAAGTTCCGCGCGCAGTTCGTCTTTCGTCACAGTGCTACCTGTATGAGTTGAGATAAATGTCTGGTGAACGCACTGCAACGAATCATTTAACCGGTTCACCAACAAGCGCTCGCCCGGACAGGCAGCGGTGTTGTCGGGAAGACGGTCAGGACTTCCATGTTGCAGGCGGCTACGGCACCAGATTAAAACTGACGCAGCATCAGTTTCCTGTTTCAGCGAGCGCGCTGGCGGTGCATGAGTAATGCGCATCAGGCGCTGGCCGGGGCCGGCGGCGATGGACATCGCGCCAGCGGGTGGCACCGTCGGCAAATAAAAGCGCGGTGTCACTGAGGTGCATTATAGCGGCCGAATCGGGATTGACTATCTTTGCCAAGTTAAAAACGGTTCCGGATGTGTGATTGTTTTGTGACGTGCAACTTCCAGCAATAGTTGCATCTTTGTTGCGCAGTGTTTGGTTTCTGGCGCCATTTAGTCGGACAACTAAGGCTCGTTAACTACGCAGGCGTTTCAGGTCCAAATCTGCTCAGCGCAGCCCGCCGGAGGAGACGAGGGCGATTGCGATTATCGGTCGACGGTTCGATAATCGCCCGGTGTTGGCGGTCTGTCGCTTGTGTATCCGCCAGCGAGCCGCTTGTATAGCCGTTGATCCGAACAAGAAAAAAGGACCTGACATGAACGATCAAATGCGCAATTCCTTCACCTCGGTAGCGCCGCCGATCGTCGCTTCGCCGGCCAAGCGTATCCAGGCCCTGACCGGTGATCCGGATTTCATGACTTCCCTGGCCCGTGGCCTGGCGGTGGTGCAGGCGTTTCAGGAGCGCAAGCGCCACCTGACCATCGCCCAGATCAGCCACCGCACGGAAATTCCCCGCGCCGCCGTGCGCCGTTGCCTGCACACACTGATCAAGCTCGGTTATGCCACCACTGACGGACGCACTTATTCGCTTCTGCCCAAAGTGCTGACCCTCGGTCACGCCTATCTGTCTTCGACGCCGCTGGCGGTCTCCGCCCAGCCGTACCTCGACCGCATGAGCGAGCAACTGCACGAGGCCTGCAACATGGCCACGCTGGAAGGCGACGATATTTTGTACATCGCCCGTTCGGCCACCACTCAGCGTCTGATTTCGGTGGACCTCTCGGTGGGCGGGCGGTTGCCGGCATATTGCACGTCCATGGGGCGGATTCTGCTGGCAGCGCTGGACGATACCTCGCTGCGCGAATACCTCGACCACGCCGAACTGGTGGCCAAGACCAGCCGAACGATTCACACCCCCGACGCCTTGCTCGAATGTTTGCAGGAAGTGCGGCAGCAGGGCTGGTGCATCGTCGATCAGGAGCTGGAACAGGGCCTGCGCTCAATTGCAGTGCCAGTGTATGACGCCTCCGGCCAAGTGGTGGCCGCGCTCAACGTCAGCACCCACGCCGGTCGCGTCAGCCGCACCGAGCTGGAGCAGCGCTTTCTGCCCGGCCTGTTAAGCGCCAGTCGCGATCTCAGTGCGCAGTTGTTTGCCTGATGAAGCTGTTCGATAAACGCACAGAGTTGCGTTTATCGAATTGACGCTAAAACCCCCGGATCATTAATGTCGCGGCAGCGTCATCCGGCGCGAATGTGAATGAGCCCGCCGGATTGTCGACTCCCATAATAATGACAAGAGGCAACTTCCCATGCGCACGTTCCCCGACTGTCGCCGCTCCCGTTCCTGTTGCCGGTATTAGCGCAACGCCTGATTCCTTCCTTATATAGTTGTGACCGCGCCGCTCTCTGGCCGGCCGCCGTTCGACTGCGTTTTCTTGCGTGGAATAAAAATAATGAACCAGCCTCAGTCCGCTGTAGGTCACTGCCTCGACGTGCAGTCCTTCATCAACGCCCAACCGATCTCGCGCTATCAGTGGCGAGTGGTGATTCTGTGTTTCCTGATTGTGTTCCTCGATGGCCTCGACACCGCGGCCATGGGTTTTATCGCGCCGGCTCTGTCTCAGGACTGGGGCATCGACCGCGCCAGCCTCGGCCCGGTGATGAGTGCCGCGCTGATCGGCATGGTCTTCGGTGCGTTGGGCTCCGGGCCGCTGGCTGACCGCTTCGGGCGAAAAGTCGTACTGGTCGGCGCGGTTTTTCTGTTCGGTGCTTTCAGTCTGGCATCGGCCTACGCCACTAACGTCGATCAGTTGCTGGTGCTGCGCTTCCTCACCGGTCTGGGGCTGGGCGCCGGCATGCCGAACGCGACCACGCTGCTGTCGGAATACACCCCGGAGCGCAAGAAGTCGTTGCTGGTGACCAGCATGTTCTGCGGCTTCAACCTCGGCATGGCCGGCGGCGGGTTTATTTCGGCCAAGCTGATTCCGGCATTCGGCTGGCACAGTCTGTTACTGATCGGCGGGATTCTGCCGCTGATCCTCGCCGTGGTGTTGCTGCTCTGGCTGCCGGAATCGGCGCGTTATCTGGTGGTGCGCAATCGCGGCACCGACAAAGTGCGCAAGACCCTCGCGCCCATTGACCCTGCCACCGTCGCTCAGGCCGCGAGCTTCAGCGTGCCGGAACAGAAAACGGTAAAAGCGCGCAATGTGTTCGCGGTGATTTTCTCCGGCACCTACAGCGTTGGTACGTTGCTGCTGTGGCTGACCTACTTCATGGGCCTTGTCATCGTTTACCTGCTGACCAGTTGGCTGCCGACCCTGATGCGCGACAGTGGCGCGAGCATGGAGCAGGCAGCGTTCATCGGCGCGTTGTTCCAGTTCGGCGGGGTGTTGAGCGCGGTCGGCGTAGGCTGGGCGATGGATCGCTTCAATCCGCACAAGGTCATCGGCATTTTTTACCTGCTGGCCGGGGTGTTTGCCTACGCGGTGGGACAGAGTCTGGGCAACATCACGTTGCTGGCGACGCTGGTGCTGGTGGCGGGCATGTGCGTCAACGGCGCGCAATCGGCGATGCCGTCGCTGGCAGCGCGGTTTTATCCGACTCAAGGTCGGGCGACCGGTGTGTCGTGGATGCTCGGGATCGGCCGGTTCGGCGCGATTCTCGGGGCGTGGATGGGCGCAACCCTGTTGGGCCTGGGCTGGAATTTCGAACAGGTGCTGACGGCGCTGGTGATTCCGGCGGGCCTGGCCACGGCAGCGGTGGTGATCAAGGGCCTGGTCAGTCACGCGGACGCGACCTGAGATCCGCGTCCATCACTCCCGCACGCGATGCGGGAGTGATCATTAGGCATATAACAATCTGTTCGATAAACGAACACTCAGTCGATTATCGGATTGTTTGGTGAAAATCAGCGGCTTAATCTTCAGTGACTCCGGCGCAGAACCTCGCGCCTTTTTATCACTGGCGATTCATTACAAAAACAGGAGCCCGCTCCATGGCTGAGATCCTTTCGCTGCACGACGCGGTGAAGCAATTCGTCAACGACGGCGACACCGTCGCGCTCGAAGGCTTCACTCACCTGATCCCTACGGCGGCGGGTCATGAAATCATTCGTCAGGGCAAGAAAGATCTGACCCTGGTGCGGATGACGCCTGACCTGATCTACGACCAACTGATCGGCGCCGGCTGTGCACGCAAGCTGATCTTTTCCTGGGGTGGCAACCCTGGCGTGGGTTCGCTGCACCGTCTGCGCGACGCGGTCGAGAAGCAATGGCCGCACGCGCTGGAAATCGAAGAACACAGCCACGCCGACCTGGCCAATGCCTACGTCGCCGGCGCTTCCGGCCTACCGTTCGCGGTACTGCGGGCCTACGCTGGCTCCGACCTGCCGAAGGTCAACCCGCTGATCAAATCCGTAACGTGCCCGTTCACCGGCGAAGTGCTGGCGGCGGTGCCGTCGGTGCGTCCGGACGTGACCGTGATCCACGCCCAGAAGGCCGACCGTCAGGGCAACGTGCTGCTGTGGGGCATCCTCGGTGTGCAGAAAGAAGCCGCACTGGCCGCCAAGCGCTGCATCGTCACCGTCGAAGAAATCGTCGACAACCTCAACGCCCCGATGAACGCCTGCGTGCTGCCGACCTGGGCCTTGAGCGCGGTCTGCCATGTGCCCGGTGGCGCGCATCCGTCCTACGCCCACGGTTACACCGAACGTGACAACCGTTTCTATCAGGCGTGGGATCCGATCGCCCGCGATCGTGAGACGTTTACCGCGTGGATCAACGAATACATCCATGGCTGCGCTGACTTCAGCGAGTTCCAGGCCAAGTTGGCCGCTGCTTCGGAGGCCGAGTAATGACTTACACCACCAATGAAATGATGACCGTCGCCGCGGCCCGTCGCCTGAAGAACGGCTCGGTGTGCTTCGTCGGCATCGGCCTGCCGTCGAAAGCCGCCAACCTGGCACGCCTGACGTCGTCGCCGGACGTGGTGCTGATCTACGAATCCGGCCCGATCGGTGCCAAACCCAGCGTGTTGCCACTGTCGATCGGTGACGGCGAACTGGCAGAAACCGCTGACACCGTCGTGCCGACCGGTGAGATTTTTCGCTACTGGCTGCAGGGCGGACGCATCGACGTCGGTTTCCTCGGCGCAGCCCAGGTCGACCGTTTCGGCAACATCAACACCACCGTGGTTGGCGACTATCACCAGCCGAAAGTGCGTCTGCCGGGTGCCGGTGGCGCGCCGGAAATTGCCGGCTCTGCCAAAAGCGTGCTGATCATCCTTAAACAGTCGGCGCGTTCATTTGTCGACAAGCTTGATTTCATCACTTCGGTCGGCCATGGCGAGGGCGGCGATTCGCGCAAACGTCTGGGCCTGCCGGGCGCCGGGCCGGTCGGGATCATCACCGACCTGTGCATCATGGAACCGGAAGAGGGCACCCACGAGTTTGTGGTCACCGCACTGCACCCGGGTGTGACCCGCGAGCAAGTGGTCGCCGCCACCGGTTGGGCAATCCGTTTTGCCGACAGCGTGGCCACCACCGCCGAACCGACCGAAGTCGAGCTGACCGCCCTGCGCGATCTCGAAGCCCGCACCGCAGCGGCCCACGGCCAGGCACCGGGAGAAGCATGATGCGCGACGTTTATATCTGCGATGCGATCCGCACCCCCATCGGCCGTTTCGGTGGCGGTCTGGCGGCGGTTCGCGCTGACGACCTGGCCGCCGTGCCGATCAAGGCCCTGATGGAGCGCAACCCCTCGGTGGACTGGAGCGCCATCGACGAAGTATTCCTCGGCTGCGCCAACCAGGCCGGCGAAGACAACCGCAACGTCGCGCGCATGGCGCTGTTGTTGGCCGGTCTGCCGGAGAGCGTTCCGGGCGTCACCCTCAATCGCCTTTGCGCGTCGGGCATGGACGCCATCGGCACGGCGTTCCGCGCCATCGCCAGCGGCGAAATGGAGCTGGCGATTGCCGGCGGTGTCGAGTCGATGTCCCGCGCACCGTTCGTGATGGGCAAGGCTGATGCGGCGTTCTCGCGCAACATGAAGCTGGAAGACACCACCATCGGCTGGCGTTTCATCAACCCGTTGATGAAGGCGCAGTATGGTGTCGACGCGATGCCGCAGACCGCCGACAACGTCGCCGACGATTACGAAATTTCCCGCGAGGACCAGGACGCTTTCGCCCTGCGCAGTCAGCAACGTACTGCCGCTGCCCAGGCTGCCGGCTACTTCGCCGAAGAAATCGTCGAAGTGCGGATCGCCCACAAGAAAGGCGAAACCGTGGTCAGCCAGGACGAACACCCACGCGCCGAAACCACGATTGAAGCCCTGACCAAATTGAAACCGGTCAACGGCCCGGACAAGACCGTCACCGCCGGCAACGCTTCGGGTGTCAACGACGGTGCCGCCGCGCTGATTCTGGCCTCGGCCGAAGCGGTTAAAAAACACGGTTTGACTGCCCGCGCCAAAGTGCTGGGCATGGCCAGTGCCGGGGTTGCGCCACGGGTGATGGGCATCGGCCCGGTACCGGCGGTGCGCAAACTTACCGAACGCCTCGGCGTGGCGGTCAGCGATTTCGATGTGATCGAACTCAACGAAGCGTTTGCCAGCCAGGGCCTGGCGGTATTGCGCGAACTGGGGCTGGCGGACGACGCGGCCCAGGTCAACCCGAACGGCGGCGCGATTGCCTTGGGTCATCCGTTGGGCATGAGCGGCGCGCGACTGGTGCTGACCGCGCTGCATCAACTGGAAAAGACCGGTGGCAAGAAAGGTCTGGCGACCATGTGCGTCGGTGTCGGCCAGGGTCTGGCCCTGGCCATCGAACGCGTCTGACGCAAGCCGTGACGAACAAGAACAGAGGAAAGCGAAATGACTGACAAGCCTGGTTACCGCCGCCCGCAGGAAGGCACCCAGCCGCCGTACCTGCACCCGAATTATCAATCCACCAATCTGCGCTCGCCGTCCAAGCCGTTGGTGTTTCTGCCGCACTCGCTGTCGGAAATCACCGGCCCGACCATCGGTGCCGAGCGTGTGGCCGACACCGATAACGATCTGACCGCCCAGCATCAAGGCGAACCCCTCGGCGAGCGGATCATCATTCACGGGCGTGTGCTCGACGAGGACGGTCTGCCGGTTCCGGGGATTCTGGTGGAGATCTGGCAGGCCAACGCTGCCGGTCGCTACAACCACGCCCGTGACATGCACGACGCACCGCTGGACCCGAACTTCACCGGCACCGGCCGCACCGTGACCGACGCCGACGGCTGGTATCAGTTCCAGACCATCAAGCCCGGCGCTTATCCCTGGGGCAACCACCACAACGCCTGGCGTCCGGCGCACGTGCATTTCTCGCTGTTCGGGCCTAGCATCCTGACGCGCCTGGTTACGCAAATGTATTTCCCCGGCGACCCGCTGCTGCCGTACGACCCGATCTACAACTGCGTGCCGGACACCTCGGCCAAGGAACGCCTGATCGCCGCTTTCGATCTGGAAAAAACCATTCCGTCCTACGCCCTCGCTTATCGCTGGGACATCGTGCTGCGCGGCCGCGAAGCCACGCCGATGGAGAAATGAGATGACCCTGACTGCGACCACGTCCCACACCGTCGGGCCGTATTACCACATCGGCCTGACCTGGCTGAACCGTGAAAACCTCGCCAACGAACTGACCCTCGGCCAGCGCGTGGCGATCAGCGGGCAAGTGGTGGATGGCAACGGCGATGTCGTCAACGACGCCATGCTCGAAGTCTGGCAGGCCAACGCCGCCGGCAAATACGATCACCCGGAAGACGAGCAGGCCAAACCGCTCGATCCGAACTTCGAAGGCTTCGGCCGGGTGCCGGTGGACGCCGAAGGGCGCTTCCGTTTCACCACCATCAAGCCGGGCACGGTCGAAGGCCTGAAGGGCTCGACCCAGGCGCCGCATCTGGTGGTGCTGGTATTCGCGCGCGGTCTGGTGAAGCACTTGCTGACGCGGATTTATTTCGAAGGCGATCCGGCGAACGTCAATGATCCGCTGCTCGAATGCGTCCCGGCCGAGCGCCGCACCACGTTGCTGGCGAAACCGGATGCGGCGGGTGTCTATCAGTGGAATGTGATCCTGCAGGGCACTGACGCCGAGACCGTGTTCTTCGATTACTGAAGTGATCACACATCCCCTGTGGGAGCGGGCTTGCTCGCGAAGAGGGTGTGTCAGTCGCCATTGATGTTGGCTGACCCACCGCTTTCGCGAGCAAGCCCGCTCCCACAGGGATTTGCAGCGCTTGAGTATCTGTGGAACGGGACTGTTGCAAAGTATGTCTAGACTCTCACTGTCCCTATCGAGTGAAAAACAATGACAACCCTCACCTCCCATTACACCGGTGAAGAGCGCAGCAAGCGCATCTTCGCCATTGTCGGCGCGTCGTCCGGCAACCTCGTCGAATGGTTCGACTTCTACGTCTACGCCTTCTGCGCGATCTATTTCGCCCCGGCGTTCTTCCCCTCCGACAACCCCACGGTGCAGCTGGTCAACACGGCAGGCGTCTTCGCCGCCGGGTTCCTGATGCGACCGATCGGCGGCTGGATTTTCGGCCGGGTCGCGGACAAGCACGGGCGCAAGAACTCGATGCTGATCTCAATTCTGATGATGTGCTTCGGCTCGTTGCTGATCGCCTGCCTGCCGACCTACAAGGACATCGGCGTCTGGGCGCCGTTGCTGCTGTTGTTCGCGCGTCTGCTGCAAGGCCTGTCGGTGGGCGGTGAGTACGGCACCACCGCGACCTACATGAGCGAAGTCGCGCTCAAGGGCCAGCGCGGGTTCTTCGCCTCGTTCCAGTACGTGACTCTGATCGGCGGGCAACTGCTGGCGGTGCTGCTGGTGGTGATCCTGCAACAGTTCCTGTCCGAAGAAGAATTGCGTGCCTACGGCTGGCGGATTCCGTTCGTGGTCGGAGCGGTGGCGGCGCTGATTTCGCTGTTCCTGCGGCGCACGCTGAAAGAAACCACCAACAAGGAAACGCGTGAGCACAAGGACGCCGGGAGCATCAGTGCACTGTTCCGCGACCACAAGGCTGCGTTCATCACTGTCCTCGGCTACACCGCCGGCGGCTCGCTGATTTTCTACACCTTCACCACATATATGCAGAAGTACCTGGTGAACACCGCCGGCATGCACGCCAAGACTGCCAGCTACATCATGACCGGCGCGCTGTTCCTGTACATGTGCATGCAGCCGCTGTTCGGCATGCTCGCCGACAAGATCGGCCGGCGTAACTCGATGCTCTGGTTCGGCGGCCTTGGCACGCTGTTCACGGTGCCGATCCTGCTCAGCCTGAAAAGTGTCGGCAGCCCGTTCCTGGCCTTCGTGCTGATCACGCTGGCGCTGGCGATCGTCAGTTTCTACACCTCGATCAGCGGTCTGGTGAAAGCCGAGATGTTCCCGCCGGAAGTCCGCGCCCTCGGCGTAGGCCTGGCGTATGCGGTGGCCAACGCGATCTTCGGCGGTTCGGCAGAATACGTCGCCCTGAGCCTCAAGGCCGGCGGTATGGAAAACGCGTTCTACTGGTATGTCACCATCATGATGGCCGTGGCGTTCCTGTTCAGCCTGCGCCTGCCCAAAGAAGCGAAGTATTTGCACCACGACCTTTAAACCGATGCGCGCGGGCCATAACGGCCCGCGCCGGCAAGGACTTTTTATGACTCAGCGACCGGGCAATCAATTGTTCGATGCCTACTTTACTGCCCGCGATATGCGCGACGTGTTCTGCGATCAGGGCCGGGTGCAGGCAATGCTCGACTTCGAAGCAGCACTGGCCCGGGCCGAAGCGCGGGTCGGGTTGATTCCGGCGAATGCTGTCGCGTCGATTGAAAACACCTGCCGCGCCGGGCTGTTTGATTTCGCAGCATTGGGCGAGGCGATTGCCACGGCCGGCAATTCGGCGATTCCGCTGGTCAAGGCCTTGGGCAAACAGATTGCCGCGACCGATGCCGAAGCCGAGCGCTATGTGCATCTGGGCGCTACCAGCCAGGACGTGATGGATTCCGGGCTGGTGCTGCAATTGCGTCAGGCGCTGGCGTTGATTGAAGGGGAGCTGGCACAACTGGCCGACTCCCTCACCATTCAGGCGCAGCGCCACGCCGCGACGCCACTGGCCGGGCGCACCTGGCTGCAACATGCGACGCCGGTGACGCTCGGCATGAAAATCGCCGGTTGGCTCGGCGCCGTGACTCGTAGCCGCCAACGCCTGCGCGAGCTCAAGCCGCGACTGCTGGTGCTGCAATTCGGCGGCGCGTCCGGCACCCTCGCGGCGCTCGGCGAACAGGCGTTGCCGATTGCCCAGGCGCTGGCCGAAGAACTGCAACTGACTTTGCCGGAACAACCGTGGCACACCCAGCGTGATCGCATCGTCGAGTTCGGCGCTGTGCTCGGACTGATCGCCGGCAGTCTCGGCAAATTTGGCCGCGACATCAGCCTGTTGATGCAGACCGAAGCGGCTGAAGTGTTCGAGCCGTCGGCGCCGGGCAAGGGCGGTTCCTCGACCATGCCGCACAAGCGCAATCCGGTGGGCGCGGCGGTGTTGATCGGCGCGGCGACCCGCGTGCCGGGTCTGGTCTCGACACTGTTCAGCGCCATGCCGCAGGAGCACGAACGCAGCCTCGGTTTGTGGCACGCCGAATGGGAAACCCTGCCGGAGATCTGCTGCCTGGTGTCGGGCGCGCTGCAACAGGCGCGGCTGTTGGCCGACGGTCTGGAAGTCGATGCCGCGCGCATGGCCCGCAACCTGGAACTGACCCAAGGCCTGGTGCTGGCCGAAGCGGTAAGTATCGTGCTTGCGCAACGGGTCGGCCGCGACACTGCGCATCATCTGCTCGAGCAATGCTGCAAACGTGCGGTGGCCGAACAGCGCCATCTGCGGGCGGTACTCGGTGACGAAACGCAGGTGACCGCCGAACTCAGCGCAACCGAACTGGATCATCTGCTCGATCCCGCCCATTACCTCGGCCAGGCGCAGGTCTGGGTCGAGCGTGCGGTGGCCGAACACAACGCATTGTCTGACTGAAAGGAGAGGGCTGTGGCTTTCGTTCAACTCGCCGATGGCGAACTGCATTACACATTGGAAGGCCCGGTCGATGCGCCGGTGCTGGTGCTGTCGAACTCGCTGGGCACCGACCTGCACATGTGGGACGTGCAGATGCCGGCCTTCACCGAACATTTTCGCGTGCTGCGTTTTGATACGCGCGGGCACGGTCAGTCGCTGGTGACACCGGGCCCATACAGCATCGAGCAACTGGGCCGCGACGTGCTGGCGCTGCTGGATGCGCTGCACATCGAACGTGCACATTTCTGCGGTCTGTCGATGGGCGGCCTGATCGGCCAGTGGCTGGGGATCAACGCCGGCCAGCGTCTGAACAAACTGATCGTCTGCAACACGGCGGCAAAAATCGGCGATCCGTCGGTGTGGAACCCGCGCATCGAAACCGTGCTGCGCGACGGCCCGGCAGCGATGGTTGCGTTGCGCGATGCGTCGATTGCCCGCTGGTTTACCCCGGACTTTTCCGCCGCCAATCCAGTCGCAGCGAAGCAGATCACCGACATGTTGGCCGCGACCAATCCTGAAGGTTACGCCGCCAACTGCGCGGCGGTGCGTGATGCGGATTTCCGTGAGCAGTTGTCGTCGATCAAGGCGCCGCTGCTGGTGATCGCCGGTACCGAAGATGCGGTGACGCCACCGTCCGGCGGGCATTTCATTCAGGAGCATGTGCGCGGCGCCGAGTACGCCGAGTTCTATGCGGCGCACCTTTCAAACGTTCAGGCCGGCGACGCATTCAGCGACCGCGTGCTGACCTTTTTGCTGGCCGATTGAGGGGATTTCCGTGGACGAGAAACAACGTTACGACGACGGCATGCAAGTGCGCCGCGCGGTGCTCGGCGACGCTCACGTCGATCGCAGCCTGACCACGCTGACCGAGTTCAACTCGGAATTCCAGGAGATGATTACCCGTCACGCCTGGGGAGACATCTGGACCCGTCCGGGCCTGCCGCGCCACACTCGCAGCCTGATCACCATCGCCATGCTGATCGGCATGAACCGTGAGGGCGAACTTAAGTTGCACCTGCGCGCAGCGGCCAACAATGGCGTGAGCCGTGGCGAGATCAAGGAAGTGATCATGCAGAGTGCGATCTACTGCGGGATTCCGGCGGCGAATGCGACGTTTCATCTGGCCGAATCGGTCTGGGATGAGCTGGGTGTCGAATCACGAGAGTGACGACGACTGAGTCGGCCTCATCGCTGGCAAGCCAGCTCCCACAATGAAATGCGGTCCATTGTGGGAGCTAGCCTGCCAGCGATGGTGGTATTTGCCGCGCCGATTCAAACCCTGGCAACAATGAAAATCCGCTTGAACGCAAACAACGTATGGCCGTTTTCCTCCTGCGGATAATGCGCATGCAGCCGCATCAGGTAGTGATAAATGAAGCGCGCCTGTTCCTCTGACGTCAGCCCCTGCATCACCGGTCGCAGCGCCGACACCTTCACCCAGTCATAAACCGGCGACTTGCCGTCGACCACCTGCAACTGCTCGGTTTCCCAGATATCCAGCGACCGGGTCAGTGGCGCAAGCAAACGGTAGTAATCCTCCAGCGACAACAACGGCCGCGCCGCCATGCGCTGGCGCAGTTGTGGGCTGCCCAACGGTTTGCCACCGGGGCCGGCATCGTCGAGGGTCTCGAGCATCAGTTGATACCACAGCGCATCGCGCCAGTCCGGCATGTGCGCGGCCAGACAACCGCCGTGGTTGAGGTGGCGTAGCAGTCCCGGCAACAGCGTTTTATGGTCATCGATGAAATGCAGCACGGCTGCGGCGAACAACAGGTCGGCCGGCTTGCGGGGTTTCCAGTGTTGCAGCTCGGCGTGTTGCCAGCGCGCCTTGATCGGCAGGCAACGGGCGACCTGAAGCATGTCTTTCGAACTGTCGATGCCCGTGATCTTTGCTTGGGGCCAGCGATCGGCCAGAACCTTCGTGGCAATCCCGGTGCCGCAACCAAGGTCGTAGATGCATTGAGGTTTTTTCAGGTCGACACGACTGAGCAATTCCTCGACCGGTTGTTGCCTGAGACGGGAAAACTGTTGGTACGCCCGGGCGTCCCAGTCTTTGTCGACGGGAGCCGGTTTGAGTCGGGTGATCATGAGGCGGTCCTCCGGTGATCAGCAGGGTCTTCCGATGACAACCTGGCCAAGTCTTGGGGACCGACATCAATAGATAACGGAAGCGAAGAGGGTGGAGCACCTGAGTCCTTCAGGTGGATCCACTCTACGCGTTGGCTTGCGCCGTGCCATTAATCCTGACGGATGGTGCAATGGCTCAGAGCAGGCTGATCGGGTAGCTGACGATCAGACGGTTCTCGTCGAACTCGTTGTTGCTGAAGTCTCGGCGCATGGTCGAGTTGCGCCACCTGACGTTCAGGTCCTTGAGTGCGCCGCTTTGCACGGTGTAGCCCAGTTCCGATTCGCGGCCCCATTCCTTGCCGTCGGTGATGGTCCCGGTGTGCACGTTGTCGCCGCTGATGTAGCGGTTCATCAGGGTCAGGCCGGGCACGCCGAGGGCGGCGAAGTTGTAGTCGTGGCGCAGTTGCCAGGAACGTTCCTGCGCGTTGTCGTAGCTTGAGTTGTAGCTGTCGTTGGCGAGCGTTCCGCCGCTGGTGCCGTTGACGCGCATCCAGGCGCTGTCGCCGGTGAGTTTTTGCAGGCCGACGTAGAAGGTGTTGCCGCCGTATCGCGCGGAGAACATGCCCGACCAGGTCTTGTTGTCGAGGTCGCCGGCGCGGGCACTGCCGTCGTCCTTGCCGTAGAAGAAACCGAGGTTGGCGCCCAGGGTCCAGTCGCCGATTGGCTGGCTGTGGATCAGGTTGACGTATTGCTGGCTGTAGATGTCCTTGAGCTCGGCGTTCCACAGACCGATCTGGGTGCGCTTGTCGTTGAACACGTATTCGCCGCCCTGGAAGTTGAAGCGGTCCGAGGTGAACGCGGCTTTGCCGAACATCGACATGTCGCTCATGCTGCTGTCGTCGCGCGGGCTGTTGGCGCGGAACTGGCCGCCGTAAAGGGTCAGGCCGTCGATTTCTTTCGAGGTGATCTGGCCACCGCGAAAGGTCTGGGGCAGTGAGCGACCGTCGTCCGAGCGCAGGATCGGCAGCACCGGCATCCATTCGCCGACCTTCACTTCGGTCTGTGACAGCTTGGCCTTGAATGCCACGTTGGTGCGGCCGAAGGTGTCCGCCGGGCGCCCGTCATGATCCAGTGGCAACGCCTGCGTGCCGCCGGTGCCTCTACCGCCATCGAGCTTCACCGAGTACAACCCCAGCACATCCATGCCGAACCCGACGGTGCCCTGGGTGAAACCGGACTTGGCGTCGAGGATGAAGTTCTGCGTCCACTCTTCAGCCTTGCCCTGAGCCTTGGTCGGGTTGGTGAAATTGCGGTTGATGTAGAAGTTGCGCAGGTTCAGGTTGACCTTGGCCCCTTCGATGAAACCGGCTTCTTCAGCCGCAGCGGGCAGCGCGACGCCGGCCAGGGCGAGGGCGATCAGGCCGGGAAGTGCGTAGGGCGCAAGGGACGTTGTCATGGGCTCGGGTCTCTCTTGTTTTTTTGGGCGAACGGGGGCGTTGCGACCGTTTCTGAGGCGCAGGAATTCAATGGAATCAGGGGCGAAGCGGCGGCGATCAGCCGGATGGAGCAGGGCGCGGGAGCATGGTGTCGAACCTGTTGTTATTGGTTTTGTGGCTCGAATGGTGCGGGGCACGGGCGAGGCGATTCAATCGGCGAAAGTGGAATTCGGGCGATTATCGAACGCAAGATTGGCAGGCAACAAAAAGCCCGCCAGTCGGCGGGCTTTTTGTGTTCAGCGGATGATCAGAACAGCTTCATCTTCGGCGCTTCTTCTTTGAGCGGCTCGTTCTGCGCGGTCTGCGCATTCCAGCCACCACCCAGGGCCTTGTACAGGTTGACCGCACTGGTCAGCTGCGCGAGGCGGTCGGTGATCAGCGATTGTTGCGCACTGAACAGCTGACGCTGGGCATCGAGGAAGGTCAGGTTGCTGTCGACGCCGATGCGATAGCGACGCTCGGCCAGGCGGTAGTAATCCTGGTTGGCGGCGACGAAATCACGCTGGGCCTGCAACTGCTCGGTGTAGGTCTGGCGGGCGGCCAGGCCGTCGGCGACTTCCTGGAAGGCCGTTTGAATGGACTTCTCGTAGTTCGCCACGCCAATGTCCTTCTGGATCTTGGCGTAGTCGAGGCTGGCGCGCAGGCTGCCGGCGTTGAAGATCGGCAGGTTGATCTGCGGCTGGAACAGCCACGTGCCCGAGCCGCCCTTGAACAGGCCGGACAGGTCCGGGCTCAGGCTGCCCGCGTTGGCGGTCAGGCTGATGCTCGGGAAGAACGCTGCGCGGGCCGCGCCGATGTTGGCGTTGGCGGCCTTCAGGTTGTACTCGGCCTGAAGGATGTCCGGGCGACGTTGCAGCAGATCCGACGGCAGGCCGGCCGGCACATCGGCCAGCAGGTCATCCGACAGCGGCTTGGCCGCTTGCAGGTTGGCCGGCACGCCGGTGCCGAGCAGCAGGGTCAGGCTGTTTTCGTCCTGGGCCACCTGGCGGGTGTAACGCGCCAGTTGTGCCCGGGCGTTCTCGACCGAGGTACGCGACTGCGCCAGGTCCAGCGCCGAAGCCACACCGACTTCGTTGCTGCGGCTGGTCAGCTTGTAGCTTTCCTCGAAGGCACCGAGGGTGTCCTGAGTCAGCTTGAGCAATTCCTTGTCGGCCTGCCAGGTCAGGTAGGCGTTGGCCACGTTGGCCACCAGGCTGATCTGGGTGCTGCGACGCGCTTCTTCGGTGGCGAAGTATTGTTGCAGCGCTTGTTCGCTCAGGCTGCGAACCCGACCGAACAGGTCGAGTTCGTAGGCGCTGATGCCGACGGTGGCGGAGTAGGAACTGGTGATCGTCGAATCACCGGTCTGCGACGCCCGGGCCGGAACCCGCTGACGGCTGCCGCTGGCATTGGCCGAAACGGCCGGGAACAGATCGGCACGCTGGATGCGGTATTGAGCCGCGTAGGCGTCGATGTTCAGCGCCGCGACACGCAGGTCGCGGTTGTTTTCCAGGGCGACCTGGATCAGCTGCTGCAGGGCAGGGTCATGGAAAAACTGCTTCCAGCCCTGTTCGGCAGCGGCCTGCGCCGGTGCCTGGGCCGGCGAGTACGCCGGGCCCTGCGGGAATTGCGCGGCCACCGGTGCTTCAGGCTGCTGATAATCCGGTATCAGCGAGCAACCGCTCAGCACGAAGGCGGCAACTGCGATGGAGAGTAGCGACTTGCTCATTGGCCAGCCTCTTTAGGAGTTTCTATGGTGTCATCCTTGCCGGCGTTTTTGCGCTGACCCATGGACGACACAGTGACGAAGAACAGTGGAACCCAGAAGATCGCCAGGATCGTTGCGGTGAGCATACCGCCAATCACGCCGGTACCGATCGCGTGTTGACTGCCCGAGCCTGCGCCGGTGGAGATAGCCAACGGTACAACACCGAGGACGAACGCCAGCGACGTCATGATGATCGGTCGCAGACGCATGCGGCAGGCTTCAATGGCCGCATCGCGCAGACTGCGTCCCTGCTCGTGCAATTCCTTGGCGAACTCGACGATCAGAATGGCGTTTTTAGCCGCCAGACCAATGGTCGTCAACAGACCCACCTGGAAGTACACGTCGTTTGACAGACCGCGCAGGCTGGTGGCCATCAGCGCACCGATGATCCCCAGTGGCACCACGAGCATGACCGCGATCGGAATCGACCAGCTTTCATACAGCGCCGCCAGACACAGGAACACCATCAGCAGCGACAGGGCGTACAGCGCCGGCGCCTGCGAGCCGGACAGTCGTTCTTCGTACGACAGACCGGTCCACGAGATACCCACACCGGCCGGCAGTTTCTTGGCAATCGCCTCGACTTCGGCCATCGCTTCACCGGTGGAGTAACCCGGCGCCGGAGAACCAAGGATCTCCATCGCTTCTACACCGTTGTAACGCGCCAGTTTCGGCGAACCGTAGATCCACTCGCCCTTGGCGAACGCGGAGAATGGAACCATGGTGCCGGCGCTGTTGCGCACGTACCACTTCTTCAGGTCTTCAGGGCTCATGCGAGCGCCGGCCTGACCTTGCACGTAAACCTTCTTCACACGGCCGCGGTCGATGAAGTCGTTGACGTAGCTACTACCGAAGGAGATCGACAGGGTGCTGTTGATGTCGGACAGGCTCAAGCCCAGGGCACGGGCCTTCTCGTCGTCGATTTCCAGGTGGTATTGCGGCTCGTCGTTCAGACCGTTCGGACGCACCTGGTAGAGCACCTTGCTCTGCGCAGCCATGCCGAGGAACTGGTTACGGGCTTCCATCAGCTTGTCGTGACCGATACCGGCGCGGTCCTGCAGGAACACGTCGAAACCGGTGGCGTTACCCAACTCCAGTACGGCCGGCGGGGCGAAGGCAAACACCATCGCATCGCGGAAGCTGAAGAAATGCTGCTGGGCGCGTTGAGCCAGGGCGAACACGCTGTTGCTCGCGTCACGCTCGTGCCATGGCTTGAGCATGATGAACGCCAGACCCGAGCTCTGGCCGCGACCGGCGAAGTTGAAGCCGTTCACGGTGAACACCGAGGCTACCGAGCTGGATTCTTTGTCCAGCAGGTAAGAGCGCATTTCATCGATCACCACCTGCGTGCGCTCGGCACTGGAACCGGCTGGGGTCTGCACCTGGGCGAACAGTACGCCCTGGTCTTCTTCCGGCAGGAACGCGGTCGGAATGCGGGTGAACAGCCAGATCATGCCAACCACGATCAGCAGGTAGGCCAGCAGGTATGGCGCCTTGCGCTGCAGGATGTTGCCGACACCGCGCTCGTAGCTGCGAACGCTGCGGTCGAAGTTGCGGTTGAACCAGCCGAAGAAGCCGCGTTTCGGTGTGCCGTGCTCGCCTTTCGGAATCGCCTTGAGCATGGTGGCGCAGAGCGCCGGGGTAAAGATCAGAGCGACCAGAACCGACAGGCCCATGGCCGACACGATGGTGATCGAGAACTGACGGTAGATCACACCGGTGGAGCCGCTGAAGAATGCCATCGGCAGCAGTACCGCCGACAGTACGAGCGCGATACCGACCAGTGCGCCCTGGATCTGGCCCATGGACTTCTTGGTCGCTTCCTTCGGTGACAGGCCTTCTTCGGCCATCACCCGCTCGACGTTTTCCACCACGACGATGGCGTCGTCCACCAGCAAGCCGATGGCCAATACCATACCGAACATGGTCAGGGTGTTGATGCTGAAACCGGCGGCCGCGAGGATGCCGAACGTACCCAGCAATACCACCGGCACGGTCATCGTGGTGATGACGGTGGCGCGGAAGTTTTGCAGGAACAGGAACATCACCAGGAACACCAGCACGATTGCTTCGACCAGGGTTTCAACCACACCTTTGATCGATTCGGTCACCACCGGGGTAGTGTCGTACGGGAACACCACTTCCATGCCTTGCGGGAAGAACGGCTTGAGGTCGTCAATCGTCTTGCGCAGGGCTTTGGCGGTGTCGAGCGCGTTGGCGCCGTTGGCCAGTTTCACCGCCAGACCGGAAGCCGGTTTGCCGTTGAACTGCGCCGCGATGCTGGAGTTTTCACCACCCAGACCGACGTCGGCGACATCACCGATACGCACTTGCGAGCCATCCTGGTTGACCTTCAGCAGAATCGCCTTGAACTGCTCGGCAGTCTGCAGACGGGTCTTGCCGATGATCGTGGCGTTCAGTTGCTGGCCTGGCAGTGCCGGCAAACCACCGAGCTGACCGGAGGAAATCTGAACGTTCTGCGCCGAGATCGCGGCACTGACATCGGCCGGGGTCAGGTTGTACTTGTTCAGTTTGGCCGGGTCGAGCCAGATGCGCATCGCGTACTGGGCACCGAAGACCTGGAAGTCACCGACACCGGCGGTCCGGGAGATCGGGTCCTGCATGTTCGACACGATGTAGTTGGACAGGTCGTCCTTGGTCATGCTGCCGTCACGCGATACCACGCCGATCACCAGCAGGAAGTTCTTCACTGCCTTGGTCACGCGGATACCCTGTTGCTGCACTTCCTGCGGCAACAGCGGGGTGGCCAGGTTCAGCTTGTTCTGGACCTGGACCTGCGCGGTGTCGGAGTTGGTGCCTTGCTCGAAGGTCGCGGTGATGGTCATGCTGCCGTCGGAGTTACTTTCCGACGACACATAACGCAAGTTGTCGATACCGTTGAGCTGCTGCTCGATCACCTGCACCACGGTGTCCTGAACCGTCTGTGCCGAAGCACCCGGGTAGGTCACGGAAATCGCAATGGCCGGTGGCGCAATGCTCGGGTACTGGTTGATCGGCAGTTTCAGGATCGATAGAGCCCCGACCAGCATGATCACCAGGGCAATTACCCAGGCGAAAATCGGACGGTCGATAAAAAATTTCGACATGAGTTACTCCCCTTTGCCGCCGTAGGCTTTGTCAGCTGCCTTGGCGGGTGCCGGGTTCTTGGCTACGTTGGTCGCTTCGGTCGGGTTGACCTGGACACCTGGACGCACGAATTGCAGCCCTTCGGTGATCAGGCGATCGCCGGCTTTCAGGCCGTCTTCGATCAGCCACTGGCTGCCGACGGTGCGGCTGGCCTTGAGCTGACGCAGTTCGACCTTGTTGTCCGCACCCACGACCAGCGCGGTCGGCGTGCCCTTGAGGTCACGGGTCACGCCTTGTTGCGGCGCCAGGATGGCAGCGGCGTTGACACCGGCCTGCAACTGGGCGCGAACGAACATGCCTGGCAACAGGGTGTGATCCGGGTTCGGGAACACGGCGCGCAGGGTCACGGAGCCGGTGGTCGGGTCGACCGACACTTCAGAGAATTCAAGCTTACCGTCGAGTTTGTACTGGCTGCCGTCTTCCAGGGTCAGCTTGACCGCGGCGGCATTGTCGCCGGCCTTCTGCAGGCGGCCACTTTCCAGTTCTCGGCGCAGCTCCAGCAGTTCCACCGAAGACTGAGTGACGTCGACGTAGATCGGGTCCAGTTGCTGGATGGTCGCCATCGCATCGGTCTGGCCGCTGCTGACCAGTGCGCCCTCGGTCACCGAAGAGCGGCCGATACGACCGGAGATCGGTGCGTAGACCTTGGTGTAGCGCACGTTGATCTGCGCGCTCTGCAGCGACGCTTCCGATTGCAGGCGGTTGGCCACGGCGGTGTCGTATTCCTGACGGCTGACCGCCTGCTCGTCGACCAGTTGCTTGTAGCGGTCGGAGATCGACTTGGTCGAACGCAGGTTGGCTTCGGCGCTTTTCAGGGTCGCTTCATAGACCGACGGATCGATCTGATACAGCTGCTGGCCGGCTTTGACATCGCCGCCTTCCTTGAACAGACGCTTGAGAATGATGCCGTTGACCTGCGGACGAACTTCGGCAACGCGGAACGAGCTGGTGCGGCCCGGCAGTTCGGAAGTCAGGGTAAAGGCTTGTGGTTGCAGGGTGACGACGCCGACCTGAGGAGGTGGTGCGGCGGGAGCCGCCTCTTCCTTTTTACATCCGCTGAGCAGCGATGCCAGGGCGACGGCAGTGACCAGAGCGGTAACAGCTGGCTTGAATTGCATGAAGATCCTCGGGTCAGGCGCGCGAAAAGCGCACAAGAAGTGTGGAAGGGTAAAAAAAGGTTACCGGGTGGATAAGTAGCTTGCTAAGGAATATACTTACGTTCATGGTTGTTTGTAAACACCTTGGCGTCGTATCCACCCTGTTACAAAAGTCGTCGCAAGGTCTGAAATTGTAGGCCGGGGAGCCGATCCGCGAGAGATCAACCCTTTTTTATTCAGCGGATATTCAGCCATCCCTGAAACATCCTGTTTGAGGTTTTACTGCCATGGTCCGTCGTACCAAAGAGGAAGCTCAGGAAACGCGCAGCCAGATTCTCGAAGCGGCCGAGAAAGCCTTCTATGAGCGGGGCGTGGCCCGCACGACCCTGTCGGACATCGCGACCCTGGCCGGGGTGACGCGCGGTGCCATCTACTGGCACTTCAGCAACAAGGCCGATCTGCTGCAAGCCATGCTCGATACCCTGCATGAGCCGCTGGATGAACTGGCCAAGGCCAGCGAAAGCGAGGACGAACCCGATCCGCTGGGCTGCATGCGCAAATTGCTGATTCATTTGTTTCATCAAGTTGCGCTGGACCCGAAGACCCGGCGTATCAACGAAATTCTGTTTCATAAGTGCGAGTTCACCGATGAAATGTGCGATCTGCGCCAGCAGCGCCGGACCGCCAGCCTCGATTGCAATGTGCGGATCGCGCTGACATTGAGTAATGCGGTCAATCGTGGGCAGTTACCGGCAGACCTCGACACTGCCCGGGCAGCCATCAGCATTCACGCCTATATCGACGGCCTCCTTTATGGGTGGCTCCTGGTGCCGGACAGCTTCGAACTTTACGCCGAGGCCGAGCGCTGGGTCGATACCGGGCTGGACATGCTGCGCCTGAGCCCCAGCCTGCGCAAATGAAACAAAATTCGTTATTGGCTCATGCGGCTTCTACCCGCTGCATTGGAGTCGATCCAGGCGGCGAGTTTATACGTCGCGCGCTACGCATTTTGTAGGGATTTTGTATTTCATTTGTGGGGTATCTGTTCACTGCAATTTGAGCAATGCCCGGCAGGCGTCCTTGCGAGAGCGCGCCTGTCTGAATAGAGAAGGTCGTGAATGAATTTTCTAACTGATCTGAATCGTGATCGCGTAGCTGTACGGGGACTTGTTTTGGTTCTGTTCCATCATGTACTCGCATACAATTTCGGACTGGCCGATCGAGCGAATGCTGTGACTTCGCGATACGGACGTTGTATCGCCAAAGGCGAACGGTTCGTACTTGAGGGTTAGTTTTGCTGCTGTCGAGAAATTGAACGCGTAGTTGCCGCTGCTGTACGTAAATTGATGATTGATTTGTGAACTTCTGTAGCCAGCGTTCGCACTACTGATGCGTTTTAGTAAGTTACCGGGCAATGTAAATATAACGTATCCGGCTGGCGGGATCTCATAACGATCAGGGTCATTGGCCCAGCTCGAACTGGTCAGTGAAAATGTTTCGCGAGTACGATTGAAAATCTGGAACAGTACATAGGTGCCAGAGGTTTTATTACGAAGGTTAACCCACTGGGCTGGTTGCTGTTGCATGGCCTGTGCGTAGTTCGATTCATAAGTTCTTTCAAATGCGTTCTGTGCTCGAATTTCTTCGAATCTCTCTTTGCTCAATCCGGACAGATAGACTCTTTCCCGTTCGATGTCTTCCGGGGATTCCTTGCCTGTGAACTGGGAAAGGTACTCTTCAATTTCATCCATGATTATCTCTCTCGCTGTAGGGTTGTAGTGAATTTATGTGAGCGAAAATAGCAGCGTCAGTGATCCTTTGCTTGTTGGCTGTGTAATGCTTTATTTCTTTTATTCATTTTCAAATAGAAACTAAAAAAGCCCCGGTTCTTTCGAATCGGGGCTTTTTTAGTTGCAACGCTCTAACGATTACAGCGTCGGGTAGTCGAGGTAACCGACCGCGCCTTTTCCGTAGAACGTTTCCGGGTGCGGTTCGTTAAGCGGCGCGTCGGCCTTCAAACGGGCCGGCAAGTCCGGATTGGCAATGAACGGGATTCCGAATGCCACAGCGTCAGCCTTGCCCTCGGCCAGCCACGCGTTGGCGCTGTCCTTGGTGAAGCGTTCGTTGGCGATGTAGGCGCCGCCGAAGGCTTCTTTCAGTTGTGGGCCGAGGCTGTCGGCGCCTTCTTTCTCGCGGGAGCAGATAAAGGCGATGCCACGCTTGCCCAGTTCGCGGGCGACGTAGGTGAAGGTTTCGGCCAGGTTGTCGTCGCCCATGTCATGGGAGTCGGCGCGCGGAGCCAGGTGCACGCCTACACGGCCCGCGCCCCAGACTTCGATCGCGGCGTCAGTCACTTCCAGCAGCAGGCGGGCACGGTTTTCCAGGGAGCCGCCGTAGTTGTCGGTGCGCTGGTTGGTGCTGCTTTGCAGGAACTGGTCGAGCAGGTAACCGTTGGCGCCGTGGATTTCCACGCCGTCGAAACCGGCGGCCTTGGCGTTTTCCGCACCAACGCGGTAGGCGTCGACGATGTCGGCGATTTCAGCGGTTTCCAGCGCACGCGGGGTTGGATAGTCGGCCAGCGGGCGAACCAGGCTGACGTGGCCTTTAGGCTGGATGGCGCTTGGTGCAACCGGCGCTTCGCCGTTCAGGTACGAAGGGTGGGAAACCCGGCCGACGTGCCACAGTTGCAGGACGATCTTGCCACCGGCTGCGTGAACGGCCTTGGTCACGTTGGTCCAGCCGCGCACCTGGTCGTTGGACCAGATACCCGGAGTGTCCGGGTAGCCGACGCCCATTGGGGTCACCGACGTGGCTTCGCTGAGGATCAGACCGGCCGAGGCGCGTTGTACGTAGTACTCGGCCATCAGTGCGTTCGGTACGCGGCCTTCGTCGGCACGGCAGCGGGTCAGCGGCGCCATGATGATGCGGTTGGACAGCTCGAGGTCGCCCAGTTTGATCGGATCGAAAATTGTTGCCATGAGATACAACCCTCGTGAGGTAAGTGAGTGAATCAGTTAGCGGTGGCCAGCTCGGGATTGCCGTTCTGGCGGAATGTGATCAGGGTCACCAGCAGTGCGAGTACCGCCAGCGCTGCAGCGGCGAGAGGCACGCTGGTCAGGCCGTAGCCGTGGGCGATGACGCTGCCGCCGACCCAGGCGCCGAGGGCGTTGCCGACGTTGAAGGCGCCGATGTTCAGGGTCGACACCAGGTTCGGTGCGGCCTGGCCGTAGGTCACGACGTTCACTTGCAGGGCCGGCACGGCAGCGAAACACGCGGTAGCCCAGAGGAACAGGGTGATCTCGGTCGGGATCAGCGCGATGCTGGTCCAGGTCAGTACGGTGGAGGTCACGGCCATGGCGATGAACACGCCGATCAGCGTTGCGGCCAGGCCTTTGTCGGCCAGTTTGCCGCCGATGATGTTGCCGACGGTCAGGCCCAGGCCGATGAGCATCAGGGTCCAGGTCACGCCACGGGGCGAGACACCGGTAACATCGCCCAGCAGCGGCGCGACGTAAGTGAACAGAGTGAACACCGAGGCGGCGAACAGTGCAGTCATGCTCAGCGACAGCCAGATCCCGGCGCCTTTGAGCGCGGCCAGTTCGGCACGCATGTCGAGTTTTTCTTCGTCACGCTTCGCCGGCAGGAAGCGGATCAGGCCGATCAGCGCGATCACACCGATCACGGTCACTGCCCAGAAGGTCGAGCGCCAGCCAGCTTCCTGACCGAGGGCGGTGCCCAGCGGTACGCCCAGCACGTTGGCCAGGGTCAGGCCGGTGAACATCAGGGCCACGGCCGAGGCGCGTTTGTTCGGTGCCACCAGGTTGGCCGCGACCACCGAACCGATGCCGAAGAACGCACCGTGGCAGAGGGCGGTAACCACTCGGGCAAACATCAGCACCTCGTAGTCAGTGGCGATGGCGCAGAGCAGGTTGCCGATAATGAAGATGCCCATCAGCGTTACCAGTGCAGCCTTGCGCGGCAGTTTTGCAGTGGCCATTGCCATGAACGGTGCACCAATCGCCACGCCCAGGGCGTAGCCGGTCACCAGCCAGCCGGCGCCGGGAATCGACACGCCGAGGTCGGCCGCCACATTGGGCAGCAGGCCCATGATGACGAACTCGGTGGTGCCGATGGCGAAGGCGCTCAAGGCGAGTATGAGGAGCGAGAGGGGCATCGTTTGATCCTTTTGGCTGGCTGACGTTAAGGGTCAGAGCTCTTTGCTGAGGGTGCTGAGGAACGCCTGGATCACGTCCTCGTTGCGTTTGAAAAAGTGCCACTGGCCGGCTTTCTGGCTGCTGATCAGCCCGGCCCGTTGCAGGGTGGCCAGGTGGGCGGAAACGGTCGACTGCGACAGGCCGCAGCGTTGATCGATCTGCCCGGCGCAGATGCCGTACTCGTGGTTGTGGATCTGTTCCGGAAACTGGGCTTTCGGGTCTTTCAGCCAGTTGAGGATGTCTCGCCGTACTGGGTGCGCCAGGGCTTTTATTATTTCGTCGAGGTCAATGTTCATGGCTGGGTGCTCGTGATGTGTGTAGCGCTATATCGCGATGAGGCGAACTTTAAATCGGTACTTCGCGATATACCAATATGAATTTGATCTGATGACCGCATAAATCGGTATATCGGGTTATAACGATATGTTGGGTGTAAACAAACGCGGGCGCGGTGCTAAGCTGCGCCCATGAACTATCTCGCACATTTACACCTCGGTGGCCAGCGTCCCGGTCAACTGCTCGGCAGTCTGTATGGCGATTTCGTCAAAGGGCGGCTGCAAGGGCAGTTCGACCCGGAGATCGAAGCGGCAATTGCCCTGCATCGGCAAATCGATGTGTTTACCGATCGCCATCCGCTGGTGGATGCCTCACTGGCGCGGTTTTCCACGACCCGCCGCCGTTACGCGGGCATCGTCCTCGACGTGTTTTTCGACCATTGCCTGGCCCGGGACTGGACGCTGTACGCCGACCGTCCGCTCGGCCAATTCACCACCGACGTTTACCGCGTGCTGTCCAGCGAGAGGCGATTGCCCGAACGCCTGGCGAAGATCGCCCCGCATATGGTGGCCAATGACTGGTTGGGTTCGTATCAGGAATTCGAAGTGCTGGAGCAGGTGTTGCGCGGGATCTCCCGGCGCCTGACCCGGCCTGAAGAACTGGCGGGGGCGATGGAGGAATTGCGCCGGTTGTATGAACCGTTGAGCGAAGACTTTCGTTTGTTCTACCCACAGCTGCAGGACTTTGCCGGCCGGCAGCTGTAGGCAGGCGTCGCCGATCAGGCCGCGATCAGATCGCGGGCGTGTTGCGCTTCGACCGGTTTGAGCACATCGCCGAACAAGGCTTTCTGCACCGCTTGTTGCGCCTCGAACGCCAATGCCGCGCGTTCCCGGCCCTGGCAGGCAATCGGCTTGAGCAGATGAATCTCGACATCGCCGCAGTCGTTGCTGAACAGGCGCATCAGGTGCGACAGCAGATCATCGTCACCAATGAACGGCGCCAGCGAATCGATCTTGCCCTCGCGCAGATAACGGATCGCCACTGGTTGCAGCTTCACTTCCGAATCAATTGCTGCCGATAGCAGACGACCATGAAAGGTGCGCAGCGAGCGGCCGTCGGTGGTGGTGCCTTCCGGGAACATCAGCAGCGGATGATCGGTTTGCAGGTGACGGGTCATCTGTTTGCGGATCAACTGGCTGTCGCCCGAACCGCGACGGATGAACAGGCTACCGGCTTTCGCCGCCAGCCAGCCGGCCACCGGCCAGGTGCGCACTTCGGCCTTGGACAGAAACGACAGCGGCGTGAGCATGCCGAGCAGCGGAATGTCAGTCCACGACACATGGTTGCTGATCCACAGCATCGGCTGTTTCGGCAGCTCGCCGTGAACGGTCACACGAAAGGGCAGGGCATTGCTCAGGCGCGCCATGAAAAACCGCGACCAGCGCTGCCGACGCTCCATCGAATGGGCCAGCCCCAAACGTTCGAATACTCCGAAGACACTGGCCATGCTCAAGCCCAGTGTCACCACCAGCAGCACTCGCGCAATTCGCGCGTACACCCGCAGCCGGCTCATCACACCGCCGCCTTGAAGTGCTTGGCGTAGCGCGGGCAGAGTTCGTCGCGCTTGAGCAGAATGAACACGTCGGCGACCTGGAAGTCTTCGTCCCAGCACGGCTCGCCGCAGATCTTCGCGCCCAGGCGCATGTAGGCCTTGAGCAGTGGCGGCATTTCGGCGATCACGTTCGACGGAATGTCGAGGCTCGGCAGTGGATTCTTCGGTTCGGCGCGCAGGTGTTCGGTGCACAGATAACGTTCGCGCAGGCGCTGCATGATCGCGTGGGCCTGCACGCCGCCGTCCTGCATCGGGATGCTCGCGCAGCCCATCAGATAGCTGTAGCCGCCTTGATTGAGGACTTCGGCCAGTTCGCCCCAAAGCACGGCGATGGTGCCGCCGTTGCGGTAGGCCGGGTCGACGCAGGTGCGACCGATTTCCAGGATCGGGCCTTGCAGACCGGCGAGGCCATGCAGGCTGAATTCTTCTTCGCTGTAGAACTTGCCCAGGCTGCTGGCGGCGGTGTGATCGAGCAAACGGGTGGTCGCCACCAGGCGGCCGGTGTTCAGGTCACGCACGCCGATGTGGCTGCAGTGAACATCATAGTCATCCATGTCCAGACCCAGCTCCGCGCCGTTCAGCTTGGCGTTGAACTCGCCGCTGAACACGTTGAAGCGCAAGGCCTGGGCTTGCTGCAAGGCCTCGGCGCCGATCAGGCGTTCGGCTTGCAGGCGGCGTTCATTGCCGGTGTCGCTGATGCGGGCGATCTGAGTCATGTGAATCTCCGTACGGGCCTTGAACCCGTCATGGGTTGCAGCCGATCGACTTTCTTTATGCAGCCGTGTTGTGCAAAGTCAGGCTATGTAGCCCCGGTGTCATCGCCATGAATGTTTGGTGATGCTTATATGACAGCCCACGAGGAGCCTCTGATGACCTGGTCGACCCTGCTTGAATGCCGCGAACGCCTGCCCGCCGTTGCCGATCTGGCGGAGGGTTTCGCCACGCTGCTGCATCAACTGGGCAGCGTGACGCCGTTCGAACTGGCGGTGGCGGGAGGGCGGCGGATGGCGACGCCGGGGCTGGCGTTTCTGGTGGGTTATCAGGCGGCGTTGCGCATGCTCTGGCCGAGCGCGCCGCCGAGCCTCGGCGCGTTGTGTGCCACCGAGCAGCGCAGCCTGCGCCCGGCGGACATGCAGACCCGGCTCACGGATCTGCGCCTCACCGGGCAAAAGGATTTCGTCACCGCCGGTGATGCGGCGGACTGGCTGCTGATCGCCGCGCGCAGCGAGCAACCCGGCGAATCACCGCGCCTGAGTCTGGCGGTGGTGTACCCCGGCGAACCCGGCGTGCGGGTGGAAAAACTGCCGGCGCTGCCGTTGATGCCGGACATCAGCCATGGTCGGCTGCATCTCGACGATGCCCTGTGCGAGTTGCTCGCCGGGGACGGTTGGGACGCTTACGTCAAACCGTTCCGCACCCTTGAAGACGTTTATGTGTTGAGTGCAATGACCGCGTGGCTGTACGGCGTCGGTCAGGACAGCGGCTGGCCACAGCCGCTGCAATTGCGCTTGCTGGCGCTGTTGGCCGGATGCGCGGAAGTCAGTCGACAGCCGCCGAACAATCCGGCGGGGCATGTGTTGCTCGGCGGATTGTTTGCGCAGTTCGACGGGTTGAAAGCGGAAGTCGATCAGGCACTGCGTGACGGCAATCCCGAGTGGGCGACGATGTGGCAGCGCGATCAATCGGTCATGCAACTGGCGGCGGGTGCGCGGGCCAAACGATTGGCCAAGGCGTTGGCGGCAAGTCAAAACACATCTGTCATGAACGCCGGCTAGTCTTCTCAGGTTCATCTACAGAGCCCTCACCATGTTCAAAGGCCTGTCCCTGTTTCTGCTGTTGATCAGCTTCACGGTTCAGGCCGAACAATGGCCGGGCGAGCAATGGCCGACCGGTGCGAAAATCACCGGTTCTGCCGTCGATGCGTTGGAGGCCTACGCCTTTCCGACCCGCGATGACAGCACCCGCAAAGGCATCCGCACCGACGCCTTGCTGGTGATCCGCGACGGTCAGCTCATCTACGAGCGTTACGCCGCCGCGACCACCGCCGACACCCCGCACCTGACCTGGTCGATCAGCAAAAGCCTGATGGCCACGGTGTTCGGCGTGGCCTATGGCGAAGGTCTGTTCAAGCTTGATGACCCGGCCGGGCAATATTACCCGGCACTGGAAAAACACCCGGCCATTACGATCAAGGATCTGCTGCACTGGGCCTCCGGCATCGACTGGCAGGAAGACTACGAATACGCCCCGCTGAAGTCCTCGGTGGTGGCGATGCTCTACACCCGTGGCCATCGCGACATGGCCGCCTTCACCGCCGATCACGACAGCTACGCGCCAGCGGGTCAGGCGTTCCGTTATTCCAGCGGCGACAGCAATCTGTTGGCGGCGGCGCTGAAAACCATCGTCGGCCCACAGCGTTATCCGGACTATCCGTGGACAGCGCTTTTCGATCCCCTGGGCATCCGCCATGCCACCTGGGAAACCGACGCCACGGGCACTTTCGTCGCCTCTTCCTACGCTTATATGACCGCCCGGGATCTGGCGCGAATCGGCCTGTTGATGGCGCGAGACGGACGCTGGAATGACCGGCAGTTGCTACCCAAGGATTGGGTCGCCTTCAACCGCCAACCCTTCGCCGGCTACAAGGCCCATCAGGACGAAGCCGTGCCCGGCGGCCAGTGGTGGCTCAATCGCCCGGCAGACGGCGCGCCGTCGCCATGGCCCGACGCACCGCCCGACACCTTCGCCGCCCTCGGCCATTGGGGCCAGGCGCTGTACGTCATCCCGAGTGAAAAACTGGTGATCGTGCGCTACGCCGATGACCGCGACGGCAGCTATCGCCACAACGAATTGCTCAAGCGCGTGCTCGGGGCGGTGCGGCCATGAAACTGTTCAAACGAATCCTGCTGGTGTTGTTGGTCGTGCTGCTGGGCTGGGGCTGGCACGAGCGCGAAAACCTGTGGGCCTTCCCGGACATCATCAGCGCCTACACCGCCAAGGAATATTGTTCTTGCCGCTACGTGATGAACAACGACGCCGAATATTGCCGGGGCTACGTGAAGCAATGGCTGCCCAGCGAACTGACCGATGACCGCCCGCAAAAAATCGTCACCGCCAGCGGCCTGGGACGCAGCAACAGCGCCCGGTGGCAAGGCGAGCGCCAGGGCTGTCGCCTGCAACCCTGATCCGGTTCCACCCTGTGGAACCACATTCGATTGTCCTCTCGCGTGTCTCGCGGTTATCTGGCGGTGAGCACGACCTGCCGTTCATGTGTCGTGAATTCATAGCGAACAACAAGACCGGGAAACACCCGCGCGAGGAGAACCGTCATGCCGCGACATCAGCACATTCTGGCCTGGCTCAACGACGTGGCCAGCGACCTGCACGCCACCCGCCAGGACATTCACGCCCATCCTGAACTCGGTTTCGAAGAAAGCCGCACCTCGGCGCTGGTCGCCAGGTCGCTCGAAGAGTGGGGCTATGAAGTCCACACCGGCGTCGGCAAGACCGGTGTGGTCGGCGTGCTGCGCAACGGCAGCAGCACACGCAAACTCGGGCTGCGGGCCGACATGGATGCGTTGCCGATCATCGAGAACACCGGCGTCGCCTACAGCAGCCGCCATCAGGGCTGCATGCACGCCTGCGGTCATGACGGGCACACCGCGATGCTGCTCGGTGCGGCGCGTTATCTGGCCGCGACCCGCCAGTTCGACGGCACCCTGACGCTGATTTTCCAACCTGCCGAAGAGGGCCAGGGCGGGGCGGAAGCGATGCTTGCCGACGGCCTGCTCGAACGTTTCCCGTGCGATGCGCTGTTTGGCATGCACAACATGCCGGGCCTGCCGGCGGGGCACATGGGCTTTCGCGAAGGGCCGATGATGGCGTCGCAGGATCTGCTCACGGTGACCATTGAAGGCGTCGGCGGCCACGGCTCGATGCCGCATCTGGCGGTGGATCCGCTGGTCGCGGCAGCGAGTGTGGTGATGGCTTTGCAAACCGTGGTCGCCCGCAACATCGATGCCCAGCAGGCGGCAGTGGTGACGGTCGGCGCATTGCAGGCCGGCGAGGCGGCGAACGTGATTCCGCAACAGGCGATCCTGCGCCTGAGCCTGCGAGCACTGAATGCCGAGGTCCGCGAACAGACCCTCAATCGCGTGCGCTCGATCATCGAAGCCCAGGCCGAAAGCTTCGGCTGCACCTCGACCATCGAACACCGCCCGGCCTACCCGGTGCTGGTCAACCACATCGCTGAAACCGAGTTCGCCCGTCAGGTCGGTGTCGAACTGGTCGGCGCCGACGCCGTCGATGGCAACACACCCAAACTGATGGGCAGCGAGGACTTCGCCTGGATGCTCCAGCGCTGCCCCGGCGCCTATCTGTTCATCGGCAACGGCGTGGCGCGGCCGATGGTGCACAACCCGGCCTACGACTTCAACGACGACATTCTGCTGACCGGCGCGGCGTATTGGGGCGCGCTCACCGAGAGCTGGCTCAAGCCGGCCTGATTTCTTCACTTTTTGCTGCCGCTGGAACGCAGGTGCGCACGTGCCTGCGTGGTCAACCAACAGCTTCTGGAGAATCCCCATGCAGACTTCGAACGCAGGCGTTTCGCGCACTCGGCAAGTGGTCGCCGCCGTCATCGGCAACGCCCTGGAATGGTACGACTTCATTGTTTACGGCTTTCTGGCGAGCATCATCGCCCGGCAATTTTTCCCGTCCGACGACGACTACGCTTCGCTGCTGATGGCGTTGGCGACTTTCGGCGTCGGCTTTTTCATGCGCCCGGTGGGCGGCATCCTGCTCGGCATTTATTCCGACCGCAAAGGTCGAAAAGCCGCGATGCAGATGATCATCCGCCTGATGACCGTGTCCATCGCCCTGATCGCGTTCGCGCCGAACTACGCTGCCATCGGCATGGGCGCGCCGTTGCTGATCGTGGTGGCGCGGATGCTTCAGGGCTTTGCCACGGGCGGTGAATATGCGAGCGCCACGGCGTTTCTGGTGGAGAGTGCGCCGGCCCATCGCAAGGGTTTATACGGTTCGTGGCAACTGGTCGGGCAATGCCTGGCGGTGTTCAGCGGCGCGGCGATGGTGGCGCTGGTCACGCACCTGTTTTCCCCCGAGGCGCTGGACAGTTGGGGCTGGCGGATTCCGTTCGTGATCGGCCTGTTGATCGGCCCGGTGGGCTTGTGGATTCGCAAGCACATGGAAGAGCCGGAAGAGTTTCTCGAAGCGCGCAAGAAAGCCAAAGGCGCAGCGCCAGGCCTGTGGCAGGTGCTGCGCGAACATCGCCGCAGTCTGCTGGTGTCGATGGGTTTGGCGTGTGGGGCAACGGTGTCGTTTTACGTGGTGCTGGTGAACATGCCGACCTTCGCCCACAAGAACCTCGGCCTGCCGCTGGATCAGGTGTTGCTGGTGCAGATGCTCGCGGTGGGATTGATGACCGTGGTGATTCCGTTCTCCGGCGCACTGTCGGATCGCCTCGGTCGGCGACCAGTGCTGATGGCGTTCACCCTGGCATTTTTCGTCATGGTCTATCCGCTTTACGTGTGGGTCGCGGCGGCGCCGTCGATCGAGCGCCTGCTGGTGATGCAACTACTGCTGTGCACGGCGATTGGCGGGTTCTTCGGCCCGGCTCCGACGGCGCTGGCCGAGCAGTTTCCGATTGAAGTGCGCTCCACCGGGGTGTCGGTGGCCTACAACGTGGCGGTGATGGTGTTCGGCGGTTTCGCGCCGCTGATCGTCACCTGGCTGAGCAAAGTTCTGAACACCCCGGTGGCGCCGTCGTTCTATGTGTTGTTCGCTTGCCTGCTGACCCTGCTCGGTACTTACTGTTTGCAGGAGGCACCCCGCGCAAAGAAATCCGTTGCGCTCAACCTGGGAGTGAAACCGTGAGTCCGTTAGCCATTGATCCGATTGTCGCCCTCGACGCCGATGCGCTGTCCCGGGCGATCCATGCCCGCAAGGTGTCGTGTCGCGAAGTGATGCAGGCGTACCTGACGCACATTGATCGCTTCAATCCGGCGGTCAACGCGCTGGTCTCGCTGCGCCCGCAAGACGTATTGCTGAGCGAAGCCGATGAGTGCGATCGGCAACTGGATCGCGGCGAGTCCCGAGGGTGGATGCACGGCATGCCCCAGGCGATCAAAGACCTGGCGGCCACTGCCGGATTGCGCACGACCCTGGGCTCGCCACTGTTCGCCGAGCAAGTGCCCCAGCACGATGCGATCAGCGTGGCGCGGGTGCGCGACTGCGGCGCGATCATCATCGGCAAGAGCAATGTCCCGGAGTTCGGCCTCGGCTCGCAGACCTACAACAGCGTGTTCGGCACCACCACCAACGCCTACGATCCGCGCCTGATCGCCGGCGGCAGCAGCGGCGGGGCGGCGGTGGCGCTGGCCCTGCGCCTGCTGCCGGTGGCCGATGGCAGTGACATGATGGGCTCGCTGCGCAACCCGGCGGCGTTCAACAACGTGTTCGGCTTCCGCCCGTCCCAGGGCCGCGTGCCTCACGGCCCGATGCCGGAAGTGTTCGTCCAGCAACTGGCCACCGAAGGACCGATGGGGCGCACGGTCACCGACGTCGCGCGGTTGCTCTCGACCCAGGCCGGCTATGATCCGCGCGTGCCGCTGTCGCTGGCCGATGAACCACGGGATTTCGGGCTGGATCTTCAACAGGACTGCAGCGGTCTGCGCCTCGGCTGGCTCGGCGATTACAACGGCTATCTGCCGATGGACGACGGCGTGTTGAGCCTGTGCGAATCGGCGCTGGCGGATTTCAGTGCGCTGGGCTGTCAGGTCGAGGCCTGTCAGCCGGACTTTTCAATGGAACGCCTGTGGCAGACCTGGCTCACCCACCGACATTTTCTGGTGCAGGGCAGCCTCGGCGCGGCCTATGCCGATCCGCAAAAACGGGCGCTGCTCAAACCCGAAGCGCAATGGGAAATCGAGGGCGGTTTGCGTCTGACGGCAGCCGAGGTCTATCAGGCATCGGTTGCGCGCAGCGAGTGGTATCGCGCGTTGAGCGAGTTGTTCGAACGTTACGATTTCCTGCTGTTGCCCACCGCCCAAGTGTTCCCTTTTGATGCACAGCAACCGTGGCCGCGAGTCGTCGGCGGGCAGACCATGGATACCTATCACCGCTGGATGGAGGTGGTGATCGGCCCGACCCTGGCGGGGTTGCCGAGCATCAGCGTGCCGGTCGGTTTCAACCCGGCCGGGCTGCCGATGGGCCTGCAAATCATCGGCCGGGCCCAGGCGGATCGGGCGGTGCTGCAACTGGCCTACGCCCATGAACAGCTGACCCGCTGGGTCGAACGGCGACCGCCGGCATGCCTGCAATCGGCCTGAGCGGCCCGCATCTTGCTGCACGAAGTGATCTTTCATCCACATCCATGGAGGTCGAACACATGGGCAGCAAGGCAGACACCGGCAGCGTGCGCTCGGTCGAACGGGCGCTGGCCATCGTCGAATTGCTCGGCGAGCATCAGGCGCTGGGGCTGGAGGAATTGCACTACCTGACGACCCTGCCCAAGGCCACGGTGTCGCGGATGCTCGCGACCTTGCAGGAGCAGGGCTGGGTCTACCGCGGCCTCAGCGACCGCCGCTACAGGTTGTGCGCCAAGCGCCTGTTCGGTGATCGCCAGCAACGCTTCAAACGTCATCTGGTGGAGAGCGCCGCGCCGATGTTGCTGGAGCTGAGCGAGCGCACCGGGCTGGTGGCGGATCTGTCGTGCTTCGACGGCGAACGGGTCGAAGTGATGGAAAGTGCGATTCCGCAGGTGTTGCGCAAACGCTATCCAACCAACTGCCAGATCGTCGGCCATCACGCGAGCCTGTTTCATTCGGCGATGGGCCGCGCGTGCCTCGGCGAGCTCGACAGCCAGGACGTAAAACGTCTGGCCGAACGCGAACAGTTGGCGGATGACGGTGTATTGCAGGCCACCGAGCAAGCCCTGCATCAGGGCTTCGGCCAGCGTACCGAAGGCTATTGGGAATACCCGGTGCGCCTGCCGTTCCTGATTCGCGCGGTGGCGTTGCCGATTCGTGCGCAGGGGCGGCTGGTCGGCAGCATGGCGCTGCACTGGCCGATGGATCAGGCGCCGGTGGAGCGGGTGCTGAGCCTGCACCTCAACAGCCTCGCGTCGACCATCGGCGAGGTGCAGCAGGCGTTGGCCTGAGCGTTTGCAGAGACTGACAGTTTGCAATAACGCCACGGCCAGTTAAGGTTCGTGCAGGTTTATCGGCCCCACGAGTCTTCAATGTTCAACCGTTCTCTGTGCAACGCCTTCGCCGGCCTGCTGCTGGGCGCCGCTGCGCTGCCGGCCCAGGCCAACTGGTATCTGGACGGCGAGTCATCGCGGCTGTCGTTCGTCAGCACGAAAAACGCCAATATTTCTGAAGTGCAGCGCTTTCTGGTGCTGCACGGCAAGGTCGATCCCGATGGCCGCGCCGTGGTCGAAGTCGAGCTGGACTCGATCAACAGCGGCATCCCGCTGCGCGACGAGCGCATGCGCAAGGAACTGTTCCAGATCGAACAATTCCCCGAAGCGACCATCACCACCCAGATCGACCTGCGCCCGATCAACGATCTGGCCCCCGGCGCGCAGCTTGAATTGCGCCTGCCGCTGACCGTCAACCTGCACGGCAAACAGCACGAATACCCCGCCGAACTGCTCGCCACGCGCCTCGATGACCGACGCTTTCAAGTGGTGACGCTGGAGCCGCTGGTGATCAGCGCCGAGGATTTCGATCTGCTGCCAGGGCTGGAAAGCTTGCGCAACATGGCCGGCCTGTCGGCCATCAGTCTGTCGGTGCCGGTGGGTGCGGTGCTGATCTTCACGGCGCGCTGACATGCGCGGCGCGGTGTTTCCGTGGCGTGATGGCAACCGCTTCGAGCTGTTGATCGACGGCCCGCAATTCTTCCCGCGCATGCTCGACGAGATTGCCCGCGCCCGCGAGCAGATCGAACTGGAGCTGTATCTGGTGGAGGCCGGCGCCTGTGCCGAAACCATCGTGCAGGCGCTGGTGCTGGCGGCGGAGCGGGGCGTGCGGGTGCGTTGCCTGTTCGATGATTACGGCAGCCTCGCGTTCACCCTCACGCTGCGTCGACGGCTGACCGGTGCCGGGGTCGAGCTGCGTTTTTACAATCGGCTGAACTGGCGGCGTTGGGTCGGTAATTTCTATCGCGATCATCGCAAGCTGTTGCTGGTCGACCAGCGTCTGGCGGTGGTCGGCGGCACCGGGGTCACCGACGAATTCTGGACGCCGGGCCACGACACCAGCGAATGGCACGAGGTCATGGTGGAAATCACCGGCCCGCTGGTACTCGACTGGCAGTTGCTGTTCGACCGCCAATGGATCGCCAACCGCCATCGCCGGGCCTGGCGGCCCAACGCGCATTTCGGCCTGCCGCGATTGCCCCGCGTGCCGGACACGGGCGAGGGCATGGGCCGCGTGGCCTACGCCGACGCCCGCCAGCACCGGGACATTCTGCAATCGCTGTTCCGCGCACTGAACAGCGGTCAGCAGCGGATCTGGCTGGCGACGCCGTACTTTCTGCCGACCTGGAAAATCCGCCGCTCCCTGCGCAAGGCCGCCGCCCGTGGCCTCGACGTGCGCCTGCTGCTGACCGGGCCGCGCACCGATCATCCGTCGGTGCGTTATGCCGGGCATCGCTACTACCCGCGCCTGCTCAAGGCCGGGGTGAAAATCTACGAATACCAGCCGTGTTTCCTGCACCTGAAAATGGTGCTGGTGGACGATTGGGTCAGCATCGGTTCGTGCAACTTCGATCACTGGAATCTGCGCTTCAATCTTGAAGCGAATCTGGAAGCGCTGGATCCGTCACTGACGGCAGCGGTGGCGGCGAGTTTCGAGAAGGACTTCGGCCTGAGTCAGCAGGTGAGTCTGGAGGAATGGCAGCGCCGGCCGTTGTGGCGGCGGGTGAAACAGAGGGTGTGGGGCTGGGTGGATCGGGTGGTGGTCAACTTGCTCGACAGACGCGGATAACTCTGATTCCGAGCATTCCATAAGTCGAATGTGGGAGCGGGCAAGCCCGCTCCCACATTGGTTTCGCAGTGTTACTTACAGCAACTCAAAGCTCTGCTGCGTCACGTCCTGAGAATCCAGGCCGATCTGCACGTTGAACTTGCCAGGCTCGGCCGCGTACTTGAGCTGGGCGTTGTAGAACTTCAGGTCATCCTCGGTGATGGTGAAGTGCACGACTTTCTGCTCGCCAGCCTTGAGCATGATTTTCTGGAAGTTCTTCAGCTCCTTGACCGGACGGATCATCGAACCGGTCACGTCCTGGATGTAAAGCTGCACCACGGTTTCGCCGTCGCGCTTGCCGGTGTTCTTGACCATGACACTGGCGTCGAGCTTGCCGGTGGCGTTCAGGGTGGTCGAGGACAGCGCCATGTCGCTCAGGCTGAAGTTGGTGTAGCTCAGGCCGTAACCGAACGGAAACAGGGGACCTGTGGTGTCATCGAAATACTGCGAGGTGTAGTTGCCCGGTTTGCCCGGCGTGAACGGCCGGCCAATGCTCAGATGGTTGTAGTAGGTCGGGATCTGGCCTACGGAACGCGGGAAGGTCACCGGCAGTTTACCCGACGGGTTGTAGTCGCCGAACAGCACGTCAGCGATGGCGTTGCCGCCCTCGGTGCCGCTGAACCAGGTTTCCAGAATCGCGTCGGCCTGTTCTTTCTCTTCCAGAATCGTCAGCGGACGACCGTTCATCAGCACCAGCACCAGCGGCTTGCCGGTGGCTTTCAGGGCACGGATCAGCTCACGCTGGTTTTCCGGGATGTTCAGGTCGGTGCGGCTCGACGATTCGTGGGACATGCCACGGGACTCGCCCACGGCCGCAACCACAATGTCGGCGTCCTTGGCGGCTTTCACCGCTTCGTCGATCAGCACGTTGGCCGGGCGCGGGTCATCGACCACTTCCGGCGCATCGAAGTTGAGGAAGTTCAGGTAGTCGAGGATCTTCTTGTCGCTGGTGATGTTGGCGCCACGGGCGTAAATCAGGTTCGCCTTGTCGCCGATCACATTGCTCATGCCGTCGAACAGGGTCACCGATTGCGCCGGACGACCGGCGGCGGCCCAACTGCCCATCATGTCGATCGGGGCCTTGGCCAGCGGGCCGACCAGCGCGACTTTGGCGGTTTTCTTCAGCGGCAGGGTTTCGTTCTGGTTCTTCAGCAACACCAGGCTGCGACGCGCCACTTCACGGGCGTCGGCGCGGTGCAGGCGGCTGTCGGCGTAGGTGTCGGCCGGATCGTCTTCAGCCTTGCCGATGCGCAGGTACGGGTCCTTGAACAGGCCCATGTCGTACTTGGCAGCGAGCACTTCACGCACTGCGTTGTCGATGTCTTTCTGTTCGATCTCGCCGGACTTGAGCAGCCCCGGCAGCTCTTTGCCGTACAGGGTGTCGTTCATGCTCATGTCGATGCCGGCCTTGATCGCCAGCTTCGCCGCTTCACGACCGTCGCGGGCCACGCCGTGTTTGATCAGTTCGAAGATCGCGCCGTGGTCGCTGACCGCCAGGCCCTTGAAGCCCCAGTCCTTGCGCAGCAGGTCGTTCATCAGCCAGGTGTTGGCGGTGGCCGGGATACCGTTGATCGAGTTCAACGCCACCATCACGCCACCGGCGCCGGCATCGATAGCCGCGCGGTACGGTGGCAGGTAGTCCTGGTACATCTTCACCGGGCTCATGTCGACGGTGTTGTAGTCGCGACCGCCTTCGACCGCGCCGTACAGGGCGAAGTGCTTGACGCTGGCCATGATGCTGTCGGCCGCGCTCGGGGTCTCGCCCTGATAGGCCTTGACCATGACTTTGGCGATGCGCGAGGTCAGGTAGGTGTCTTCACCGAAGCCTTCGGAGCTGCGGCCCCAGCGCGGGTCGCGGGAGATATCGACCATCGGCGCGAAGGTAATGTCGAGGCTGTCGGCGGCGGCCTCTTTGGCGGCAATGCGCCCGGACTGGCCGATGGCGTCCATGTCCCAACTCGACGCCAAAGCCAGCGGAATCGGGAAAATCGTACGGTGACCGTGGATCACGTCGTACGCGAAAAACATCGGAATCTTCAGGCGGCTGCGCATGGCGGCGTCCTGCATCGGACGGTTTTCCGGGCGGGTGATCGAGTTGAACGTGCCGCCGATGTTGCCGGCGGCGATCTCTTTGCGGATCAGCTCGCGGGGCATTTCCGGGCCGATGCTGATCAGGCGCAACTGGCCGATCTTCTCGTCGAGGGTCATTTGCTTCATCAGGTTGCTGATGAACGCGTCCTTGTTTTCCAGGGGTACCGGGGTCGTGGCGGCCAGTACTTGATGACTGGCCAGGCTGACGAACAGGCCCAGCAAACACAGCTTCTTCATGAATAGTTTTCTCAAGGGCCTAAACGGCGTTGCAATGCCGGCCAGCCAAAATTTAGGGAGCGACTATTGTTGTTCGGGTGCTGATTCAGAAAACGACAGCCGAATGTACGTCGAACGTTTCGGCGACGTGATCGCGCAGGGCCTCTTTTTAGCCCATCGGCCCGCTGCAATCCAGTGGCGCGGGCGATTATGCCCCAACCGCCGGCTGAGAATGTTTCGCGATTCATTATTCATGAAATGTGCAAGGGAGCACCCGTCCGATGAATGTCAGTCCTGTCTACCGCTCGCGTTTGCAGGTCGCCACCCTGCTGGTGCTGGCCACGTTGTTGACCGCTTGCGGCATCAACAACATCCCGACCCTCGACGAACAGGCCAAGGCCGCCTGGGGCCAGGTGCAGAACCAGTACCAGCGCCGCGCCGACCTGATCCCCAATCTGGTGGAAACCGTGAAGGGGTACGCCAGGCACGAAGAGGAAACCCTGACGGCAGTCATCGAGGCCCGGGCCAAGGCGACGTCGATCCAGGTCGATGCCAACACCCTCGACAACCCGGAAAAGCTCAAGCAGTTCGATCAGGCCCAGAATCAACTGACCGGTGCCTTGAGTCGGTTGATGGTGGTGTCCGAGCGTTACCCGGACCTGAAGGCCAACCAGAACTTTCTCGCCCTGCAATCGCAACTTGAGGGCACCGAAAACCGCATTGCCGTGGCCCGCCGGGATTTCATTCTGGCGGTGCAGAAATACAACACCGAAATCCGCACCTTCCCTGGTCGCCTGTGGCACAGCGTGATGTACAGCAACCTGCCGATCCGTGAGACCTTCGAAGCCACCAGCCCCGGCGCGGACAAGGCCCCGGAAGTGAAGTTCTGAGCCGGGGATGCCCATGCGTGTGTTGAAGATGGGCCTGGTGCTGATGCTGTGGCTGTTCGCCGTCAGCGCCCGGGCCGAGTTGACCTTCCCGGCACTGACCGGGCGGGTGGTGGACGACGCGCAGATGATCGAACCGTCGGTGCGCGCGCAACTGAGCCAGCAGTTGCAGGCCCACGAACAGGCGACCGGCGAGCAACTGGTGGTCGTGACACTGCCGAACCTGCAAGGCTCGACCATCGAGGACTACGGTGTCGAACTGGGCCGGCACTGGGGCATCGGCCAGAAGGACAAGAACAACGGCGCCCTGTTGATCGTCGCCCGGGACGAGCGCAAATTGCGCATCGAAGTCGGCTACGGGCTGGAGGATCGTCTGACCGATGCGCAGAGTTCTGTGATCATCCATCAGGTGATCACGCCATCGTTCAAGGCCGGCAACTTCAGCAAAGGCATCAGTGACGGTGTGGCGGCGATGCTGGTGGTGCTGGGCGGCAATCCATTGGACGAGCCTTCCACGGTGTACGAATCGGCCGGTGATCCTGCCGATGATTTTGTCTCGCGGCACCCGGCGTTGTTCGTATTTCTGGTGATGTTGTTCATCCTGACTGTTTTTGTCTGCCAGATGCTCGGTATCCTTCCCGCCGGCCGGGGTGGCTCCGGAGGAGGGGGCGGCTTCGGTGGCGGAGGTTTTGGCGGCGGCGGTGGAGGCGGGGGCGGGGGCTTCAGCGGCGGCGGTGGCAGTTTCGGCGGGGGCGGGTCCTCCGGCGGCTGGTGATAACAATAATGAGCAGGCACTTCACGACATGGCATTACTGACTGAACACGAACAACGCAAGGTCGCCGAGGCTATCGCCCGGGTCGAGCGCGACACCGACGCCGAACTGGTGACGGTGCTCGCGGCCCGCGCCGATGACTATGCGTACATCCCGCTGCTGTGGGCCAGCCTGCTGGCGCTGGTGGTGCCGGGGATCGTGCATTACCTGACCGGCTGGCTGACGATGCGCAGCCTGTTGCTGGTGCAGTGGGGCATTTTCATCGTGCTGTGCCTGTTGTTTCGCTTGCCGAAAATCACCACACATCTGGTGCCACGCCGTGTCCGGCACTGGCGCGCGTCAAACCTGGCGCGGCGGCAGTTTCTCGAACAGAACCTGCATCACACGGTGGGCAGCACCGGCATGCTGATTTTTGTCTGCGAGGCGGAGCGGTATGTGGAGATTCTGGTGGATGAGGGGATTTCCAAGAAGCTGGATAACAAGAGCTGGGATTCGATTGTCGCGGCGTTTACCGAGCAGGTGCGGCAGGGGCAGACGTTGCAGGGCTTTGTCACGTGTATCGAGGCGTGTGGGGAGTTGCTCAAGGTGCATGTGCCGGTGACGCAGGTCAGGAATGAGTTGCCGAATCGGTTGGTGGTGTTGGGGTAGCTTTGATTTTTGCGTTTGGCTTTAGAACCACCCCTCACCCCAGCCCTCTCCCAGGAGGAGAGGGAGCCTACCGAGGTGTCTTTCGCTATCCATCGACCTGAAATGTCGAGTGGATTATGGATTCAAAGCCAATCGTTCAAGTCGGTGTACTTCCTCAATATCCCCCAGTCGGTTCCCTCTACCTCTGGGAGAGGGCTAGGGTGAGGGCCGCTTTTAAACGCCGTTCGGTAAATAAGCGCGTGTCCCTAACCCCCATCCCCCCTAAACTAGCGTCCATTCCCGTTTTGCCCGTCCGAGGCCGCTTTTTCCCATGTCCGTTACCGCTCCTTCCGCATCTGCCAAACCGGCGCCCGATCACCACGCCCGGTTCATCGAGCTGCTGCAAACCAGCCTCGAACAGAACGGCTTCATCAAACTGGTGCTGGCCAAGTACGTCGGCGAAGAAGCGGACCTGCAGCGGATCATCATCAAACCGGTGACGGTCAAGGCGCAGCCGTGCCTGTCGTTCGTTTATCGCTACAAGACCCGCGACATCACCAAGAACCTGCCGTTGGATGAAGCGGTCACGACGATTGCCGGGCTGCTGCCGGCGGCGTTCAAAAATGCGCATTTGCTGGCGCTGACTGACGAAGCCCAGCTCGAATACAGCAAAAAGGGCAAGAGCTCGCTGTTCATGAGCAAACCCCAGCAATTACGCGAAGTGCCGTCCGCCGAGCACAACCGCGAGAAAAACCGCTTCCTCGATCTGAACCGGCCGTTCCTCAAAGACCTGGGCGTGACCAACGCGCAACACGAACTGATCCCGGCGATGTCGCGCAAGTGGAAGCAGATCAACAAGTTCATCGAAGTTTTCAGCCATGCGCTGACCTCGTCGCCGCTGGCGCTGGACAAACCGGTGCGGGTGGCGGATTTCGGTTCGGGCAAGGGTTACCTGACGTTCGCCATTCATGACTATCTGCGCAACACCTTGAAGGCCGAAGGCGAAGTCACCGGCGTCGAACTGCGTGAAGAGATGGTCAATCTGTGCAACACCGCCGCCGCGAAGCTGGAACACCCGGGGCTGGTGTTCAAATGCGGTGATGTGCGCAGTGTGGCGCCGAGCGAGCTGGACGTGATGATCGCCCTGCATGCCTGCGACATCGCCACCGACTACGCGATCCATACCGGCATCCGCTCTGGCGCATCGATCATCATGTGCTCGCCGTGCTGCCACAAACAGATTCGTTTGCAGATCCAGAGCCCGGCGCTGCTCAAGCCGATGCTGCAATACGGTCTGCACCTGGGCCAGCAGGCGGAAATGGTCACCGACAGCTTGCGTGCGCTGTTCCTCGAAGCCTGCGGTTACGAGACCAAGGTGTTCGAGTTCATCTCCCTGGACCACACCAACAAGAACAAGATGATTCTGGCGGTGAAGCGCGCCGAGCCGTTGGACCCGACTCAGCTGCTGGTGAAGATTCAGGAATTGAAAGCGTTCTACCAGATCAGCGAGCACTGCCTGGAAACCCTGCTGCTCGCTGATGGCCTGCTGAAGCTCAAGGCTTGAGCTGAACCCCGGCCGGTAACGTGCCCGGTTGAGCCGGGCGCACCGCCGTCTTGCGCCCGAGCATCACCGTCGCGATCACCCCGCAGGCGAACAGCCAGGTGATCGGCTCCACGTGTTCGCCGAAGAACAGCGCGGAAAACGCGATGGTGAAGAAGATCTGCAACAACTGGATCTGACTGACCCGGGCAATGCCACCCATGGCCAGCCCGGCGTACCAGGCGAAGAACCCCAGAAACTGCGAAAACAGCGCGACATAACCAAACGCCCACCAGGTTTTCGTCGACACCGCGCCCTGATGCTGCAACGCCAGATACAACACCGGGCCGATCAGCAGCGGCGTAGACAGCACCAGCGCCCAGCAGATCACCTGCCAGCCACCCATCTCCCGGGCCAGACGCCCGCCCTCGGCATAACCCAGACCGCCTACCGCAATCGCACCCAGCATCAACAGATCCCCGGCCTGAATGCTGCCGGCGCCGGTGTACAACGCGTAACCCAGCACCAGCGCACTGCCCAACGCGGCGCAGGCCCAGAAGGCTTTCGACGGGCGTTCATGGGACAGCCACGCGGCGTACAGCGCCACGCACAGCGGCTGCAAACCGTTGACCAGCGCGCCGTGGGACGCCGGCAAGGTCTGCATGGCCCACGCCGACAGCACCGGGAAACCGAGAATTACCCCGGCGATCACCAGGCTCAGGCCTTTGACCTGCTGCCAGGTCGGCCACTTTTCCCGACGCCACAACAAAAGCGCCGCTGCCGGAATCGCCGCGAACAACGCGCGGCCGAGGCCATTGAGCAGCGGGTGCAGTTCCTGCACCACGATGCGGGTGAAGGGCAGGGTAAGGCTGAAAATCACCACGCCGAGCAGGCCGAGGGCCATGCCGGTGTTTTCGCGCGAAGACATGAGGGCAACCCGATTCAAAGGTGGCAGGGAGGTGTCTTCATCTAGCCACAAACCACGGCAATCGGGCTGTTACAGCTGAGCGCAGAGTTATCCATACAGTTTGCGAACGCCATCGCGGTCCTTGGACTACTGTGAATATTCCTGTGCATTCACCAGAGGAGTCCTGCCCATGGCCGCGAAAAAGATTCTGATGCTGGTCGGCGATTACGTCGAAGACTACGAAGTGATGGTGCCGTTCCAGGCCCTGCAAATGGTCGGTCACACCGTCCACGCCGTGTGCCCGGACAAGGCCGCCGGCAAAACCGTGCGAACCGCGATTCATGATTTTGAAGGCGACCAGACCTACAGCGAGAAGCCCGGTCACCAGTTCGCCCTGAACTTCGATTTCGCCAAGGTCGATGCCAAGGATTACGACGCACTGCTGGTGCCCGGTGGTCGTGCGCCGGAATACCTGAGGCTGAACGAAAAAGTCCTGGAACTGGTGCGAGCTTTCGACAAGGCCGGCAAGCCGATTGCCGCCGTCTGTCACGGCGCGCAACTGCTGGCGGCGGCGGGGATTCTCGAAGGGCGCGAGTGTAGCGCCTACCCGGCCTGTGCTCCGGAAGTGCGGCTGGCCAGCGGCACCTACATCGACATCCCGGTCACGGACGGCCACGTCCAGGGCAACCTGGCGACCGCGCCCGCCTGGCCGGCGCACCCGAAATGGCTGGCCGGTTTCCTGGGGTTGCTTGGAACCAAAATCACCCTGTGACACATCGATAAGGAGAAGCAACATGTCCGGATGGTATGAGTTGAGCAAAAGCAGCAATGGCCAGTTCAGGTTCGTACTGAAAGCGGCGAATGCCGAAACCATTCTGACCAGCGAGCTGTACACCACCCGCACGGCCGCCGAAAACGGCATCGCCTCGGTGCAAGCGAACAGCCCGCTGGATGAACGCTACGAGAAAAAATCGACAAAGGACGGCCATCCCTACTTCAACCTCAAGGCAGCCAATCACCAGATCATCGGCAGCAGCGAATCCTATTCATCGGACGCGGCGTGTGCCAAAGGCATCGCCAGCGTCAAGGCCAATGGGCCGTCCAAGGTGATCAAGGACAAAACCCTGCCTGTCCTTTGAATCCAGCACAAAACCCTGTGGAAGCCCGGCTCCCACAGGGTGTGTGGCCTGAAATCAGCTCAGGCTTTTGAGAATGGCCTGCAACTGATTACGCCCGGCCTCGCTCAGCGGGAACACCGGCAAACGCGGTTCGCCGACTTCCAGATCGGTCAGTCGCAGACCGGCCTTGATCGTCGCCGGCAAGCCGCCCTTGAGGATGAAGTCCAGCAGCGGCAACTGGCGGTAGAACAGCTCGCGCGCCTTGCCCAGATCCCCCGCCAGCGTGGCTTCGTACAGATCCAGATTGAGCTGCGCAATCAGGTTCGGTGCCGCCGTGCACCAGCCGCTGGCCCCGGCGGCGAAGGCTTCCAGCGCCAGCGGGTTGCAACCGTTGTAGAACGGCACCCGGCCTTCGCCGAGCAGTTGCAGCTTGTGCATGCGCTGGATGTCGCCGGTGCTCTCCTTGACCATGGTCACGTTTTCCACGCCGTTGACGATGCGCAGGATCAGCTCCACCGACATGTCGGTGCCGCTGGTGGCCGGGTTGTTGTAGAGCATGATCGGCACGCCGATGCTGTCGCCGATGGCACGGTAGTGAGCGAGGATTTCCGCTTCGGTGAGCTTCCAGTAAGAGGTCGGCAGCACCATCACCACGTCGGCGCCGTGGGCTTCGGCGAAACGTGCGCGGCGCACTGCTTTGGCGGTGGTCAGGTCGGACACGCTGACCACGGTCGGCACCCGTTTGGCCACGTGCTTGATACTGAATTCGGCGACCTGGTCCCACTCCGCATCGCTCAGGTAGGCGCCTTCGCCGGTGCTGCCCAGTGGCGCGATGGCGTGGACGCCGCCGGCGATCAGCCGGTCGATCGAACGGCCGAGGGCCGGCAGGTCAACGCCTTCGCCGTTGGCGCCGAACGGGGTGATGGTGTAGCCGATGATGCCGTGAATATTGGACATGAGAGTGCTCCGCAAGGATGAGGTGTTCAGTTCAGGCAATCGGCGTGCTGACGCAGGTTCTGCCGGGCGTAGTAGTTGAAGGCCGCGGCGTGGCGCTTGGGTTTCGAGACCCAGTCATGCGCTTCGCGACCCAACTCGGGAATGATCGGTTTGATCGTCCCGGCGGCCATCGCCAGCAACTGCAGTTTGGCGGCGCGTTCGATCAGTTGCGCGATGACACACGCTTCCTCGATAGTCGCCCCGGTCGACAACTGACCGTGGTGGGAAAGCAGGATCGCCCGTTTGTCGCCCAGCGCACCGGCAATCAACTCGCCTTCTTCGTTGCCCACCGGCACGCCCGGCCAGCCTTCAAGGAACGCGCAATCGTCGTACAGCGGGCACAGGTCCATGTGTGAAATCTGCAGCGGCACTTCGAGCATCGACAGCGCGGCAATGTGCGTCGGGTGAGTGTGGATGATGCAATTCACGTCCGGCCGGGCGCGGTACACCCAACTGTGGAAACGGTTGGCCGGGTTGGCCATGCCGTGGCCTTCGAGCACTTCCAGGTCTTCGTTGACCAGCAGCAGATTGCTCGCGGTGATTTCGTCGAAACCCAGCCCCAGTTGCTGAGTGTAGTAAGTGCCCGGTTGCGGGCCACGGGCGGTGATCTGTCCGGCGAGGCCCGAATCGTGGCCATTTTCGAAGAGGATCCGGCAGGTCAGGGCCAGCTTTTGCCGGTCTGTCCACGTATTATCCGCCAGGCTTTTTTGCATCTGGGTCAGCGCTTGCTTGACCAGTTCGTCTTTGGGTAGTGCTAATGTCTTCGCCATATCCGTGTCCTGTGGTGGTTGCCATGGATGACACTTAAGAGGCTATATGACACTTTGTGTCATTGGCAAGGACAAATCGTCTTTCCTTTGCTGGATTAATCGCTTCGCATGTCTATCCGTTTGAAATTATTGAGAAAAAAACTTGGCGTAACCCTTGAGGCGCTGGCCGAGAAGTCCGGTATGACCAAGAGTTACCTGTCGAAGGTCGAGCGCGGGTTGAACACGCCGTCGATTGCCGCCGCGCTGAAACTGGCCAAGGCGCTGAACGTGAAAGTCGAGGAGCTGTTCTCCGAAGACAACGTCAGCCTCGACAGCTACAGCCTGGTGCGCAGCCACGAACGCCAGTCGCTGGCGGCCAACGATCACAGCCCCGGTTACGCGGTGCTGGCTCATCAGGTCAGCGAACGCAGCCTGCTGCCGTTCATCATTTACCCGCCGAGCGAATTCACTGACAAAACCTTCAAGGAACACTTGGGCGAGGAGTTTCTGTTCGTCCACGAAGGCCAGGTCGAAGTGGACTTCGTGAACGAACGGGTGCTGCTGGAGCGGGGCGATGCGTTGCACTTCAATGCGCAGAAACCCCATCGCATCCGCTCGGTGGGCGAGGTGCAGGCGCAGTTGCTGGTGGTGGTGCACAGCAGCGAGGAGTGATCAGACCTCGACCGGCACCGACAGCTTTGGATTCCCCAGCGCGTGGCTCTTGGAATCAAAGAACCGCAATTCTACACCGGTGCCCTCGAACACCTTCGCGTAGTGGCGCTTCTGATGCTGGATGAACGCCGCACTGCGCGGGTAGATCGAGATCGCCACGGTCTTCGGTTTCGCCAGACGCAGGGCGCGCACGAGGTGGCTGTCCTGCTCGCCGAGGGCGTGGCCGAAGATGCACAGGTTGTCGCCGTGACCGAGTAACTGGTCGTAGCAGAACGACAGGTAATCTGAGCTGCGGATGGTCTTGAGCTTGTCGGCGCTCGGCCCTTCGTTGACGAACAGCGGCACGTCGTCGAGTGTCTTGATCGTGTTGTTGATCGCGAAACTGCCGAGCAGCGTGCCCTCGGTGGCGGTCAGTTTGCGCGCGGTACCGTCCTGATTGCGCACCAGGTGCAGGCCGCCGTGCAGGTACAGCAGACGCGGTTTTTCCGTGCTGCTTTCGCACAGATCGAAACTCGCATCGGGGCCGTTGAACAGGTCGTCGATGACCTCACCCTGATGTTGCAAAGCCCAGTAATTGAGCAGGTCGTAATTGGTGGTGAACACCGTGCGATAACTTGCCAGTTCACTGTTCAGGGTCGCCAAAGTCGAGGCTTCGATCAGCCGCCACGGGATGTGCACCGCGTGCACGGTGTTGATCAGCGCTTCCTTGATCGCGTAGTAGCGGTTGCGCGGCGCGGCCGAGCTGACGGCCAGTGCCTTGTTGACCCGGCTGGTGGTCTTCAGCGCGCCGAGCACCTGCTCGAAACTGCGCGTTTGCATGGCGTCGAACACGCTCAGTTCCGACGGGCTCAACGGTTTTTCTTCCACCGTGCGGGCGTTTTCGAACAGCGAGTCGTAGCCGAAATCGTCCCACACCGCACGACTGGCGCCGTTGCCCAGCAGCAGACCGCTGAAGTCGGTGGTGGCGCGCAACGCGTTCCAGTCTTCGAGTGTGGCGTCGACATCCAGAAAATCGGTCATTGCAGGGCACGTCTCAAAACAAAGGGCAGATGGGCGGCGACTTTATCACGAGCGGGCATTGAGCCAGATCAACATCCGCCGTGACCGATCGGTCGATCCTGTGTGTATCCGCCGGATCGCAGGAGTCGATTCGGCCCCAGTCAGGAGACGCGCCATGAGCAGCACCTTTTTCATTCCCGCCGTAAACATCATGGGCAGCGGCTGCCTCGACGACGCCATGAACGCGATCCGCAACTACGGCCTTCGCAAGGCGCTGATCGTCACCGACGCCGGTCTGGCCAAGGCCGGCGTGGCGACGATGATCGCCGAGAAACTGGCGATGCAGGACATTGATTCGGTGATCTTCGATGGCGCCAAACCCAACCCGAGCATCGCCAACGTCGAGGCGGGGCTGGCGCTGCTCAAGGACAGTCGCTGCGATTTCGTGGTGTCCCTCGGCGGCGGCTCGCCCCACGACTGCGCCAAGGGCATCGCCCTGTGCGCGACCAACGGCGGGCAGATCCGCGACTACGAAGGCGTCGATCAATCGGCCAAGCCGCAACTGCCGCTGATCGCCATCAACACCACCGCCGGCACGGCCAGCGAGATGACCCGGTTCTGCATCATCACCGACGAAACCCGTCACGTGAAAATGGCCATCGTCGACCGCAACGTCACGCCGCTGCTGTCGGTCAACGACCCGGCGCTGATGGTCGCCATGCCGAAAGGCCTGACCGCCGCCACCGGCATGGATGCACTGACCCACGCGATCGAAGCCTACGTTTCCACCGCCGCGAATCCGATCACCGACGCCTGCGCGCTGAAGGCCATGACCCTGATCAGCAACAATCTGCGCCTGGCCGTGCGCGACGGCAGCGATCTGGCAGCGCGGGAAAACATGGCGTACGCGCAGTTCCTCGCGGGCATGGCGTTCAACAATGCGTCCCTCGGTTACGTGCATGCGATGGCGCACCAGTTGGGCGGTTTCTACGATCTGCCTCACGGCGTGTGCAACGCGGTGTTGTTGCCGCATGTGCAGACGTTTAACGCATTGGTCTGCGCCGATCGCCTCACCGATGTGGCCCACGCCATGGGCGCCGATATTCGCGGTTTCAGTTCGGAGGAGGGCGCAAAAGCCGCGATTGATGCAATCCGTTGCCTGGCCAGAGACGTGGAGATTCCCGGTGGCCTGCGTGATCTGGGCGCCAAATGCACCGACATTCCGGTGCTCGCTGCCAACGCCCTGAAAGACGCCTGCGGCTTTACCAATCCGCGGGCGGCGGATCAGCGGCAGATCGAGGAGATTTTCCGCAGCGCCTTCTGAGGCGGGCGCGAGGCGGGCGAACAACGTTATGCTGCGTGTTCGTCCGCGCTGCCATCGCCGAGTCCTGCATGCTGCAAAAAAGCCTGATCCGCCGCCTCGACCTGATCACCCTGCAACTGTTCGTCGCCGTCCACGAAGAAGGCACGCTGACCCGTGCCGCATCCCGCGAGGCGATTGCCGTGTCGGCGGCGAGCAAGCGTTTGATGGAGCTGGAGGAGGCGCTGGGGATCAGCCTGTTCGTGCGTCAGGCCAAGGGCATGACCCTGACCCCGGCCGGCGAAACCCTGTTGCACCACGCTCGGCAGATGTTGTTCAACGTCGAAAAAATGGGCCTCGAACTGGGCGAGCACAGCCACGGTGTGCGCGGCTATGTGCGGATGCTGGCGAACCTGTCGGCGATCATTCAGTTTCTCCCCGAAGACCTGCGCGATTTCGCCGCGCAACACCCGCAGGTCAAGACCGACCTCGAAGAACGACCCAGCGCCGGCGTGGTTCAGGGCGTGCTCGATGGCGTGGCGGATCTGGGCATCTGTTCCAGCGACAGCGATATCAAAGGCCTGCACAGCGTGCGCTATCGCCGGGACAAACTGGTGGTGGTGATGCTGCCCGAACATCCGTTGGCCGCACGTGAATCCGTGGCGTTCAGCGAAACCCTCGACAGCGATTACGTCGGCCTGCACGCCGCCAGTTCGATCAACATGCGCACCCACGCCGCCGCGCGTCAGGCCGGCAAGGTGCTGCGCATCCGCATTCATGTGCCGGGTTTCGACGCGGTTTGCCGAATGGTGCAGGCCAACATGGGCATCGGCATCCTGCCGCAGCGGGCTTATGAATTGTTCGGTCGGGCGCTGGGGCTGCAAGCGGTGCCGCTGACCGATGGCTGGTCGGATCGCGACCTGATCGTGGTGGTGCGTGACGAGGCCGGGCTGTCGCCCGTGAGCCGGATCCTGTTCGAGCATTTGCGCGCAGGCAGCTGAGCGTTCGCGTTTGGCGAACGCCCGTTGCCGAGTGACGGCTGGATTGCAGCAATGACGTTCCTCTAGCCTTGGCCGCAATTCCAAGAACAAGAGGTACCCCGCGATGACTGCCCCCTTGAGTGCGATCAAAGTGATCGAAATCGGCACCCTGATCGCTGCGCCGTTTGCCGCGCGGATGCTCGCCGAATTCGGCGCCGAAGTGATCAAGATCGAAGCCATGGGTCAGGGCGACCCGCTGCGCAAATGGCGCAAGCTGCACGAAGGGACGTCGCTGTGGTGGTACCTGCAATCGCGCAACAAGAAATCCCTCGCGCTCAATCTGAAATCCGTCGAAGGCATCGAGCTGGTCAAGCAACTGGCGCGTGATGCCGACGTGATCATCGAAAACCTGCGCCCCGGCGCCCTGGAAAAACTCGGCCTGGGCTGGGACGTGCTGCACGCGCTGAATCCCGACCTGACTCTGGTGCGCATTTCCGGCTACGGCCAGACCGGTCCCTACCGCGACCGCCCCGGCTTCGGTGCGATCGGCGAGGCCATGGGCGGCATTCGCTACACCACCGGAACCCCCGGTTCGCCACCGGCGCGGGTCGGTGTCAGCCTCGGCGATTCGCTGGCTTCGCTGCACGCGGTGATCGGCGCGCTGATGTCGCTGCTGCGGGTCAAGACCGGGCAGGGCGGCGGGCAGATTGTCGACGTGTCACTGGCCGAAAGCGTGTTCAACGTCATGGAAAGCCTGGTGCCGGAATACGACATGCTCGGCCATGTCCGCGAACGCAGCGGCGGCGCATTGCCAGGCATCGCACCCTCCAACACTTACCTCACGGCCGATGGCGCCTACGTGGTGATCGCCGGCAACAGCGACCCGATCTACAAGCGCCTGATGCAGGTGATCGGTCGGGATGATCTGGCCGACGCCGAAGAATTCGCCCACAACGACGGCCGCGCCGCGAAGAGCGGTCTGCTCGACGCCGCGATTACCCACTGGACCAGCAGCCTGCCGATCAATGACGTGCTGGCGGCGCTGGAAGCCGCCGAGGTGCCGGCCGGTCGCATCTACTCGGTGGCCGACATCGTTGCCGATCCACACTATCAGGCCCGGGACATGTTGCTCGACGCCGAACTACCCGGCGGGGCGACCGTGAAGATGCCGGGCATCGTGCCCAAACTCTCGGAAACACCCGGCGGGGTGAACTGGTCGGGCCCCGGCCTCGGTCAGCACACCGACGGCATACTCGCCGGTCTCGGCCTGACCGCCTCGGACATCGAACGCCTGAAAAGCCAGGGGGTGGTGCAATGATCAGCGATTACTCGCAGACCCTGATTGTCCAGGAAGTCTCGCCCCGGGACGGCCTGCAAATCGAACCGACCTGGGTCGAGACCGAAGACAAGATCGCCCTGATCGATCAACTGTCACAGGCAGGATTCAGCCGCATCGAGGCCGGCTCGTTCGTCTCGCCAAAAGCGATCCCGGCCCTGCGCGATGGCGAGCAGGTGTTCAAGGGCATTCAGCGTCAGCCGGGGGTGATTTACGTTGCCTTGATTCCCAACCTCAAGGGCGCGCAACGGGCGCTGGAGTCCGGCGCCGATGAACTGAACCTGGTGATGTCCGCCAGCCAGACCCACAACCTGGCGAACATGCGCATGCGTTGCGAAGCCTCGCTGGCGGCGTTCGGCGAGATCGTGGGCTTCGCCAGCGGCTCGGGCGTGCGGCTCAACGGCAGCATCGCGACGACCTTCGGTTGTCCGTTCGAAGGCGCGATAGACGAGGACCGGGTGCTGCAAATTGTCGAGGCCTATCAGGAGCTCGGCATTCAGGGCATCACCCTGGCCGACACCACCGGCATGGCCAATCCGCGGCAGGTCGATCGACTGGTGCGACGGGTATTGCAGCGCGTTTCGGCGGCGGACCTGACCCTGCATTTCCACAACACCCGAGGCCTGGGACTGTGCAATGTGCTGGCGGCTTACGAAGCGGGTGCCCGGCGTTTCGACGCGGCGTTGGGCGGGCTTGGCGGCTGTCCGTTTGCGCCGGGCGCATCGGGCAACATCTGCACCGAAGACCTGGTCAACCTTTGCGATGAAGTCGGCATTCACACCGGCATCGACCTGCCGCTGTTGCTGAAACTGTCCCGTGGTTTGCCTGCGCTGCTGGGCCACGAAGTGCCGGGGCAACTGGCCAAGGCCGGACGCAATTGCGACCTGCACCCGATCCCCACCTGATTTCACACGCTCACCGATTCACCCTAACCAGACAACAAAAACAATCGGACGCCCACCGGCAGTCCGCCTGGAGAAAAAACTATGAGCCTCAATGTTATGGAGGCGGGCGCGAGCCCGTCCGTCGATCACGACGCCGAAAAAGCCCTGGTCAGCAAAGTCGCCTGGCGCCTGATGCCGTTGATCATGGTCTGTTACCTGTTCGCCTTCTTCGACCGTATCAACATCAGCTTCGCCAAGTTTCAGTTGCAGGCCGACCTGAGCCTGAGTGACACCGCCTACGGTCTCGGTGCCGGTCTGTTCGTGGTCGGTTACGTGCTGTTCGAAGTGCCGAGCAACATGATGCTGTACAAGGTCGGCGCGCGGCGCTGGATCGCCCGGATCATGATGTCCTGGGGCGTGGCGACGGCGCTGATGGTGTTCGTCACCAGCGAATGGCAGTTCTACGTGCTGCGCTTTCTGATCGGGGCGATGGAGGCCGGTTTCGCCCCCGGTGTGCTGTATTACCTGACGCTGTGGTTCCCGCAGCACTTCCGTGGCCGCATCACGTCGATGCTGTTCCTGGCCTCGGCGTTTGCCGGGCTGGTCGGCGCGCCGTTCTCCGGACTGGTGCTGGAACACCTCGACGGCGTGCTGCAAATGCGCGGCTGGCACTGGCTGTTTCTGCTCGGCGGCGTGCCGTGTATCGGTCTGGGTTTTCTGGTACTGACCTTGCTCAAGGACCGTATCGAAGATGCTCACTGGCTGACCCCGGAAGAGAAAAAACTGTTGGCCAGCCGCATCGCCCATCACGAACCGCACAAGAGTGGCGGCTCGTTGCTGGCGGCACTGAAGATTCCGGGTTTCCTGACGCTCGGGCTGATCTACTTTCTGATCCAGGTCGCGTCCTACGGCCTGAATTTCTGGGCCCCGCAACTGATCCGCAGTGCCGGCACCGAAAGTCCGGTGATGATCGGCCTGCTCACCTCGATCCCGTATATCTGCGGCGCGATCAGCATGGTGGTGATCGGTCGTCTGTCCGATGCCACCGGGGAGCGGCGCAAGTTTGTCGCGGGGCTGGTGATCGTCGGGGCCATCGGCTTCTTCAGTGCGGGGATTTTCGCCAGCCACACCACGTTCCTGATCGTCGCCCTTGGATTGCTGGGCGCCGGGATCATCGCGTCGATTCCGAGCTTCTGGACCCTGCCACCGAAATTGTTGGCCGGCGCTGGAGCCGGTGCGGCGGGAGGGATTGCGGTGATCAATACACTGGGGCAGTTCGGCGGCATCGTCAGCCCGGTGATGGTCGGCCGGATCAAGGACCTGACCGGCAGCACCACGCCGGCGCTGTATGTCATCGGCGTGGCGGCGCTGATCGCGGCGGCGTTGCTGCTGTGGGGCCTGCCGCAGAAATTGCGCACGCTGGACAAGTACTGAGGCTTCGGGCTGATCGTTCCGATAACGCGAACGATCAGCTCGCCGGTGCCAGGGACCTGGTGGCTGAGTCACCAAACTGGATCAACACCACTCCCACCATCAACAAAACCGTGCCGGACAGGCGCGGCAACGTCAGATGTTTCTCCACCAACCCGAACAGACCGAAGTGATCCAGCACGATTGACGTGATCATTTGCCCGGCCAAAGCCAGTGCCAGAAATCCCGAAGCCCCCAGCTTCGGCAGCAACACCACCGCCAATGCGACGAAGCACACCCCGAACGCGCCGCCGGTCCACATCCACAACGGCAGCTTGCCGGCGAGGGCCAGCGACGGCAACGGCAGGCGCAGGGCGACAATCACCGGCAACAAGACCAGCACGCTCACCGCCAGCGAGGTGAGCGTCGCCCATAGCGGATGCCCCAACCCCCGCGCCAGATTGATGTTGATCGCACTCTGAAACGGCACCACCGCCCCGGCGAATACCGCCAACAACAGCAATCCGACCCACTGCATCGTTCCCATGATCGATCTCCGGCAAGGTTTTGCTGGACTCTAGGGTATTCGTCGCGCAGATTTAAATTCTGTTTTGGTATCCGGAACATGCATCGAATGAATGATCTGCGCCGCATCGACCTCAACCTGCTGGTGATTCTTGACGCGTTGCTAAGCGAGCAACACGTGACCCGCGCCGCCGAGCGCCTGCACCTGAGTCAACCGGCAGTCAGCCATGCGTTGGCGCGTCTGCGCGACTTGCTCGGTGATCCATTGCTGGTGCGAGCCGGATCAGGTCTGGTGCCCACTGCGCGGGCGCTGGAGCTGGCGGCACCGCTGGCGGAAACCCTGGCCCATGTTCAATCGCTGCTGGCGCCGAACACCTTTGATCCGACCAGCGCCCGTCGGACCTTTCGCCTCGCGATGTCCGACTACGGCGCGGCGATCATCCTGCCGGGGCTGATTCGCACCTTGCGCACGGAAGCGCCGGGCATTGACCTGCAAATCAGCCATGCCAGCCGCGAAGGCATGGTCGAAGGCCTGCTCAACGGCGACATCGACCTCGCCGCCGGCGTACTCCCCGAATTGCCCGGCGAACTGCGCAGCACGCCGCTGTTCGAGGAACGCTACGTGTGTTTGCTCGATCGCCACAGCCTGCCGGCTGACGGCCAACTCGACCTGCCGACCTACCTGTCACGCCCGCACGTACTGCTGGAAATGCGCGGCAGCGGCACCCCGGAAATCGAACGCACCCTGACCGCCCTGCGCGAACGCCGCCGCGTCGCCATCAGCCTGCCGCACTGGAGCGTTGCGCCCCGCTTCATCAGCGGCACGGATCTGATCCTGACCGTCGCTTCGCGGGCGTTGAATGAGGTGGATGACGAATCGCTGATCGTCGTGCCGCCACCGTTTGAAATTGCGCCGTTCACCTTTGTATCGGCGTGGCACAAGCGGCGGGGCGGGGATCAGGCGTTGAACTGGTTGAATCGACGGATTGAGCAGGGGATAGTGCGCGGCTGAAGAACATCAAGGAGAGGGGCGTGACAGTGAAGTCTGGGGTCGTTGGGTGGTTCGCGCTGTGTGGGGCGTTGATGGCGGGGCAGGTGCTGGCTGATTGTGTTCCAGCGCCGGTGACCGGCGCGCGGGATTTTTCAGTGTGCAAGGCGTGGCCCGCTTTTCCTGGATTGACCCTGAATGCGGTCTCGAAGTTTGCACCCGATCCGGTGTATGGCAAGGACAATGACGTCGGCAGTTATGACCTTGGGTTGTCGGTAACGACAGATGAATCCAAAACGATTGCCACCTATCACTTGCCCTCTGCATTCATGTCCGATGCCATCGCATTGGAAAGCGTGGAGTTCGATACGGCGCGTTACAAGCTCACTCCCGAGCTTCGGGCTTTTGGCTTTCGCGTGAGATTCAAGGGCTCCTCCCGCGTCAATCCTATGGATCAAGTCCTGTTATCGCTCTATGTGAAAGAGGGCGACAAGTTGCGTCCGGTGCTGGATCGACTGGTGATGTATGACTACGGTGGCGAGTGGGATGGTGGTTGTGCGGGGGAGCGTTATTACACGGATCGTACTATCGAAATCGGTAAAACCAGTTCGCACGGTTACGCCGATCTGATTGTTAAATCAGTCACTACCGTCATTGTGGGCGAAGGGCCACCGGACACTTGTGAATTGAAGACTACGGCCGATAAACCCGTATTGACCACACTTCGGTATGACGGCAAGTCTTACGTCCTGCCTAAAGGTTTCAAAGCCATCGAGTGATACAGAGCCAACGCGACTTATTTCAAGGAAGAACAATGCTCAGCCCAACCCGACTTCTCATCGCCCTCGGCTTTCTGGCCATCACCGCTCCAGCCCAGGCCCAGGTTTCCTGCGTCACCAAGGATTTCAACGACCAGTCATTGGCACGCTGCAAGGCATGGCCGGCGTTCAAGGATCAGGCGATTGCCCTCAAATCCACCTACGTGCCGGATGCTGGTAGTGACGATGCCGGTGTCTTTGATCTGGATCTGGCGATCATCAACACCAGCAACTGGAAGACGCTGGCAACGTATGCGAAACCCGGTGCTTACAACTCCGATGCCATTCGTTTCACTGATCTGCTGGTCGATACCGCTCGCTATCGGCTGGCCCCGGATGTCCGCGCGTTCGGGCTGCGGTCAAAGTTCTCGCACAATTCAAGCGCCATCCCCTACGAAAAAACCGACCTGACACTCTATGTGCGCGAGGGTAATAAACTGCGCCCGGTACTTGATGGTCTGGTGGTCTACAAGAACAACGGTGAGTGGCTGGAAAACTGTGTGGGTGAAGGTCAGCAAATTCGCCGAACCGTGGAAATAGCCCCGACCAGCCACAACGGTTATTCCGACCTGATCGTCACCTCAAGCGGCACGGCGATGAAAACCGTCAAGGCCGGCAAGGAATGCGTTTCCCAGGATTCCCCACTGAAGAAAACCCAAATCACCCTGACCTACGACGGCAAGCAATACACCCTCCCCGAAGACCTCAGAGGTTACTGACCGATGCTCACCGGCCTCAATCACCTGACCCTCGCCGTCACCGACCTGAACCGCAGCCTCGCGTTCTACCGTGACGTGCTGAAGCTGCGAGTCGAAGCCACGTGGGACGCCGGTGCCTATCTGTCGCTCCCGGGCCTCTGGTTGTGCCTGTCCCTTGACCCGAAGCGCAGTCCCGAGCCCGCCGCCGACTACACCCACTACGCCTTCAGCCTCGGCGCGGCGGATTTCCCGCTGTTCGTGCAACAGCTTCGCGCCGCAAACGTGCAGGAATGGCGTGACAACCGCAGCGAAGGCGCGTCGTTCTACTTCCTCGACCCGGAGGGGCACAAGCTCGAAGCCCACGTCGGCGATCTGGCCTCGCGACTGGCCGCGTGTCGGCAAAAGCCCTATGCGGGGATGCGTTTTTTCAACGAGTCGTGAATATTCACAAACCGCTGGGATAGACTGGCGGCCACGTTTTCCGGGACTTGCAGGTTTTCCATGACTCCATCGTTGCTAATGGCCGTGCTGGCCTCGGGTTTCATCTACGGCATCACGCCGGGGCCGGGTGTGCTGGCGGTGTTCGGCATTGGCGCCGCACGTGGGCGACGGGCCGGGGCAGGGTTTCTGTGCGGGCATCTGCTGGGCGATGTGATCTGGTGCAGCACCGCGCTGATCGCGATTGTCGGCGCCCGGGAAATCGGCAGCACCGCGTTCGATGTGCTCGGCGTACTCAGCGGCCTGTACCTGTTCTGGCTCGGCTGGCGCGCGGTGCGGGCCAAACGCAGCAACGGCGAGCAGCCCCAGGGCGCGGCGCGTCAGCCGTTCTGGCACGGCATTCTGTTCGGCCTGACCAACCCCAAGGCCTACCCGGTGGCGGTGGCAACGTTCACCGCGTTGCTGTCGAGCCGCGCCGAACTGCTCAACTGGTCGATGCTGCCGATGCTGATCGCTTTGAGTTTCCTCGGCGGATTGCTCGCCTACGCTATCCTCATTGGCATCGTCGGGGCGCGGCAGGTGCGTACGCTGTACCAGCGCCATGAACTGGCGATCACCCGGTTGTGCGGGATCATGTTCATCGGTTTTGCCATCAACGCGCTGGTGCATGCGCTGCCGGGGTTGATGCCGAACAAGGCTTGAAAACAGTCGCTGGGATGCGAGGTCGAGGTCATGGATGGTTGAACAGTGCTGCATTGCCCGGACACCCACGCTGAACCATGGAAAGCCGAAACTCCGCGCCGCTGGCGAGTTACATCGATCTGTTGCTGGACGCCGTTTGCGCGGTCGACAGGCAAGGTCGTTTCGTTTTTGTCAGCGCGGCCTGCGAGCGGATTCTCGGCTACACGCCTGACGAACTGATCGGCCAGTCGATGATCGACTACGTCTACCCGGCCGACCGTGAGCGCACCCTGGCCGCCGCGAGCGACATCATGGGCGGCGAGCCGAAGCACAATTTCGAAAACCGCTACGTGCGCAAGGACGGCAGCGTGGTGCACATCCTGTGGTCGGCGCGCTGGTCGGAAGTCGATCAACTGCGCATCGCCGTGGCCCGGGACATCACCGAGCGCAAACTCGCCGAATCCCGTCAGGCGGCGCTGTACGCGATCTCCGAAGCGGCCCATGCGGCGGAGGATCTGCTGGCACTGTTCAAGCGCATTCACATGATTATTGGCGAATGGCTGCCGGCGCTGAATTTCTCCGTGGCGCTGTACGACGAACATTGCGCGCAGTTGAATTTTCCCTACCACGTCGACGATGACGAGTTGCAACCGGAGCAACCCGGCACCGTCACCGGGCGTCTGTGTGCGGAAGTGATCCGCAGCGGCCAGCCAATCCTGCTGACCCCGGATTGCCCCCACGCGCCGCCGGAGTTCGCCGCGCTGGTGGCGGGTCAGCAATCGCCGTGCTGGCTCGGTGTGCCGCTGAGCTCGAAAGACCGCACCATCGGCGCGCTGATCGTCAAAAGCCTGCCCGGCGGCGAGCGCTACACCGAGCGCGACAAGGAACTGCTGCAATACGTCTGCGCCCAGGTCGCCACCGCCATCGAACGCCAGCAACTGCACGCCCGCCTGCGACGCATGGCGCAATACGATCAACTGACCCAGTTGCCCAACCGCGAACTGCTGCGAGACCGGCTCAAGGCTGCACTGAGCCATGCGCGGGAACAGTCCGGGCACATGGCGCTGCTGTATGTCGATCTGGATCGCTTCAAACAGGTCAACGACACCTTTGGCCATGGGGTCGGTGACATGCTGTTGCAGACAGTGGCCAACCGGCTCAAGGGTTGTGTGCGCGAGACCGACACCGTGGCACGGATCGGCGGCGATGAATTCGTAGTGCTGCTGCACAGCGTCCACGCCGCCGACGATGCCGACAGCGTGGCGGAAAAAATCCGACAGGTATTGGTGCAACCCATGCGCCTGGACGGGCATAACCTGCACATCGAACCGAGCATCGGCGTGGCCCGTTATCCCGAGCATGGCGATGAGGAACAGCAACTGTTCCGCCACGCCGATCAGGCCATGTACAGCGCCAAACGTCAGAATCATCGGCGGCTGGACAGCTGATTGGCAGTTCACCGTTCGTCGCGGCAACGGCAACTTTTCTAAACCTTTGGCGGTCAGGAAATTCTCAATCTAGGCGGGCACCTGCTCGCTTACGATCAATGCCAAGAGGTAGAGAATCATGCCTAACTCAAGAAACTCGAACTCGGGAAACTTCGCCAACGATCGAACGAAGGCGTCTGAAGCCGGTCGCAAAGGTGGGAAAACCACCACCACGACTGTCGACAAAGAGCCAAAAACCGACATGGGCCGCAAGCCTGCTCAGAAATCGAAGTAGTCGGCGAAGATTGTTTTGATTGAGAGGCGGGGGCGCAAGCTCCCGCTTGAATCTGCAGAGAAGGAGGGCGCGACCATGAGCCGGATGGCCACCCGAGTACGCCACATCAGTTTTGTCAGCCTGCTGGGGTTGTTCGCCAGCAGCGCGTTTGCCCAGTCGCCCGCCGACTTCATCAACGAGGCGTCGGCCAAAGGCATGGCCGACATCGAGGCCAGCCGTCTGGCGCACAGCAAGGCCGAATCCAAAGAGGTCAAGGATTACACCATCGTCGTGATCAACGACCGCACCACCGCCAACCAGCATCTGGCGAAAATCGCCAAGAAACTGGACCTGCCCGTGGCGCCCCGCGAAGAAGTTGCCGACAAGGCCAAGGCGTTGATGCCGGAAGTCAAAGAAGGCGCAAGCTTCGATCAGGCCTACGCCGCCAGCCAGGTCAAGGCCACGGAAGAAGCCATCGAACAGATCCAGCAGGAAGCCCAGACCACCGACGTGCCGGAGATCAAGGCGTTTGCCGATGAAACCCTGCCGAAATTGCAGAGTCATCTGGAAATGGCCAAGGCCCTGGCCAGCCGCTAACTCCGAGGTAAAGAAAACGGCGCTTATCGCGCCGTTTTTGTTGTCTTCAACAGTCGTTCAGATCCTGTTTCGGCTTGCTCTTGTCCCCCAGGCCTTCCAGGTCAAACACCTCATTCTCGCCCATCGCCCGGTAATGCTGGCGCAGCGCTTCCAGCTGCTTGAGATCCAGCGACTCCAGCCCGAGCATCGCGTTCTGCGCCTCCTTGTTCACCCGAAGCAACTCATCGAGTTTCAAATGAATGATGTCGGTGTCACGGTTCTGGGTGTTCTGGATCAGGAACACCATCAGGAACGTGATGATCGTGGTCGAGGTATTGATGATCAGTTGCCAGGTGTCGTTGTAATCGAAAATCGGCCCGCTCAACCCCCAGAGCCCGATCAGAATCAAAGCCCCCATGAACGTCTTGGGGCTACCGGCCCAGAGCGCCAGCGTTTGCGAAATCTTTGCGAATTTCATGACCGTGTTCCTTGTTGGGGGGAGCTTGAAATTCAGACATCGGGGGTGGGCGGAAAATTCTACTGACAGAGACTTGCTGTCTCTGAAGTTTGACTGCTTCAGGTCACGGTTTTGAACGCTTTGGAAGTGGGAAACTTTCTTTGTGCGGGTTTGCGTCTAGGATCAAATGGCAATCAATTTGCCAGCATGCGAGTACACGGATAGAAACCCAGTCAGAGGCCGCTCATGGAATTCTTCGAAAAGTTAGCCAGTCTTGCCGCCAAAGTCCGGTTGCAGAGCGCTGCAATCCAGACAGAAGAGGCGACGAAAAACGCGTTTGTCATGCCTTTCATCAGTACCGTTCTGGGTTACGACGTGTTTGACCCGACAGAGGTGACTCCAGAGTTTGTCTGCGATGTCGGTACGAAGAAGGGCGAAAAAATCGATTACGCCATCATGAAAGAGGGCGAAGTGCAGATCCTCATCGAGTGCAAAAAAATCGGTGAGCCACTGCATATCAATCACGCCTCGCAACTGTTTCGTTATTTCCACGTTACCAGTGCCCGAATCTCCATCCTCACCAACGGCCAGGTCTACAAGTTCTTCACTGACCTGGATGCGCCGAACAAGATGGATGAGAAGCCCTTCCTTGAACTGGATCTTCTGGATATTGATGAATATTCGGTGCCAGAACTCATCAAACTCACCAAGTCTGCGTTCGACGTTGATTCGATCATCAACGCGGCGGGTGAGTTGAAGTACGTCAGCCAGATCAAGAAGGTTATCGCCTCGCAGGTCAGCAAGCCGGATGACGATTTCGTCAAAGTGTTTGCTTCGCGAGTCTACGACGGGGTCATTACGCAGAAGGTGCGGGACCAGTTTCACGAACTGACAAGAAAAGCGGTCGTTCAATTTCTCAATGACCAGATCAATGACCGCCTCAAATCGGCCATGAGTGGTGCGATCCAGCCGGCGCTGGCGTCTATCCCGGCTGCGTCTGGTGGGACGGATCCGGTGGATCCCCGTGACGAGTCCGACGATAAGGTTTTGACCACTCTGGAGGAACTGGAGGGGTATCACATTGTTCGGGCGGTCGTTCGATCGATTGTCGATGCTAAACGAATCGTCCAGCGTGATACCCAGAGCTACTTCGGGATCCTGCTTGATGACAACAACCGAAAACCGATTTGCCGCCTGCACTTCAACCGTTCGCAGAAGTACATCGGCATTTTCGACGAGGAGAAAAACGAAACCCGCCATCCCATTAACTCAGTGGATGATATCTACGAGTATTCAGATCAGTTGAAAAAGACCGTGGGCTATTACGACTAGTACGGGGCTTTCAAAAACCGGCCATAGGCCGGTTTTTTTATGCAAGCGAAGTGCGCGAGAAAGGGCACTCGCCGCCGTCACGTCTTAAGTCGGATAGGGAATGCGCAGGGAGTCGATGTATCGTAGCGAAGCACTGCAAAAGTCCTGACAGGAGAACGCAATGACCTGGTCCGCCAAGCAATACGTTACTTTCGAAGATGAACGCACCCGCCCGGCCCGCGACTTGCTGGCGGCGATTCCCACGCCCGAGGCGCGTTCCGTGGTCGATATAGGGTGTGGCCCCGGCAACTCGACCGAGTTGTTGGTGGAGCGTTTTCCGGGGGCGAAAGTGCAGGGGCTCGACAGTTCTCCGGACATGATCGACGCCGCGCGCAAGCGCCTGCCGCAGTTGCAGTTCGAGGTGGCGGACATCGATAAATGGGCCGATGAAGGGCCGTTCGATGTGATCTTCGCCAACGCCGTTTTGCAGTGGGTGCCGGATCACGCGACGTTGCTGCCGGCGCTGGCGGGCAAGTTGGCGCAGGGTGGCAGTCTGGCGATCCAGATGCCGGACAACCTCAACGAGCCGTCTCACCGGTTGATGCGCGAAGTCGCTGCCAACGGGCCTTGGGCCGGCAAACTGGCAAGCGCGGCGGGGCAGCGGACCGAGATGGCGGATGCCAGTGCCTATTTCTCGATGTTGCGACCGCACTGCGCGCGGGTCGATGTGTGGCGCACCACGTATCACCATCAGTTGGCGGGCGGGGCTTCAGGCGTTGTCGAGTGGTTCAAGGGCAGCGGTCTGATTCCGTTCCTCAGTCCGTTGACGGAAGCGGAGCGGGCGGAGTATCTGGCGCACTATCTGGCGGAGGTCGCGAAGGCGTATCCGGCGCTGGCGGACGGTTCGGTGTTGTTGCCGTTTCCGCGGTTGTTCATTGTCGCCACACGTTGAAATGAAAAAGGGCCGATTTGATCGGCCCTTTCTTTGTAGTCAGCGCTGTACGGCGACCAGCATCATCATTGGTCGCTCACGCTCTTCAGCGAGCGCTGGTTGTGCGGCTACTTCGGCATCGCTCGGACCCCATTCATTGACGTGTTGAATCGTGAAACCTGCGTCGATCAACGCGTTGAGTAGCGTGCCGACCGTACGATGCTGCTTGATCACACCGTCGGCCAGCCAGTTGGTCACCCGCTCGCCTTCCATCTGATAACTGTCCAGCGGCCAGCGCTTGTTGCCTTCGCTGTCGATCAGCCAGCCTGGATTGCGCGGCGCCATGAAGATCGGGTGCTCGATGGAAAACACAAAATGCGCACCGGGCTTAAGCGCTGCATGCAGCTTGGCAAACAGCCCCGAGAGATCCTTGATGTAGTGCAAGGCCAGTGAGCTGTAGGCCAGATCGTAAGTGCACGCAGGTAAGTCGAGGTGTTCCAGGTCGGCACGTTCGTAGCGGATGTTCGCGGCCGAAGTGGTTTCCTTCGCCCGTTCGAGCATTTTCTTCGAGACATCCAGCCCTAACACCTCGGCTGCGCCGTGTTCGCTGGCCCAGCGGCAGAACCAGCCATAGCCGCAGCCCAGATCCACTACCTGCAAACCGTGCAGGGAAGGCAACAAGGCTTTCAGCGCGGGCCATTCCGGCGCGGCATCGAGGCCGCCGATGGAGCGGTTCATCTGGCTGTAGCCCTGGAAAAATTCAGGATCGTCGTAGATGTTCTGGGTCATGGGTTTGCTGCTCTTTTGAATTTGATATGGGTGGCTAGGAGGCCACGGTTTTGAATCCCTCGAAACGTGATGGCGCGTATTCGTCGATGGCCGCGCAGGGGGAGGGTGGTGGGCGATGGGGAAATGCTAGCGGGTCGTGGCGAGTGTGAGAACCGGGCGAGTGTTGGGGATCTGTAAACGTGGTTTTTCGCTTCGGGATGTTTAAAGAGTTGGCCATGTTTACTGAACCTTCCCACAAGGTTTTCAGGTTGTCCGTCGGAAGTGCGGGCTCTAGCCTTTGAGGGTCGCTGATGAATCGGCGATCGGGATTGGAACCCCGAGGAGAGTTGGAACGCACAATCATTATTCATGACGTATGCTGCGCACCTTGAATGTGTGCACTCTGTTATGGCGGCTGTGCGCGGGAGACCTTCGGGTCTGCCGGGTTGTCTCTCCCCGGGTTCCAACCTGCGTACAGCTGCCTCCTTTCGCGTGGAACCGAATGGGTCAGCTCCAACCTGTTTTTGGAGAGATGAAATCATGTTCAAGCCAACACCGAATCCACCTGAAGTCGAAACTGACCCAACATCCCCCTACACCTCAGTCGACTCCAGAAAACTCAACGACGCCGCCAACCGCGCCCTCGACCACTACCTCTGCCCCGGCGCCCATGTCATGGGCACGAACAACCAGCCCGACCCGATGTACTTCGCCAACCCGGCCTACGACACCGAATCCCTGCTGGCCAACGCCAGCGAATCACTGGGCTCGGCATCCGAGATGCTCAACAACTTCGCCGCCACCCTCGACCCCACCCACCGCAGAACCGCGATAGGCATTGCGCAACTGGTGATGCTGGGGGAATTGGCGGTGAATCAGGCGCTGGATCATGTTGAGGTGAAGGACTGAATTGCAGCTGTTCTGGCAGGCATAAAAAAACCGGTCGTCGCGACCGGTTTTTTCATTTTTGGCGCTTTGGCAGAGCAATCTCAGCGAAGCCGCTCGACGTTTTCATCGATTCGTTTCTGGATAGTCTGCAACGTGTCCTGAGTGATGATGCCGGGGTACATCTTTTCTGCCATCGTCGCGAACTGATCAGCCACCTCGCAGAATCGGGCGATGATGCCGTCGGCCGTTTCAGCCGATACTTCCGCTTCCTCTGCAAGGTCGAGCATGGCTTTTCGTCCGATCTCCAATGCTTCGCCCATGACGTCCATCTGGTGGTATCCGCCGGGACCCTCACAGAAGGTCACATCGTAGGCGGGCGCCAGCGTCCATTGGCCCGATTTAGACATGATGTAGGCGAAGTTTTTCGGGTGGTCATCGCGATTGTTGAACGCGACGTTGAAGACTACACGCTCAAACGCGAGCGCTTTCTCTCGTACGTCATTGGTGCAGAGATGGGTCGCACGCAAGAAGTTGACGTAGTCCAGCGCTCCGGCATTCTGGAAATCGGCGGCCGTGAAGGCTGCGAGACTTTGCATCGGCACGCGTAAGTCGTCTTCGCGATCAAAGCGTTTGGTAGCAAACGCTGCCAGCCCGTTCGGCAGGCTGAAGTACTGAGTGTCAGGTGTTTTTATTCCACACATCCGCAAGCATTCGGCGTAGACCATTTCGATGGCACATACCTCGGGATGCTCCTGCCGGGCGGGAAACTTGACCAGCCAGGCCTCGAACCCTGATCTGGCTATGGTGGTAAAGGTGCCTGTTCGCGGATCGCGATAGACCAAGGCTTTTGGTCTGGCACCCTGCGGAGATCCACCCACCAGCAACAGCTGTTGCAAGAACTCGCCACCCTCACCCTTGAGGACTTCCTGCACCTCGGCAGCCAGCAGATCAATGGAGACCTCAACTTGCGGGTCCAGCGCCTCGGGTGCCACCGGCTCGAATGACATTGCGCCCATGGCATTGTTGCCGATGTAAGCGAGGCGCTCGAGTGCGCCGATGCGTGCGGAATTAAGGCCGCGCCGCTTGAACAAGCGATCCATCAGCAGCATGCCCCAGCCATCCGGCAGCGCATCGTAGACCGGTCCAGGCAAACCCAATTGATGGAGCGGAAAGTCACGCCGTAACTTGGGGCCTTCCAATGGAAGTCTGTACGCCGACAATTCCAGGCCTCTGTTCTTTGCCTCGTCGCTGTACTCGAACACGATCAGTGGGCGACCGGTGATAGCCGTCGTGGAAACGAGCGTGCCCCACCGCCAGTGTTCACCCCAGCCATCGTAGTAGACGTCCACTCGTTCAAGCATTTCCTGATTTCCGTTTTATGCGCTGACGCCTGGAGCTGTCTTCGTAACGAAGGATGTCGTCCAGGCTGTCCAGTTTTGGCAAGAACAGGTCTTCGATTTCCTGGACGCGCCCCACAACCATGGCCACTCGGACGACGGTTTCGAAACTGACATTCCGCCCGGCTTCAAGGTTGGCCACCGTATTGGTGCCGACACCGGCGCGAGCAGCCACATCGGCTTGCGTCATCTGCAGGGCTATCCGCTCTGTGCGCAAGCGTAGACAGAGGCGTTTGACGATCTCGCTTGGTTTGGTGAGGTTTAATTCCAACATGGTATGTTTTATTCCGCTTAAACGTACCTTAAAACACAAAATTATAGAGTTAAGCTTGAGTCATTCAAACTGAATAATTCCCTTTTGGTGTTGTTTATCGCCCATGAATAGCCATAAAACACAGTAGCGCAGAATTAAATATTAAGGGGGTTCGGTCGCCTCTACCCTGGTTGGTCATTAAGGCCGATTTTCTTTATCCAGCTTCAAACTTGCTGCAACACCTTTAGCGCCGCCGAGGCCAGGAATCCGGAGCGGCTTTTCTCTTCCGGATGGTGCAACACGTATTCATCGATACGGTTGAGCAGATAGCCCGGCAATGTGATGTTGAGTTTCTGAGCTTTGCCCAGGTATTTGGTCACATCGATATCCACCACCGCCCAAGTGCAGCCGGCGTATTTAGGGTTGGCAGCATGCAGCGTGACCTTGCTGGCTGGCGGGATGGGCGAGCCGTCTTCGGCCAGAATCTCGAAATGGCCTTCAATGGCTTCGCGGGCCATTGCCATGGCGTCATCCAGATCATCTCCAGCGGAGAAGCAGCCCGGAATATCCGGCACCTCCACTCCCCAGGCATGTCCTTCGTCACCCACTGAAATCGCGATCGGGTAAAGCATGTGTCGTCCTCCACGGCGCAATTGACCTGACGGGTCAAAGCAACGCCTGCTGCAAAATACTGATGGCCGTTTTCTTGAGCAGATCCTTCTTTGGGTGAGGCACTGTGACCAGACCAGGTTTGGTCGGATGCTTGAAGTGATGATGACTGCCCCTGACCCGCACCAGATACCAACCGTCTGCGACGAGCTGGCCAATTAGAAAACGGCTATTCACAACACCTCCCTGTGGTGTGCTTGGTGGGTACTATACCCACGATTTTTTATCGATCAACACTATAACCACCGAGCGGTCATCGTCCTTTGATGGGGGCGGCGGTCACGAAGAAGTCTAGGCGGGGATCCTTCAGCAGGATTGGGAGTGTATTGCGGGCCGTTGCTGCGAAATGAAACGGGCACAAAAAACCGGTCATCAAGACCGGTTGGATTCAGGGGGGGACTACTGCGGCACAGCGAACACTGCGCTGGCACGGGCAACCATTCGATCACCGACATGCAACCCGACAGTGGCAAACGCCAGCTGCCGCCCTTTTTTGGAGTGCTCAACGCGTACCTCGAGCCACTCATTGATCTGCACCGCGCTGAGATAGTCCAGGGTCATACTCGCCGTGATCAATGGCAGGGGAGGGTCGCTGGAGAATGCCATGGCGTAACCCATGCCGACGTCCGCCAATGTCGCCAGGACCCCACCATGCAAAGTGCCCCGTCCATTGGCATGCCGTGAGTCTGTCCGCAGACCGATTTCAAGTTGCAAGCCGCTGCCTCTGGTACAGATCGGGCCAAGCAAGTCGAGCAGCGGACTGCTGCGGGTCAGCGGAGTGAAGCCCTCGGGAATAGCAGTGTCGTTCATGGTCCCTCCTTGTGCCGGTTGGTTACCAGCGTCTTTGGCCTGAATACGGAGCGTTGCTTATGAGGGTTTAAACCTGACTTCGCCGTCGGAGAAGGATCATACGTATGCGGAATTTGCAGCGATAAGCTGATCACGATGGAGCAGTAAGGGCAGCAGCCCCATGGTTCGTGCTGAACCACAAAGCCTCACAACCCGAGACTGAGCGGAAAAAGCACAACTACGCACATCCATTAGGTGAGCGTTGGACGGAAGAAGCGTGGCGGACGGCGTCGGTGCAGCCGCTCATCGAAGATGAATACATCCCAAGCCGCTGAGTAATGTGAGACCTCTGCCAACAATGTCAGATGTACACCAGAGCACGTAAAACACGTCAACGGCAGAATGAAAAAGCCCGGCACTTGGCCGGGCAGTTTTGGAATCCACTAACGTAATCAGGCTTGCTTTTCACGTGCAGCCAGCATCACTTCATTCTGTTTTTTGGTGGCTTCGGTCAGCACTTCACTGTAAACGCGCTTTTTTTCTTCCGATTTCGCATTACGAATGAAGTCTGCGAATGGACTCGTGGACTCCTTTGGGGATCCGAGTTTCATGGAAAACATGGGGTTACTCCGTTATTTATCCCAAGCATGACCGTCAGGTCGTGTTTCGTATGCTTCTCCGGGATATGGTAGTCGATCTTGTCAACACCAGCCTTGTAGAGACGGCCAGAATTATCAATGTGCTTCACAAGCAGATCGACATGAAGATCCTTGCCAAACTCTAGCTTAAGCGTGTTAACCACGTCACGTGCTGCAAAATATTGGTCGACGAAATGCTCCGGTCGAATCCTCCGTCCTTCGGCTTCCTCACGAGCCGTGACAAATGACCAAGCAAGCCTGGGGTCTTGATAGACATAGAGAATTTGTACAAATCTCCCCTTGTCCAGGCAACGCCGCACATTGTTCCTTGCGATCTCTATATTCGAAAGCGTCCCGTCGAGCAGGAAAGATTGTTTTCGATCCAGGGCAAGATCAATCAGCTTTCCTACCAGAATTGAAACGGCGCCTTGGAAAAGCCAGGCATTGCCACCTTTATAGGCTTCAAATTCGTTTCTGAGTTCGTCTGGATCGATTCGCAGGATCGGCGTATCAGAGAAAAGGTTCAGCAGGGCTAATGATGCTTCTGTCTTGCCAGCGCCCGGCGATCCAGCCATGAAAACTGAAACAGGCTCTTTTTCGGGCGGATACCGGGTCTGATCCGTGAGTCGCTTGCCAATAGCCTTCTTGTTTGATCGTGCGAACCTGATCGCATCGTCCCAGATGGCCCGTTCTTCATCCGTCATTCCAAGTTTTTTGTCTTCCTGCACTGGAAGTGAACCCTCTTCGATTGAAAGGCCATTTACGGTTTGCGCTCTGGATTTACCGCAGTGTAGTGGTTTCCAATCGGTCGAAATCTTGATGGGAAACCGTACTCATGGATCATTCCTTTGAGCAAACTGTGTTTCTTGTGGCTGGAGAGGATGAAGAGTAGAGAGGGATACCGTATCTGCAATCAACGGTGTATTGCTGAATTGTTCTTTGTCGAACAAGCAGTTGACCTCAAAACGCAGGCATAAAAAAACCGGCCTTGCAGGCCGGTTTTTTCTGTTTGCGCATCCCCCGTCAAACCACGACGCAGGACCTAAATTCGATTGGAGCGGGTGAAGGGAATCGAACCCTCGTTATCAGCTTGGGAAGCTGGAGTAATGCCATTATACGACACCCGCTCAGAGCGGCTGACTTTGTACCAGACTCGGCCACGGATTTGAAGTTTTCTTTGCACGCGAACTACGGAAAGTCCTGAAACAGAGCCGAAATCGGTCAATCGCGGGCAAGCACTGCGGGCTGGAGAATGGCTGAATCTCAGCCCCGCAGGCTTGCTCGCGACGACACTGTTTCAAATGGCCAATGCATGGTGATCCTGGACTAACTGGTAACGCGTTCGGCTGGCTTGGTGCGCCGGTTTCAGAAAACCGAGCAGGGCGTTCTGGCTGTCCCGGCAGGCGGATTTGTGTTCCATGTCGAGGAAATGCCCGGTGGCCTGCAGGGTGGTGAAGGTGCTCTGCGCCACGTGGCTGCCGAACAGGCGCGCATCTTCGGCGGCGGTGTATTCGTCCCATTCGCCGTTCATGAACAGCACCGGCACGTTGATTTTCTTCGCTGCGTTCAGATAGCACTGGCGATCACTGTTCAGCACGTTGCTGATGTGAAAGTGCATCTGCCCGTATTCGTGCTCGGCCAGGCTGCTGACGTGGCGATAGTTGAAGCGCTTGAACAGCGACGGCAGGTGTTTGCCGATGGTGTTGTTGACGAGATGGCCGACCCGGTCGCCATCGCGTTGGCCGAGGCATTCGACGCCGCGTTCGAGGTAATCAAGCATGTGCGCGTTGATCACCGGGGAGAACGAGCTGATCACGGCTTTTTCGATTCGCCGAGGCTGATGCGCGAGGGCGACCATGGTCGCGGCGCCACCCCAGGAGAACGACAGCACGTGTTCGGCCGCGAAGTGATCGATCAGCTCCAGCAGGATCAGACCTTCGACTTCTTTCGTCAGATGTTTCTCGTGGCGGTTGTGGACTTTCGACTTGCCCGCGTAGGGCTGGTCGTAGCAGACCACGTTGAATTGCGGGTGCAGATTTTTCACGGTTTGTGCAAACGACGCAGTCGTGGCCATCGAGCCGTTGACCAGGATGATGGTCTTTTCTGCGGCGTCTGCGCGATAGAACTCCGTGTAAACCCGATACTGACCCTGTATATCCAGCACAGCGATTTCTGGCCTCATGTCATAAGACTCCTGGCAAGCAAGCGGGTATGCGCGCAAATAGAGATTGCACGAGCTTTGTGACAGGTAGGCATACGCCTGGAATTTTGGAGCCCATGTCGATCCGGAACGGCAGGTCGACGGGTATTGTTATTGGCGGGCAATCTGCCGGCTGAGGCGCAGCCCTGAGGGCTGTCTACCGGCAAAAAGTTTCTTAGAAGTTATGTGTGACTCATCGGTCACAATTTGGCCGACGTCCTGATTCAAGCAGGGGGATCCGGATCGCGCAAGTGCCGTTGGTAAATTGTTCGACAACTTCTGCTGAGCGGTCGGCTGCTTAGAACAAATGAATCTCTTCGGTGCGCAAGGCGCGGTACTCGCCCGGTTTTAGCGCGTGATCCAGCGCCAGCGGGCCCATGGATTCGCGGTGCAGACGCAGCACTTTGTTGTTGAAGTGGCCGAACATGCGCTTCACCTGATGGTAGCGACCCTCGACGATGCTCAGCCGCGCCGTTCGCGGGCCGAGCACCTCCAGCTGCGCCGGTTGGGTGGTCAGGTCTTCGAAGGCGAAGTAGATCCCCTCGGCGAACTTGATCGCATATTCCGGGCCGATCTCCTGTTCGGTCTCGACGTAATAGACCTTCGGCAGTTTGGTCTGCGGCTGGGTCAGGCGCCGCGACCAGCTGCCGTCGTTGGTGATCAGCATCAGCCCGGTGGTGTTGAAATCCAGACGCCCGGCGATGTGCAGGTCATCCTTGTCCGGCTCGTGGATCAGGTCGAGCACGGTCGGATGCTCGGGATCGCGGGTGGCGCTGACGCAGCCCTGCGGCTTGTACAGCATGAAATAGCGCGCCGGTTTGCCGCTTTGCAGCACTTCGTCGTCGACTTCGACGCGGCTGAATTCCAGGACTTCGCTGTGAGGGTCGCTGACGACTTTTCCGTCAATGCGCACGCGCTTTTCCACCAGCAACAGGCGAACCTGTTTGCGGTTGTAGCGGGGCAGGTTACTGAGGAAACGGTCGACACGCATGATCAGGAATCGGCAGGCAGCGGGGCGCGCATCTTACGGGATCGACGGCTTGGCCGCTTGCAGTTGCGCCTCGACCTGGGCGCAACGCGGGCACAGGCAGGATTTGTCACGCAGTTCCGCCGGCAGCGCTTCAAGGACTGCCGGGTCAATGGAAACGCCGTAGCACCAGCAGGCGCGGTCGGCGGTGCGCGGATCGGCCAGGGTGCAGTCGTTGCGCGCGCCGCAGGCCGGGCAGAGGTCAGGTTTATTCATGAGTGTCAGGCATAGGCCGAGTGAGGCATTTCCACGCAGGTGCGGTTACGACCGGTCTGTTTGGCCCGGTACATCGCATGATCGGCCCGGGACAGCAGGCTGTGCAAGGTGTCATCCCGTTGCAGGGTGGTGGCGCCGATGCTGACCGTCAGATTCAGGGTGTGACCGTCGTAGGCATATTCATGCTGTTCGACGTGCTGGCGGATCTTCTCGGCAATCTTCTGACCGGTCTCGCCGTCAGTGTCCTTCAGCAGAACGATAAATTCCTCACCGCCCCAACGGCAGACGATGTCGGAATGCCGCAAGCAACTTTGCAGGTCCCGGGCGAACCCGATCAGCACCTGATCGCCGGCCATGTGTCCGTAGGTATCGTTCAAGACTTTGAAGTGGTCCAGATCCAGCAGCAGCGCGGTCAGCGGTTTCGGCTCGCGATGAGCTTCGTGCAGCGCTTGCGCGGCGAGCAGGTCGAAGCCGCGGCGGTTGGGCAGTTCGGTGAGGCTGTCGAGGGTGGCCTGGGCGTGGATTTTTTCCTGATAGCGGCGGATTAACCGGTTGACCAGCGCCAGCACGATCAGCGTCACCAGCAGGCAGATCAGCAGGTTGAGGTACAGCGACTGGCGGATTTCGCTCAGCGCTCCGTCTTCGCGTTTATCGACGAACAGGTACCAGTTCAACTCCGGAATAAACCGTACGTTGAGGAAATGTCCCTGGCCGTGGGCGGAATATTCGTAGCTGCCGCTGTGGGGTTTGGGCAACTGGCTGACCAGGCCTTTCATGCTGTCGAGATCGTTGAGGCTTTTCCCGACTGGCGCCCCTTCCGGCCCACCTTCGGCGCCGGTCAAGACCAGTCGGCCGAAGGTGTCGACGAAGTAAACGCTGCGTTGATAGCGCTGCTGGTACTTGTCGATCAGCTTGATCACTGCGTCCACCGTCAGCCCTACGCCGGCGGCGCCGATGAAGCGATCGTTGTAGTCATAGACCTTGTAGTTGATGAAGAAGGTCATGTTGTCTTTGTTGGCCAGGTCCGGGTCGACGTTGATCTCGTACGGATCCTTCATGTCGCGTACACGGAAGTACCAGGCGTCGCGCGGCTCGTCGATTTTCACCTGCTTGAGCACGCCCTTGGCGTGGTAGTAGGTGTGGGTGCTGTTGGAAATGAAGAACGCGGTGTAGGCGCCGTAGTGGGTCATGACCTCGTCGAGGTAGCGGGTCATCTGGTCGCTGTCTTTCTCGCCGTTCACCACCCAGTCGCGCATGAAGGTGTCACGGGACATCATCGAGGAAATCAGGATCGGTCTGACGAGGTCTTTCTGAATTTCCGAATACACCGTGTCGGAGGTCAGCGGCAGTTCGGTGTTGACGATGTTGTCGCGGATCGACGCTCGCGAGGCGTAGTAGCTGAGCAGCGAGGTGGCGAGGAAACCTGCGCCGAGGAGGGCGACCAGAGTCAATACCAGCGAACGTTGGGAGTAAAACGCAGATCTGAGCGGCATTGGCAGTTCCGTCGACGGTGGCCCGATGGCAGCATTCTAGTGAGATGGTCGGGAAAAAACTGCGGGATTTGTGCCTGAAATGACGGGTAATCAGACGCCGCTCTCTCACCGACCCTCTCGAGCAGGAAGAGGGTCGGCGATTTGCCAGATTTTCGGGTCAGTCGCGGCTGGCCAGGTAGGCGCGCCAGCCGCCCAGATGGCTGATGTCGATCGCACCTTCCAGGCCGTAGGGTTCACAGATGAATCCGCTTTCCCAGCGACCGTCCGCCAGTTGTACCTTGCCCAGCCCGAGCGGGGCCGGGATACCGGTCAGGAACGAACCAAGTTCGCCGCTCGGCAACTCCCAGACTTCCACCTCGATTGCCGCGCCGCCTTCCGCCACGCGCAGCATGCCCGGACGCAGCGGTGGGCCGCCGGCCAGCGCGTAGAGTTTGTAGTCCTTCGAGCTGTAGGTGGCTTCGATCAGGCGTGCGCCGCGTTGCTGCAACTGCCAGTTCAGGGCCAGTCCGTCAAGGTGCGCGCCGCAGACCACCAGCCGCGCCCGGTCATTGCGCGCCGGACTCGCCGGTGTCGGCAGCAGCGGATTCTGCTGGCGCTGCAAGGCGTCCGCCAGGCCCAGCAGATACTGGTCGGTGAACGCCCGGCCAAACAGCGTCACGCCCCACGGCAAACCGTTGTTCATGAGCGCACTGGGCACGGCGACGGCCGCGTAATCCAGCAGGTTCATGAAGTTGGTGTAGTAACCCAGTTCGGCGTTGCGCAGCACCGGCTCGGCGTCCAGTTCTGCCAGGGTCACCGGGCGGCCGATGGTGGGCGTGAGCACGCAGTCGAGTCCGTCGAGGGCCTGATCGCAAACGGCTTTGAGTGCTTGCAGTCGATACTGCGCACGGAACGCTTGCACGCCTGTCACCGCCGGGGCCTTGGCCAGCACCGCGCGGATCACCGGCAGCACCGCTTCGGGACGCTGTTCCATCAGTTCGCCGGCAACGCTGTAACGCTCGGCGACCCATGGCCCTTCGTACAGCAACCGCGCGGCTTCGAGGAACGGTGACAGATCCAGTTCGACTGCTTCGCCGCCCAGAGCCTTCAGACGGTCGATGGCATCGCCGAACAGCAGTGGCCCTTCGGGGCAACCGAAAAACTCAAGATCCTGCGCCCGCGGTACGCCAAACCGGAAGGGTTTGGGAGCACCGAATGCCGAGCCGTCATTCCACGCCGGATTGCGGCGGCTGTATTCATCCCGAGGGTCGAAACGGGCGGTCAGTGCCAGCAACTGGCTCGCCTCGCGTGCGGTGGCGGTGAAGGTCGTGACGCAGTCCAGCGTGCGGCAGGCCGGTACGACCCCAGCGGTGGAGATCAGCCCTTTGCTGGCCTTCAAACCCACCAGGTTGTTCAGTGCTGCCGGCACCCGTCCCGAGCCTGCGGTGTCGGTGCCCAAGGCAAAACTGGCGACGCCGAGCGCCACCGCCAGCGACGAGCCGGCGCTGGAACCACCGGAGGGATATTCCGGCAATACGCTATTGGGGCAGGCGCCATAGGGTGAGCGGCTGCCATTGAGGCCGGTGGCGAACTGGTCGAGGTTGGTCTTGCCCAGCGGAATCGCCCCCAGTGCCAGCAACTGTTCGACGATGGTTGCCGAGCGTTCGGGAACGTAGGCGAACGCGGGGCACGCGGCCGTGGTCGGGACACCGGCGAGGTCGATGTTGTCCTTGATCGCGAACGGCACGCCATACAGCGGCAAGCTCTCAGGATCACGGTCGTCGAGGCTGGCGAGGTACGGCTCCAGTTCCTCGACGCTGAGCAGATGAATAAACAGGTGATAGTCGGGATTGAGCGCAGCGGCTTTTTCCCGCAGGGCCAACAGCAATTTGCGCGGTGTGGTCTGACCGTCGCGGTAGGCCTGGCGCAGGGCATCGAGTTGCAGATTCATGAGGTCATCCTTTGCAAAATGGGTTCAGTCGAGTTCCAGCACCACGACCCGTTGACCGGCGCGTACCGCCGAACCGGGTTGCACACGAATCTCCCGGACCACGCCGGGCAGTGGCGCGAGCACGGGGATTTCCATCTTCATCGACTCCAGAATCACCAGCGCATCGCCGGCCGCGACGCGACTCCCGACCTCGACCTGGACCTGCCACAGGTTGCCGGCGATGTGGCTGTCGACACTCTGTTGACCGCTGGCCAGCGGCGTTTCTTCGTGGCTTTGCGGCACGGCTTCTTCGCTGTCGAAGTGCGCCTGGCCGCTGGCGATCCAGCGTTCACGCTCGGCGTTGAACGCGGCTTGTTGCTGCTGGCGAAAGGCGTGGATGCTCTCGGCTTCGCGGTTGAGAAACCCTTGATAGTCGCCGAGGTTGAGCTGGCTCTGTTCGATGTTCAGGTCGAAACGCCCGAGGGGAAAATCCCGGCGGATGCGCAGCAGTTCGTCGGCGCTGACCGGGTAGAAGCGGATCTGGTCGAAGAAGCGCAGCAGCCACGGTTTGCCTTCGAACGCGGCGACTTCGCGATAGCGGTTCCACATCTGCAAGGTACGCCCGACGAACTGATATCCGCCCGGGCCTTCCATGCCGTAGACGCACATGTAGGCGCCGCCAATGCCCACCGAGTTCTCGGCGGTCCAGGTGCGCGCCGGGTTGTATTTGGTGGTCACCAGCCGATGACGCGGGTCGAGCGGCGTGGCGACCGGCGCACCGAGGTAGACGTCGCCGAGGCCCATCACCAGATAGCTCGCATCGAACACCGTGCGTTGCACCTCGTCGAGGTTGGGCAGGTCATTGATGCGGCGGATGAACTCCAGATTGCTCGGGCACCACGGCGCGTCCTTGCGCACGGTGGTCATGTATTTCTCGATCGCCAACTGGCAGGCCGGATCGTCCCACGACAGGGGCAGGTGAACGATTCGCGACGGCACTTGCAGGTCAGTGGCGCTGCACACGGCATCCCACTCGCCAGCGACGATCCCGAGCAGATCGGCCAGCGGCAGTTGCTCGGGCTGATAGTGGATCTGCAGCGAACGAATGCCAGGTGTCAGGTCGATCACGCCTTGCAGGCTTTTGCTTTCCAGCGCCTGCATCAGTGCGTGGGCCCGGAAGCGCAGGACCAGATTCAGTTCCGGCGCGCCGATTTCCAGCAGCAGATGGGTATCGCCGGACACACGCCCGACCAGCCGCTTGTCGTCCTGACCCAACTCCAGAACCACAGGCGAAACCAAGCCCTGTGGGAGCTGGCTTGCCAGCGATGGGGTCCGAGCAGACACCGCGTCAACTTCATCGCTGGCAAGCCAGCTCCCACAGGTATCCCATTTGAGGGCGAGATCGCGTGCGGTCTTGAGGTCGATCGGCACGAACTGCACCTTGTCCCCAGCCTTGAGCTGACCCAGTTGCCAGAGATCCGCCTCGATCACCGTCACCGGGCAGACAAACCCGCCAAGGCTCGGGCCGTCCGGGCCGAGGATCACCGGCATGTCACCGGTGAAGTCCACCGCACCGATGGCGTAGGGATTGTCGTGGATGTTCGACGGATGAAGACCGGCCTCGCCGCCGTCGGCGCGCACCCACTCTGGTTTCGGCCCGATCAGGCGCACGCCGGTGCGGCTGGAGTTGAAATGCACTTCCCATTGCGTGGCGAAAAAGGTGCCGATGTAGTTTTCAGTGAAGTATTCAGGCGCGCCATGAGGGCCGTAGATGACGCGGATCCGGCGCACGGCAGGTAATTCGCTGACGTGATGGGGTGCCAACGTCTGCCCGGCGCTGCGCTCATTCAGGGCAGCGAGATGCAGCACGTCACCGGCGCGCAAGGCCCGCCCGCCATGGCCACCGAACTGGCCGAGGGTGAAGGTGCTTTTGCTGCCCAGATAATCCGGCACTTGCACGCCGCCGCGAAGGCACAGGTAGCTGCGGGCCCCGGCGCCCGGCAGATTGCCCAGATGCAGTTGGCTGCCCGCCGGAATCAGCAGAGCGGTGTTCATCGCCTGCGGCTGGCCGTCGAGTGTCAGGGCAATCGGTGCGCCGGTCACGGCCACCACTGCATCGCAATTAAAGCGCAGCAACGGCCCGCTCATGGTGATTTCCAGCGCCGCCAGGCCTTCATCGTTGCCCAGTAAACGATTGCCCAGGCGCAAGGCGCGGCTGTCCATCGGCCCCGAAGGTGGCACGCCGACCGCCCAGTAACCGAGGCGACCGGGGTAGTCCTGGACGCTGGTCTGGGTGCCGGCGCTCAGCACTTCGAAGGTGTTGGCCCGGTACACCAGGCCTTCCAGGCAACGGGTCCAGGGCTGGCCGCTGGCAAACGGCGTATCGAGCAGAATCTGCCGCAGGTAGTCACGGTTGGTTTCCACGCCGTACAGCACGCTGTCGCCGAGGGCCTGATGCAGATCGGCACGCGCCTGTTCGCGGGTTGGCGCCCAGCTGATGACTTTGGCGATCATCGGATCGAAGTAGGGCGGGATCTCACAACCGGCCTCGACCCAGGTGTCGATGCGCAGATGCCGGCCGTCGGCGACGGGGAAATCGACCGCCGTCAGCAAGCCGGGGCTGGGCTGGAAATCGCGGCCCGGATCCTCGGCATACAGCCGCGCCTGAATCGCATGCCCCTGCGGTTGCAGGCCTGCGAATAACTCGGCCAGCGGCGGCAAGTCACCGGCCGCCAACTCGATCATCCAGCGCACCAGATCGACGCCCCACACCTGTTCGGTAACGCCGTGTTCGACCTGCAACCGGGTGTTCACTTCCAGAAAATAGAAGCGCTGCGCATCGCTGTCGAAAACGAATTCGACGGTGCCGGCGCTGCGGTAATTCACTGCTTTGGCCAGTTTGATCGCCGCCGCGCACAGTTCATCCGCCATGCCTTCGGGCAGGTTCGGTGCGGGGGTTTCCTCGAGGACTTTCTGATTGCGCCGCTGCACCGAGCAATCGCGCACGCCGAGGGCGATCACCGCGCCGTGGCCGTCGCCGAACACCTGGACTTCCAGGTGCCGCGCACGCTGAATGTACTTCTCGATGAACACGCCAGCGTCGCTGAAGTTGTTCTGACCGAGACGCTTCACCGCCTCGAACGACTCGCTCAGCTCGCTGGCGTTACGGCAAACACGCATGCCGATGCCACCGCCACCGGCAGTGCTTTTGAGCATCACCGGATAGCCGACCTGTTCGCCGGCCGTCAGTGCGGCGTCGAGGCTGTCGAGCAGTCCGGTGCCTTCGAGCATCGGCACGCCGTGCTGTTTGGCCAGGGCGCGTGCGGTGTGCTTGAGGCCGAACACCCGCAGTTGCTCCGGTGTCGGGCCGATGAAGGCTATGCCATGGTTGGCGCAGGCTTCGGCGAACGCGGCGTTTTCCGATAGGAAGCCGTAACCGGGGTGGATCGCAGTGGCGCCAGTGGCTTTGGCGATGGTGAGAATCTTGTCCACGGCCAGATAGGTGCCGGCCGCTGCGCCTTCGCCGAGGCTGTTGGCTTCGTCCGCTTGCAGGATGTGCAGGCTGGCGGCATCGGCTTCGGAGTACACCGCGACGCCTTTGACGTGCAGTTCACGCAAGGTGCGCAGGATGCGGCAGGCAATCGCGCCACGGTTGGCAATCAGGACTTTTTCGAACATGGAGAAACCCCCGGAGCCCGCGCAGGGTGCGGGCTCGACTGGGAGGCGGGCCGTCCCGCCGTTTTTGTTCAGGCGCCAGGGTCGTCCCCGACGGCGAAATCACTTCACTTTTTCAGGCACTGGCCCGAGCGTGCCTGGCACAGAGCAAACAACCAGCGGCGCAGACGGACGAATTTCAGTTCCATACCAGCAGCTCCGCAGGCGTCGGGTTGTAGGCGTTGCACGGGTTGTTCAGTTGCGGGCAGTTGGAGATCAGCACGATCACGTCCATCTCCGCGCGCAGGTCGACGTATTTGCCGGGGGCGGAAATCCCGTCTTCGAAGGTCAGGCCGCCCTCGGCAGTCACCGGCACGTTCATGAAGAAATTGATATTCGGCCCGATGTCACCTTTGCCCAGGCGTCCGTCGTGGGCGCAGGCGCGCAGGTAGTTGTCGCGGCAGCTGTGCATGTAGCGTTTTTCCAGGGCGTAGCGCACGGTGTTGCTCTCTTGCGCGCAGGCACCGCCGAGGGTGTCGTGGCGGCCGCAGGTGTCGGCAATCAGAGTCAGCATCGGTTTGCCGAGGTTGGAATACAAAACGCTGCCGGTGCTCAGGTAGACGTTGTTTTGTCGGCGCAATGTGCGTTGCACGTCGTAGCGCTCACGGGGATTGGCGGCGCTGTAAAACAAGGTGTCGACCGCCTGATTGCCTTCCAGATCGAGGATGCGCAGGGTCTGGCCGGCCTTGACCTCCATCAGCCAGGGTTCGCCGGCGGGAATGGTCGCGCGGTACACCGCAGCGTCGGGTTGTTTTTGCGAAGTGGCGATAGCAACTGACATGGCGACGATCCTCAGGCGAACAAACGGTCGGTGTTGATAAAGCCGCGCTCGTTTTCCGGGCGCGAGGTACGGCAGTGCTCGGCGACGCTCGGGTCGGCGTTCATCCAGCTCAGCTTCAGCGGTTTGGGTGCGTATTGCGGCGACGGATCGAGCGGATGTTGCAGGGCTGTGAGCACAACCAGGGTGTCCATCGGTGCATACAGTTCGATGTAGTCACCGGCCTGCGAATGGCCTTCGGCAAAGTGCAAACGCCCGCTGTCATCGACGTTGACCCGGCTGAACAGGTTGAGGGTCATCAGCAGGTCGGACAGGCCCAGCCCCCACTTGCCGAGTTCCACCAGCAGGTTGTCGGTGCCGTTGCGAAAGAAACCGTTGCGCAGTTCCTGATAGCGGCCCTGGCCGTATTTTTCCGCGACTTCCTCGGCGCACAGCACACCGCCGAGGCTGTCGCTCCAGCCGCAGGTATCCGCCGTGATCGCCGCCAGCACGCGGCCCATGTCCGAGTAGAGGCAATGGCCGGTGGTCAGCTTGGCGGTGTGTTGGCATTTGAGGCTGTCGGGCAGGTTCAGGCGTTCGGTTTTTTCGTTGGCGTTGAGCAAGGTCAGGCTGACGTTGGCCCCCCCGCGCAGGTCGGTCAGGCGCAGCAGTTGCCCACGCTTCAAGACGAAGGAGCGGTGGCCGCCGCCGGGCAGGGTTTCTTCGGCGAAGGGTGGAAAAATTCGGGTTGAATCAGTCATGGGAAATTCCTCTCAAGCGGTTCGAAGGGCGCTCGCCAGTTGCACCGGCAAGGCGTCGACGGCGGCGCGTTGGGCGCGGCGGTCGCTGTTCAAAGGGATGTCGTAGGTGATGCGGGCGCCATAGGCGCCGGGGGCGTGCGGGTCGAGGCGGACCTTGTCGAACACCAGCAGACGGGTGCCGAGGCTGAAACCTTCGGACAGGTCGTGGGTGACCATGAACACGGTCAGTTGCGTCTCGCGCCACAGCTCCAGCAGCAACGCGTGCATGTCCTTGCGAATGCCCGGATCGAGCGCGCCGAACGGCTCGTCGAGCAGCAACACGCGCGGTTTCATGATCAGCGCCTGGGCGATCGCCAGCCGCTGTTGCATGCCGCCGGACAGTTGCGCCGGGTACTTGTCCAGCGCATGGCCGAGGCCGACTTTTTGCAGCAACGCCGAGGCCTGCTCGCGGGCGTCCCGTTTGGCGCTGCCGAACAGACGCCCGAGAAGCGGCGCCCGGGGCAGTTCGAGGCCGAGGGCGACGTTGTCCAGCACGCTCAGGTGCGGGAACACCGAGTAGCGCTGGAACACCACGCCACGGCTGGCATCCGGCTCGCGAGCCAGTGGCTGGCCGTCGAGCAGGATCTCGCCGCGACTGGCGGTTTCCTGACCGAGCAGCAGGCGCAGGAAGGTCGACTTGCCGCAGCCCGAGGCACCGACCAGTGTGCAGAACTCGCCCTCGTTGACGTTGAGGTTCAAGCCTTCGAGCACCACTTGGTCGGCGTATTGCTGCCAGACGTTTTTCACTGTTATGAAGCTCATTTGGCTGCCCCCTCATACCAGGGGAATGCACGCCTTGTCAGGCGCTTGAGGCCCCAATCCATCAGCCAGGCAAGCAGAGTGATCCACACCACGTACGGCAGGATCACATCCATCGCCAGATAACGGCGCACGAGGAAAATCCGGTAGCCCAGACCGTCGGTAGAGGCGATGGCTTCGGCGGCGATCAGGAACAGCCACGCCGAACCGAGCATCAGCCGCAGTGAAATCAGCAGGCGCGGCAACAGTTGTGGCAGAACCACACGCAGCATCAGGGTCCAGGTCGAGGCGCCGAGGGTCTGCGCCTTGATCAGCAGTTCGACCGGAATGTCCCGTGCGCGTTGTTCCAGATCACGGGCGAGTGCCGGGGTGATACCGATCACGATCAGCATCACTTTCGACAGCTCGCCGAGGCCGAAGACGATGAACAGAATCGGCAGGATCGCCAGCGGCGGCACCATCGATAACACCGTCAGCATCGGCGACAACGGTGCGCCGAACAGCGGCAGGGTGCCGGCCGCCATGCCCAGGCACAGCCCGGCCAGCGCGGCGATACCGAGGCCGATGGCCAGGCGTTGCAGGCTCGCGGCGGTGTCCTGCCAGAGCAGATATTCACCGGTGCGGCTGTCGGCATTGAATGCCAGGCGTTTCACCGCATCGGTCATCTGCACGGCACTGGGCAGCAGTTTGTCGTTGGGGTTCTCCGCCAGGCGCTCGGCCGAGCCCATGAAATAGGCGAACAGCACCAGGGCGAACGGCAGGATCACCAGCAGCAGACGACTCGGGCGATCCGGGTGGCGATTGATCAGGCGCATGGCCAAATCCTCCGTGGCTTACAGCTTGGCGTCGGCGGCCATCTGCACGTAGGTCGGATCGAAACGCAGCTTGAGGTTGCCGGTATCGCCGCTGGTCACGCCGTTGGCGAAGGTCATGCCGACGGCACTGGTGTCCCTGGCACCTTCGCCGAGCAAACCGTGCTGGAACGAGAACTCGGCGACCCGGCGCATGGTTTCCGGCAGTTGCTTGCTGGTGGCGAACGCCAGGGCTTCTTTGGGTGTGGCGAACAGTCTGGTGGTGTCCAGTTGCGCCTGGAATCCGGCCAGGTCGGTGCCCGAGGCCTTGGCCATGTGTTCCAGCGCAGCCTTGCTCGCAGCGTTTTTCGCGTTCATCAGCTCGACCACTTCGAACCACGCGCCGGTCAGCGCCTTGCCCAGCGCCGGGTTGTCTTTGAGGGTGGCGCTGTTGACCACCATCATGTCCATGATTTCGCCGGGGATCTGGCTGGAATCGAAGACTTCGGTCACGCCGGGTTTGGCCTTGATATCCGAGAGCATCGGGTTCCAGGTGGTGACGGCGTTGACCTGCTCGGTGTTGAAGGCGGCGGAAATGTCGGCGTCGGAGGTGTTGACCACTTTCAGGTCTTTTTCGGTCAGGTCGACCGAGTCCAGCGCGCGGGCCAGCAGGTAATGCGAGACCGACAGTTCGACCAGGTTGACGTCCATGCCCTTGAGGTCGGCAACTTTCTTGCCCTCGCCTTTGAGAACGATGCCGTCGTTGCCGTTGGAGAAATCGCTGACGATCAGCGCGGTGCTGTCGACGCCGCCGGCGGCCGGGATGGTCAACGCGTCCATGTTGGTCATGGTGCAGCCGTCGAACTGACCGGCGGTGTACTGATTGATCGATTCGACGTAGTCGTTGAGCTGGACCACATCGATCTTGATCCCGTACTTCTTCGCCCATTTATCGACGATGCCCTGGCTGCCGGCGTATTCCCATGGCATCCAGCCGGCGTAGATCGTCCAGCACACGCTGAAATGGTCTTTCTGGGCAGCCTGGGTCTGGCTGCTGAGGAGGGCGGCGAAGGCGGCGGCGAGCAGGGCGGGGAAACGTAGTCGTGACATGGCGGATTCTCCAGTTGATCGTGGGCGGACAGGAAGGCAACGCGGCACCGCGAACGGTGGCTTGTCTCCCGGGCTTTTGTCCCGCCGTGTAACCTCAACTGGAGGTCGCCAACTCTCGGACCAGCCACTCGCAGATGCGAGCCGGAACCCTAGTCAGCCATTGCAAATTGTGGTGCCGCGAACCTGTGATGACTCCTGCACGGATTTGCTAAAGCGAGAGGCGTGCCAAGTCACGGCGAGCCGTCTGCCACGTGGCTTGTGGGTGGAGGGGCTCATTTGGCAGGTGCATTCAGCGCTTTGTGTTGGTGCGCGCTTGCACCGTGATGCAGCGCGATGGCCGCTGATCCGATGCTCGGTGGGGCGTGGGCACTCCGTAGCGGTTAGCCAGTCAAACCTGATGTCAGCCGGTCTGTGCCGACTGCTGTCGCAGGTCTTTCAGGAGGCCGTCATGCGTATTTCAAAATTGCTGCGTCGGGTGCTGCTGGGAGCAGTGCTCGGTCTTGGGTTGTCCGGCTGTTACTACTACGCCGGCGGCTACGATGTTTATTCCTCGCCCTATTACTATCCCGGCTATTACTCGCCCTATTACTACGGTGGTTATTACGGTCCGCGCTACTACGGCGGTGCCCGATATTACTACGGCGGTTATGGCTATCGCGGCGGTTACGGAAGGGGTTATCACGGCGGCGGATACCACGGTGGGCACCACTAATCAGCGGCTGAATGAAGGCGTTTTTGCATGAACAAGGTTTCATGAATCACTTGTTTCAAGTTGTTGCAGAAACGCACCAGATGCCGAAAACGCTGTCTGATTTTTCGTCAGTCGCCGAATAAAAGACTGACGCCTGCCAGCGTCGCTGGTGTGGCTACCCGCGGTCCAGGAGGCCGCCATGTATCGCCGAATTCTTCTGTTTACCGTGATGCTTTTTTCCCTTGGCGGATGCGTCCCCTATTCCTACGGAGATGGCTACTACAGCTCAGAGGTCTACACATCGCAGGCACCTTCGTATTACAGCGGTGGCACTTATTACACCGGCGGCAGCACGTATTATTCGGCGCCGCGCTACTACCAGCCAGCACCGCGCTATTACCAACCGGCTCCACGCTACTACTCGGCGCCTCGTTACTACCAACCGGCCCCGCGCTACTACGAAAACCGTCGCTGGCACGGTCATGATCGCGGACGCTGGGATGACCACCGCCGCGGTGGTTGGGATGATCGCCGGGGTCGTGGCAACTACGACCGTCACAGTGGACGTGGCGATTACAACCGGCACGGCAACCGCTGGTAACCCCTCGCAAAAAGCGGCGCATTGAGCGCCGCTTTTTTGTGCCCGCTTTTTGTGTTGGTGTGGATCGCACCATCTCCTAGGGGGTTCTCGGATCCCTCCTACAGTTTTATTTCTGAACATTTGTTAGCGTTTGTATGCACATGTTGATGTTGAAAAACTTCAATTTCAGGGAGGTGTATAAGCGCGGGATATTGCTCAGATATGAATCTTCTTATCATTCATCAGAATTTTCCCGGTCAGTTTCGTCATGTGGCGTTGGAAGCATTGCGCAGACGTCTGGGCGTCATTGCAATTGGACGCGATACAGCGCCAGGTATTGCCGGGGTAAGGTTATTTCGATATCGACCATCAAGGCATATGGCTAATGGCGCTCATGACTATTTGCACAGATATGAAGAGGCAGTTTCGGACGGGCAACAAGTTCAACGAATATTGAAGAGGCTCAGCCAGGCAGGCTTTCGGCCTGATGTGGTTCTTGCCCATCCCGGATGGGGTGAAACGCTATTCGTCAAAGATGTTTACCCCGATGTGCCGCTAGTTCATTTCTGTGAGTACTATTACCGAGCGCGTGAGGCGGACTCTGGTTTCGATCCTGAGTTTCCCTGTGCGATGGATACGTCCTCAAGGCTTAGAGTCTTGAATTCGATGCATCTCCTGAATATTGAGCAGTGCGATGCCGGGATTGCACCTACACAATGGCAGCGCGGTCTTTTTCCGAAAACATATCAGTCTAAAATTCGCGTCATTCACGAAGGCATTGTTCAATTTTCCGAATCAGAAAAGGTCGAGTCTGTAACGCTGCCGAGTGGGCGCGTGATAAAAGCGGGTCAGCCTGTGGTGACTTATGTCGCCAGAAACCTCGAGCCGTACCGAGGCTTTCATAGTTTTATGAGATCCATTCCCTATGTTCTGGAAAAGTGCCCGAGTGCGCAGATTGTTGTAATCGGTGGTGATGGTGTCAGTTATGGACGGATGCCCATTGGATACCCCAACTGGCGAAGCAAGATGGTCGCGGAGGTGGATGTTGATATTTCCAATGTTCACTTTGTTGGGAAGTTGCCTTATCAAATATACAGGTCGGTTCTGAGTCTTTCAAAGGCTCACGTGTATTTGACATATCCGTTTGTACTGTCGTGGTCTTTATTGGAAGCAATGGCATCTGGCTGTGTTGTCGTAGGTTCAAATACCGCTCCCGTGCAGGAAGTTATCGAAGATGGGATCAGCGGGATACTTGTTGATTTTTTTGACGCTGAAGAAATCGCCACGGCAGTGTGCAGGGTTTTAACGTCTTTCGCTGGTTTTGAGTCTATGAAGGATTCGGCGAGGTTGAAGGCAAGCGAATTCGATGTGGTTAAAGGAGTGAGCGGTTACTTTGAAGTGTTTAAGGAGTTGATGAGGTGAGTTGTTTCGAGTGATGCGATTGGTCATTTTAAAATGGAGATTTGAAATGCTTAAGATGTCTCGCAAGGAAGTTTTTCGCCAGTGCAGAAGGGGAGTTAAATATGGCGTGTTACTAGCGATCTGTTATTGGATCGTTGATTTCGGTATTCGATGGGAGGAGGCCGCAGAGGCGCGGGCGATTTATCAGAAGAAACAAGGGGCGTGCAGCAGGAAGCTGGCGGGTATGGAGCAGGTCCCGATACTTGGCGGCAGTCTTCTGGACCGGACAAAGATTCCCGGGTTCCATTTTGGATCGACATTAAGGAGCGACGGCTCCTGTATTGCCGATCTTCTTTCAGGGTCATTCTGGTGGACGGGAAAAGAACTATTTCCGGAATATGAAGCTCACGGGGTAGAACCACCCATTAGTTGGACGTATTACAATGTTTCCGCCAGACTTTACACCAGAAGGGATACCACGGAACCGCACAACATGGGCGGGCGGCATGTGAATTGGCCGGATGAACTGATTGTTAAGCTGAAAAATTATCCAGGCCTGGAACTTTGGCTTACCGCGCCTCCACCCAGTATCAAAAATGAATTCTCTGTTCGAATTTTTGTTATGCACGACTGGCGCCGGCGTGATGGAACACCACGGAAGATAAATTGTATTGGTTTAAATTCGCCCGAATCTAAAGCTTCGGCCAGTGGTTTGAGTAAAGCATATCTTTTGAAAATGAATAAGGAGCAGTTGGAGAATTTGGAGTTTGGGAGTTTACGTACGTATTGCACGGTCGAGTTGCACCATTTCGACTTTGCAGGTGGGGATGCTCGTATACATTTGGGTACCGAGGGCTTGCGGGGTGCTCCAGAAGCGCTTAAGGCTGTCAGTGACTATCTTTCGCATTCAATTATTACAGGGAAGTAAATATGAGCTATATATTCAGTGATCTGGAAAAGTCGGAAATTTTGCAGGCTGCAAATATTTGTGAGGGAATGGAATTCAATGTCGAGGAGGAAGAGTATTTTGCGATAGCAGTGGAGGGGCGAAACTGCGCTGTACTTTATCGCACGTTGTCGAATATTTTGGGTGAGAAATTTTTAGACGGTTCTGCGTTCGATGAGAACGTAATGGGTATTTTTAAAGATGCCAAACTCTGGCTCGATGTAGCAATTGATGCAAATGGCGGGGTGGGCGCTTACTCTGCGTTGATCCGAGCCTACACCATCCGGCAGGGGGAGTTGAGGCTAAATAAAAAATTTAGCGATTTCAAGATGCAAGAGTCATCTAATCAGGTGGCTGTCAATTTCATGAATGCGCTCATGAAAGGCTCCATTGAACATGATTTGGCGCCATGGGCCGTACCCTCCATTAGTCAAATTGCAGAAATCGATGCGCGCGCGATTGGTGAAGTACTATTTCGTGATGATATTGGCAACGTTGATACAGCGACCCGTCATAACGCCGGATGGTCCGGAACAATCGGCTTCAGCCTGTTGGGTGGAGAAAAACCATATGAAACTTGGAGGTTGATCTCCGCCGGTGATCCGGACTCCCACATCAAAGGTAATCATGATCTAGCTAAGTTCAATAGGCTGGACGATCTAAAGAATATTCTGTTTGCCGTGGATTCATACGGTATGGCCTTGCAGGCAGTGATTAAAAACTTCGGGTCGAATATGGTTGAAAGCCTGTTTTCAGTTCTGCCTGAACAAATAAATATCGCTCTCGCCAGTGGCAGCATCAATCCACTGATTCAGCACGTGGTGAAAGGTACGCCCATCTCACCCATTGTCAGCCTGATATTGCGGTACAACCTGAATGATTTTTTTGACATGCTCAGGCGAACCTACGACGGGAACTCGGCCGCCACACCTACCACCGAGGAAACCTTCGCCTCCAACGCCTACACCTTTTTCTCCGCACTTTCTCCGTCTCAATCGCAAAGCATCGTTACCAGAACCATTGGCGAGTATGGCAGTGCCAGGGACTGGGCAACTTTGGCCAGTCAGGCAACGCCAATCGGCGTCGCGTTACGCAATTCTCTCAAGCAGCTAAGTGAAATCGTGATTGAGCGGGCCGACGGTTTTTCCGGACGCGGCCTGGAGCTTTACGACCCCGAAACGGGCGAGGGCATCATCACTGAACAGTGGCTTGCCGATCGCTCTGAAATGCTGGCCCGGCTGATTGCCCGAACCAATGGATCGTTCGGTCGAAATACTGTCCAGACCTTTTCCTATTCGGATTTGGCTTCGGGCAAACAGGCCCTTATGACCACCGGCGTCTCAAACCCTCTGGTCATGTTTGGTGATGACGGCGGTCGATCATTTGGTGGCGGAACGAATACCGATCATCTTTACGGCGGTGGCGGCAACGATTCCATCAGCGGACTTTCCGGTAATGACTTTATCCAGGGGGCTTGCGGCAATGACTCTTTAACAGGAGGCGATGGCAATGATGCGTTGTACGGTATGGCCGGTGATGATGTGTTGGTGGGTGGCAAGGGCAACGACTCTCTGACTGGCGGGCCGGGTAACGATCGGTATGAGTTCTCCAACGGAGATGGAATAGACGAAATCTTTGATGCGGACGTTCAGGGTGTGTTGCTGATAAATGGACCTCCGATCCCACCTCTCGAACGGAGTGCTCCGCTCAGCAATATCTGGCTTACGGAAGATCGAGCCATCAGCTTGACGCTCATTGAAGATCAGGCTGAAAACACGCTGAACATTAAATACGGACTGAGTGATCTCATCGTCGTAAAGAACTTCAAGCCAGGGATGCTCGGAATTGATCTTCCTGATTACCAAAGCCAGACCTTCTCCGTCCCCGACCTGGTCCTTCAAGGCGACTGGAAAGTTAAAGATAACGACCCAAATGTTCGCGGAGATCAGCCTTCTTACGATGAGTTGGGCAACGCCTTGCTTTTGCCCAATGTTAAACAGAGGAACAAAGCGGACCTGCTTTACGGATCACCGAAAGCCGACCTCATCGTTGGTCTTGGCGGGTCTGATCGACTGTTCGGCAAGGACGGCAATGACCGTTTATTCGGTGACAAGCAGTCGACGCTGGAAAATGCTTTTACCGATGCAACAAAGGGAAAGGCCAGCCGTGGCGACTGGCTGGATGGTGGGCAGGGTGATGACCTGCTTGTCGGCACTGCCTCGCGAGACGTGCTGCTCGGCGGCAACGGTCGAGACACGCTGATTGGCGGAGCAGGTGATGACAATCTGTCCGGTGATCAAACAACCGGAGCACATGAACAAAATTGGACAGTCAAGCGCATCGACGTTCCACTCAGTGATGGCGTCATCAGCATGCGTAGCGTCTTTGACAAATTTTCATTGAATAGTCCCACCGAGGGCGGTGACGACATCCTCTATGGGCAGGGTGGCCGGGATTTTATCAATGGCGGCAGGGGAGATGACCTGCTCGATGGCGGAAGTGACGACGACACACTGTACGGCGAAGAGGGTAATGACACGCTGGCTGGCGGGAGTGGCGATGACACATTAACGGGAGACAACCTGGATTGGGGCGGCGGTCTCGACAGTCGCCATCATGGCAACGATTTGTTGGCGGGTGGCAGTGGCGATGACTCCCTTGCCGGTAACGGTGGTAGCGACGTGCTGTACGGCGGCAGCGGCAATGATGTTCTGAAAGGTGATGACGAGGTGCTGCGAGGTGTTTCGGGTGATGCCGCAGACTTTTTCGGAAGTGATTTTCTGGATGGCGGTGAGGGAAATGACACCCTTTGGGGCGGCGGTTCCGATGACTCACTTTTCGGTGGCAGCGGCAACGACGAGTTAGTTGGTGATTACCATGAACACCCGGTTCGTTATCACGGTGATGATTATCTCGATGGCGGTGCGGGTGACGACACACTCCGTGGGTTGGGTGGCTCCGACACACTGATAGGCGGATCAGGCGCCGACGCTCTGGATGGCGATGAGCCCAACTTGCAAGCGGGCGGAACCAACGATGACCACATTCAAGGTAATTCAGGAAACGATACGCTCTGGGGTGGTTTCGGCGCCGATACACTGTTGGGCGGTGCCGATGATGACTTTTTGATAGGGGACTACGAGCGAACATCCGAAGCAGAACATGGCGCTGATTATCTTGATGGCGGTTCAGGCAACGACACTTTGCTGGGCGGTGGCGGAAACGACACGCTGGTTGGTGGGGAGGGAGTCGATTATTTGCGCGGCGGCCCTGGCGATAACGTGTTTGAGGGTGGTGCCGGCAACGATTATCTGGAAGGGATGCAGGGTAACGATGTTTTCTACTTCGGAGTGGGCGATGGACTGGATGTTGTTACCGATACAGGTGGCAACAATGTCGTAAGTTTTGGCAGTGAATTTTCTGCTGAGAACTTGCAGGCCGAGATCGTCAATTTTGATGTGGGCATAGCGTTGCGGCTGTCGAATGGTACTGGTGACGCGCTTCTGATTCGTCACCATGAGAAGTGGGCAGGTTCGACGTTCAGGTTCAACGATGGCGTGATCCTGAATTTCCAGGATGTAATCAAATTAACGGTGCAACCGGTAGATGTAAGAGATCCGTCCGCGACAATTGCTACGGTGCCCGATGCCGGAAAAATGCAGGACATTGAGAGCGTAGCAGTCGTCCAGACACAGCCCGATGACTTAGCCATTTCTACTGAGAGGGAAGACAGTGAAACGGGTCGTCACACCCGGTGGGATAGCCTTTTTCTTTCGGAACTGAAAGCAAAGCGCTCAGCGGCCCGGCAGGCATCAGGATTTGCACTGAACGATCAGGGTGTTTGGGTTAGAAGTCATATCGCTACCGACGAAAGTGGCTATGCCATCAGCGCCGAACTGATCCATGAGGACGTTGAAGCCGGAGTCTTTTCCAATACACCTGAGTGGATGGGGGCGATTGCCGCAGACGCCGTGGTGAGTGAAAGGCAATCAATCTCTGCAACGAAAACCACGTTCAAGTTTGTAAAAGCTGAAGCTGCGCAATTACCGAAACAAAAGCCGAAGTTTTATCCGTCTGGCTCCAGTTATTCAGGATTTTCGTTCAATTTGGGCGAGGTTGTAGTCGAAGATATAGACCAATCGGGCGCTATTCAGGGGTGGTACGTGTATCCCGCTGGCAGTTTTGAAAATCATGAAACTGTTCGTAAAGCGTTTCGCTGGAGTTCTACTACCCAAACGATCAAACATAAAATTGTCCAGGGTAGTGACGCTGGCGGCAGGGTAAATCTCGAAGTGGGAAATCTCTTTCATGGCGGTGCAGGAGATGACTTGGTGGTTACCTATGCCGGTTCAGTGCTTGAGTACGGCGGGGTGAACGACAGGATCCCGGGTGCATTTCTATCGGCGGGCGCAGGTGACGACACATTGCTCGGGTCAGCGGGAGCCGATTATTTGATCAGTGGACCGGGAGAAGATTGGCTTTACGGTGAAAACGGTCCCGACACTTACATCGTTGAAGCGCATGATGGCGCAACCACCATTATTGCCGACGTGCTTAACCCTGTTTTTTTGCGTCCCGAGGTTGGAGCCTCTGGGTGGCATGAAGAGTTTGGGGCGCTTGATATTGATACAGTCGTTCTTCCGGAAGAGGCGAAACCAGACAAGTTGAAGCTAACCTGGGGAGCTGTGTTGGTTGAGACGGTAAATATCGAACTCTCACCCGCCCCACCACGTAGCGCTCATCGTCAACCGCCTCGGGCCCAGATGCTGTACACGACACTCGATATCGCATGGGGCGGAACTCAAAAAGTACGAATCGTTTTGCCCAATCCGAATGACATCGGTGGTTCCGGTATTGAGCGGGTGAGATTTTCTGACGGATCGAGCATCAGTTTCAAAGACCTCGTTAGCCAATTAGGCATTGCCCCCGATACTTATCATCACGGCATCACCGTTCAGGACGCTGCTCAGGTTAAGTCCTTCCGAGAGAACCGTTTTCTACCGCTTGTGGGCGGTCGCGGTAATGACACCCTCAGTGGCACTGGTGAAACAAGAGGGATGCAAGGAGATGATCTGCTGTGCGGTGGCTCAGGCGATGACGTGCTTTACGGCGGGCCGGGCAATGACACTTTGTCCGGTGGCGGGGGCAATGATGTTTATAAATATGATGGGCTTGGGCGAGACCTGGTAGTCAATGCCGGTGGCGGAATTGACGGTATAGACTTTTCGGAGGTTGGGCTGTCGATTGAGCAACTTAACTTCCACCGGGAGCGGGATGATCTCGTCATCGTAGTGAGTTATGGCATGTCTCCAAAGATTCGTGTCTCCGAACACTTTTCAGGAGGCGATGCCGCTATCAGCTTCATCAGCGTTCAAGGAGAAGAGGGCGCTGTTAAAAATTACACGGCGAACCAGCTCGCTGAGCTTTTGCACCCTCTACCTCCTTTACGGGACGTAGAGGATATCTTGCCGAGAAATGATGAAGAGGCGTTGCGGGCAATGAAGGAAATAATCGCGTTTTACGAGTTGAATGTTTGATCGCAGATAGTTTCGCAACGGGCTCAAACTTCCCGCGACAGAGCCCAAAAGACTGCCATCGCGGGTAACGATAGGTTCTAGTATTGCGACAGATCCGCCAACGGATGCCGCCCCTCCCAGACCTTGTGAAAGTGCGCATCCACCACCGCGTCCGGCACCCGGGCGATGTCCGGCCAGTGCCAGTGCGGCTTGTGATCCTTGTCTATCAGCCGTGCCCGAACCCCTTCGCTGAATTCCGGATGCCGGCAGCAATTTAGGCTCAGGGTGTATTCCATCTGAAAGACTTCGGCCAGCGACAAGTGGCGGGCACGAATGATCTGTTCCCAGACCAGATGCGCGGTCAGTGGCGAGCCTTCACTCATGTTTTTCGCGGCACGGGCAATCAACAGGTCGCTGCTGTCGCGATGCAGGCTGATAGCTTTCCAGGCGCAGGTCACGTCGCTGACATCCAGCCATTCATCGATCTGCTGCCGACGCGGCAGCCATTGCGCCTCGGGCATCTGCGCCACGGCTTCCTGCTGCAATGCCTTGAGCAGGCTGTTGAGCTGCATGGCGGTCTGTTCCTGCCAGTTCAACTGCAACAAGCCGTCGATCAGTTCCTGCTGCTGTTCGTCGAGCAGGAAGCGGTCGGCCAGGTCCAGATCGATCGCATCACGACCGTTCATGTGCGCGCCGGTCAAACCAAGGAACAGACCGAGCTTGCCCGGCAATCGCGACAGGAACCAACTGGCGCCGACATCCGGGTACAGGCCGATGCTGATTTCCGGCATCGCCAGTCGACTGCTCGGCGTGACGATCCGGATGCTCGCGCCTTGCAGCAGGCCCATGCCGCCGCCGAGCACATAACCATGGCCCCAGCAGATCAACGGTTTCGGGTAGGTGTGCAGGCTGTAGTCCAGACGGTATTCAGCGTTGAAAAACTGTGCGGCCAGCGGCGGCACTTCGCCGGGGTGGGCGCGACAGGCCTCCACAAGGCTGCGCACTTCGCCGCCAGCGCAGAAGGCTTTGGCACCATTGCCGCGCAGCAGCACGCAGACGATTTGCGGATCCTTGGCCCAGGCGTTCAGTTTGTCGCTCAGGGCGTGGATCATCGGCAGGGACAGCGCATTGAGCGACTTTTCGGCATCCAGCGTGGCCACGCCGATGCGCGCGCCGTCGGTGCCGGTAAGTTCTTCGAAGTGCAGATTCATCGTGACCTCGATCGGGAATTTGAACGATCAGTATGATCGCTGTGTGGGAAAGTGCCGGATCTGCGTCAGATCAATTGACAAGCGTGGTCGGCTTTCCTAGGGTTCGCCCCATTGTTTTTGCCGGGTATGACCATGACTGCTGACGACCGTATCAAACTCGAACCGAGCTGGAAGGAGGCACTGCGTGCCGAATTCGACCAGCCCTACATGGCAGAGTTGCGCACTTTTCTGCAGCAGGAGCGGGCGGCCGGCAAGGAAATCTATCCGCCGGGCCCGATGATCTTCAACGCGCTGAATTCGACGCCGCTGGACAAGGTGAAAGTGGTCATCCTCGGCCAGGACCCGTATCACGGCCCGGGCCAGGCCCACGGTTTGTGCTTCTCGGTGCAACCGGGCGTGCCGGCGCCGCCGTCGCTGGTCAACATCTATAAAGAGTTGAAGCGCGACCTGAATATCGACATTCCCAACCACGGTTACTTGCAGAGCTGGGCTGATCAGGGCGTGTTGATGCTCAACACCACCATGACCGTCGAACGCGCCAACGCCAATGCGCACAAGGACAAGGGCTGGCAGTTCTTTACGGACCGGATCATTGAGGTGGTCAGCCAGCAGCAACCGCATCTGGTGTTCATGCTCTGGGGGGCGCATGCCCAGAGCAAGCAGAAGCTGATCGATGCCACCAAACATCTGGTGCTGACCTCGGTGCATCCGTCGCCGCTGTCGGCTTATCGCGGTTTCCTTGGTTGCGGGCATTTCAGCCGTACCAACAAATTCCTCGAGCAGAATGGCGAGGCGCCGATTGAGTGGCGCCTTCCGTCGGTGGTCTGATGCTCAGGGCTGGCGGTTCCAGTATTTGAACAACGGTTCCGCCAGAAACAGCACGAACAACAACCGCATCACCTGCATCGCCGTCACCAGTGGCACCGACAATTGCAGGGTTTCCGCCGTCAGGCTCATCTCGGCGATCCCACCGGGCATCATGCCCAGGGTCAGTGATCGCAGGTCCAGATGAGTCAGCGCACTCAGTCCCAACGCCGCCAGGGTTGCGATCAACATGGTCAGCGCCGTGCCGATCAACGTGCGCCCCATGAACGACGGCGCGCGGCGGAAGAACTGCCGGTTGAAGTGACAGCCCAGACCGCTGCCGATCAGCCATTGACCGATCTGACTGCCGCCATTGGGCAGGCCGATGTGCAGATCCCAGCCGATGCTCACCGCCGCGCTTACCAGCAGCGGGCCGAACAGCCATGGGTTGGGTTGACGCAGACGTTGCCACAGCCAGGCGAGCAGGCCGCCCGCCGGAAAAAGAATCGCCAGCCAGCGCCAATCGACGCTGCCGGCGTGTGAAATCGGTGTGCCGTCACCCAGCAGATATTTGAACGCCGCCGGAACACACAACACCACCACCAACACCCGCAGACTCTGCCCGGCCGCGACATGGCTGAGCATCGCGCCGTTGCGGGCGCCGAGGTTGACCATCTCGCCGGAGCCGCCGGGCATGCTGGAGAAAAACGCCGTGGCGCGATCCTCGCCGGTGCGGCGCATCAGCCACACGCCGACCACCGCCGAGAGGCTGGTGACCAGCGCGCCGAAGAAGATCAGGCCGAAGTGGCTGAGCACCTGCTCCATCACCAGTGGAGTGAAGTGCAGGCCGATGCCGATCCCGACAATCCACTGGCCGCATTTGCGGCCGCCAGGGATTTCGGCCAATTGCCACGGGGTCAGGCAGCGCACCAGGATGATCGCCAGCAACGAGCCGACCATCCACGGCAGCGGCCAGCCGATCTGGCTGGCGATGTAACCGCCAAGCAGACCGACCAGCGGGGTTCCCCACCATTGTTTCAACGAAGAGCGATCAAACATCGGCAATCGCGTTCCGGGCAGCGGAACGACGGCGCCAGATGCGCAGCAGCGGGAAGGCCAGCATCAACGCGGTGAGCACCCAGACACCGAAGGTGATCGGGCTCGACCAGAGGATGTCCAGCGCACCGTTGGAAATCGACAGCGCCCGGCGCAGGTTCTGCTCCATCAGGCCGCCGAGGATGAAGCCCAGCAGGACTGGCGACAGCGGGAAATCCAGTTTGCGCAGGATGTAGCCGAAGATGCCGATGCCGACCATCAGGAACAGGTCGAACGTGGTCGCGTGCACGGCGTAGACGCCGATCCCGGTAATGATCGCGATCACCGGCACCAGCGCCCAGTTCGGCACGGCGAGGATGCGGGTGAAGATGCGGATCATCGGGATGTTCAGGATCACCAGCATGATGTTGGCGATGAACAGCGAGGCGATCAGGCCCCAGACGATGTCCGGCTGTTGCTGGAACAGCAGCGGGCCGGGGGTGATGTTGTACAGCGACAGAGCGCCGATCATCACCGCTGTGGTGCCCGAACCCGGAACGCCGAGGGTCAGCATCGGCACCAGCGCGCCGCAAGCGGAGGCGCCGATGGCGGTTTCCGGCGCAGCGAGACCACGAGCGTCGCCCTGACCGAACTTGCCGCTGGCACCAGCGATGCGTTTCTCGGTCATGTAGGCCACGGCGCTGGCGAGGGTCGCACCGGCACCCGGCAACACACCCATGATGAAACCGAGCAGGCCGCAACGGATGTTCACCACGAACACCGACGCCGCTTCCTTGAAGTTGAACATCATCCGGCCGGTAGCTTTGACCGCTTCCTGGCCGTGATGGGTTTTCTCAAGCAGCAGGAGGATTTCGCTGATCGAGAACAGGCCCAGCACCAGCACCACGAACTGAATGCCGTCAGTCAGGTGAATGTTGTCGCCGGTGAAGCGGTAAACACCGCTGTTGGCGTCGATGCCGACGCTGGACAGGAACAGACCGATCAACGCCGCGATGAAGGTTTTCAACGGTCGGTCACCGGCCATGCCGCCGAGGCAGACAATCGCGAACACCATCAACACGAAGTATTCCGCCGGCCCGAAGGCAATCGCCCATTTCGCCAGCAGCGGCGCGAACAGCACCATGCCGCAGGTAGCGATGAAGGCGCCGATGAACGAGCTCCACGCCGACAACGACAGCGCCACACCGGCCAGGCCTTTGCGGGCCATCGGGTAACCGTCGAGGGTGGTCATCACGGTGGAGGCCTCGCCCGGAATGTTCAGCAGGATCGAACTGATCCGGCCGCCGTATTCGCAACCCAGATAAACCGCCGCCAGCAGGATCAGTGCCGATTCCGGTGGCAGCCCGAGGGCGAATGCGATGGGGATCAGCAATGCCACGCCATTGATCGGGCCCAGGCCCGGCAACAATCCGACCACGGTGCCGATCAGCGTGCCGGTCAGGGCCGTGACCAGGTTGTACGGACTCAGAGCGACGCCGAAGCCCTGACCCAAATAACCGAGAGTATCCATATCAGTTCTCCAGAACGTCGAGCAGGCCGAGGGGCAGCGGTACGTCCATCACGCGGTCGAACAGCACGTACAAACCGATCGCCATCAGCGTCGTGACAATGACGCTGGGCACCCAGCGCCCGCCATACAGGCGCGCCATCGGGATGCCGATCACAATGCTGCTGAGGATGAAGCCCAGCGGCTCGAACAAACCGGCGAACACCAGCAGCAGGGCGACGCAGATCGAGATCTTGGTCAGGGTTTCGCGATCCAGCGGCGGCTCGTCCTCACTGTGTTTGATGGGCGCCGGACGAAACACCATGTACAGCAGCGCCAGGCCCATCAGGCCCAGCATCAGCAGGGGGAATGCGCGAGGGCCGACCGGTTCGTAGGAAAAAGCCGCCTGATACGGCCAGGCCATCAGCGCCAGGCTGGCGCAGACCAGCAACAGCACCGAGGCAAAAATGCGTTGAATAAGCATGGGGAGCTCCTGGGCCACGACCCTGCGAGGCAGGGCCGTGAGCGCTAGACAGAGACGATCACTGAATCAGGCCGAACTCTTTGGCCAGCACCTTGTAGTCCGCCACTTGCTTCTTGACGTAGGTGTCCAGCTCGGGGCCGGTCATGGCGAAAGGGAACAACTCACGCTGATCACGCAGCTTGGCGAAGTCGTCGGAGGCCAGTAGTTTGTCGAAGGAGTCTTTCCACCAGGCGTAGTCTTCATCGCTGACTTTCGGCCCGAGGTAGAAACCGCGCACCACCGGCCAGACGATGTCGTAGCCTTGCTCGCGAGCGGTAGGAATGTCCTTCATTTCCGGCTCGTCCAGGCGTTTGTCGGCAAACACGGCCAGCAGGCGCATGTCACCACTCTGGATGTGCGGCATGGAGTCGGAGATGTCGGTACTGCCGACCTGGATGTGACCGCCGAGCAGGGCGGTAGCGATCTCGCCCCCCCCTTCGAGGGCGACGTAACGCAGGTCGCGCGGGTTGATTCCGGCGGCTTTTGCGATCAGTGCGGTCTGCATCCAGTCCTGGCTGCCGACGGTGCCGCCGGAACCGATGACCACGGAACTCGGATCTTTCTTCAGTGCCTGCACGAGATCGTCGAGGGTTTTGTAGGGGGAGTCGTTTTTCACCGCGATGGCGCCGTAGCTGGTGCCGACCGCCGCCAACCAGCGCACGTTGGTTTCATCGAACCGACCGAACTTGCCTTGCGCCAGGTTCAGCAACGAACCGCTGGACCACGCCACCAAAGTGCCCGCATCGGCGGGACGCTGCGCCACGACGGCGTTGTACGCCACCGCACCGACACCGCCGGGCATGTAGGTTACGCGCATCGGTTTGGTCAGCAGCTTTTCGTTGACCAGCGCGCTTTGCACCAGTTTGCAGGTCAGGTCGAAGCCGCCGCCGGGGGAGGCGGGGGCGATGCATTCCGGACGTTTCGGTTCGGCCATCAATTGGCCGGCGAACAGCATGACGCCGGCGGCTAGAGCAACTTTACGCAGTGATAAGTTCATCTATGTCTCCTTGGGAGTTGTTGTTATTGACGTACTGAATTACCAAAGGGCAACGCTATAGCTCACCAGCAGACGCACTTCATCGGCATCGCGAGCGGAATAGTTGGAACGGTAAGTGGCATTACGCAAACGCACGGCAACGTCCTTCAGGGCGCCGCTTTGTACTACATATTTGATCTCGGTGTTGCGCTCCCACTCTTTGCCTTCGTCACCGTTCTTGAGCTTGATGTTGTCACCGCTCAAGTAGCGGCTCATGAAGCTCAGGCCGGGGATACCGAGCCGGGCGAAGTCGAAGTCGTAGCGCGCCTGCCAGGAGCGTTCTTCGGCGCCGGCGAAGTCGTTGATCTGCACGAAGTTGACCAGGTATGGGTCGCTGCCATCGACATAGGGGAAGGCACTGTCACCGGACATGTGCTGATAACCGGCGGTGAACTTGTGACCGCTCAGGGCATAACTGACCAGGCCGTTGAGGGAGCGGTTGTCGATCTCGCCGCCACGGGCTGCGCCCTGATCGTCACTGACGGCGAAACGCAGGTCAGTGGCGAAGGTGCCCGGGCCCATCGGCCGCGAAGCGACCAGACCGAAGAAGTGCTGGTTATAGACTTCGTCGAGTTGGGCGAAGTGGTAGCTGCCGGTGACCTTGTCTGTGAACTTGTAGTCCACGCCCCCAAAATCGAAGTGCTTGCCGGCGGCGGTGCCGGCGAATCGGCTGTTCTTGTTGTTGAGGGCAATGTCCTCGAAATCGGTGCTGTCGCGGTCCTTGGCCTTCTCCAGGCGTCCGCCGGTGAAGGTCAGGTTCTTGATCTCTTTGGAGGTCAGCAAACCACCTTCGAAGGTCTGCGGCAGGATTCGACCGTCGTTCGGCTTGAGGATCGGCAGTTCCGGAATCAGGCTGCCGACCTTCAGTTCGGTGGCGGAGATTTTTACTTTGCCGGTCAGGCCGAGCTTGGAGTATTCGTCCGCCGCGCGCCCGTCATCGTGGGTCGGCAGCAGGCCGGTGCCGGTGCGATCCGGGCTCGAATCGAGCTTGACCCCCAACATCCCCAACGCATCGACACCGAACCCCACGGTGCCGTCGGTATAGCCCGATTGCAGATTGAGCATGAAACCCTGGGCCCACTCGTCGCGTTTGGACTGCTGGGCGCTGGTACCGTCGCGAAAGTCGCGGTTGAAATACATGTTGCGGGTTTCGAAGGTGGCGCTGCTGTCTTCGATGAAATCGGCGTAGCTCATCGGCGTGAAACCGGCGAGGGCAGCGGCACTGGCGAGGGTGGCGTGGCTGAAACGGGAAGGGCGGACAGGCGTGGAAGCCTTGGTCTGCAAAGACGGCATGCGAGGTGTACTCCGTTTATTGTTCTTATTGGTCGAAAACGCTTCGAGGCGTTTTTCGTATCGCTGTGTGGCAGCAGCGACGGAAGCCGAAACATTCCGTAACCCGACTCTATCGGCCCAACCTTTCGCTAACCTTTCAGCAGGCTTTAACGCGTTTTCGGGCTTCACAGTGGCGGTTGCGGCTGTAAACTCCGCCGCAAAGAATGGCGTCGGCCATCCCTGAATGAGGTAGAGATCCATGCGTGTCCTGCTCGTCGAAGACCATTTGCCGCTGGCCGAAAGCGTCGCTCAGGCGCTCAAGAGCACCGGTCTGACCGTGGATGTCTTGCACGATGGCGTTGCCGCCGATCTGGCCCTGGGCAGCGAGGAATACGCGGTGGCGATCCTCGATGTCGGCCTGCCGCGCATGGACGGCTTTGAAGTGCTGGCGCGCCTGCGGGGCCGGGGCAAGAACCTGCCGGTGCTGATGTTGACTGCCCGCAGCGACGTCAAGGATCGGGTCCATGGGCTCAATCTCGGTGCTGACGATTACCTCGCCAAGCCGTTCGAACTCACTGAGCTCGAAGCGCGAGTCAAAGCCCTGCTGCGCCGTAGCGTGCTTGGCGGTGAACGCCAGCAGCGCTGCGGAGTGCTGGCCTATGACCTCGACACCCGACGCTTCACCCTCGGCGATGAATTGCTGACGCTGACCTCCCGCGAACAGGCAGTGCTCGAAGCGCTGATTGCCCGCCCGGGTCGGGTGATGAGCAAGGAGCAACTGGCTGCGCAGGTGTTCGGTCTCGACGAAGAGGCCAGCCCCGACGCCATCGAAATCTATGTGCACCGCCTGCGCAAAAAGCTCGACGGTCATTCAGTGGCCATCGTGACCTTCCGGGGTTTGGGTTATCTGCTGGAAAGCCGCGATGCATAAGCCCAGCAGCCTGCGCTGGCGGTTGTTGTGGAACCTCGCGCTGCTGCTGGTGGTGTTGATGCTCGCCAGCGGATTGAGCGCGTACTGGAATGGTCGCGAAGCTGCCGACACCGCCTACGACCGCACGCTGCTGGCCTCGGCGCGGACCATCGCCGCCGGTCTGTCGCAGCGCGATGGCAGTCTCAGTGCTGACGTGCCTTACGTGGCGCTCGATACCTTCGCTTACGATAGCGCCGGGCGCATCTATTACCAGGTCAACGACATTCATCAGCAACTGATTTCCGGCTACGAAAACCTGCCGGGCCCGCCGCCGGGCACGCCGAGAACCGACAGCTATCCCGCCTTGGCGCGCTTTTACGACGCTACATATCAGGGGCAGAACGTGCGTGTGGTGAGCCTGCTCAAAGCAGTCAGCGAACCGAACATGAACGGCATGGCGGAAATCCGCGTTGCCGAAACCGACGAAGCGCGCGTCAGCATGGCTCGCAGTCTCGCGGCCGATACCTTGCTGCGTTTGGGCATGCTGGCGATTGGCGCGTTGTTGCTGGTGTGGTTTGCGGTGAGTGCTGCGCTGCGGCCGATCGAACGATTGCGCACGGCAGTGGAAGAGCGCCAGCCCGATGACCTGCGGCCGTTGCCGTTGGTGGAAGTGCAACACGAGTTGTGGCCGCTGGTGCGGGCGCTCAATCACTTTACCGAACGCCTGCGCGGGCAGTTCGAGCGGCAGGCGCAATTTATCGCCGATGCGTCCCACGAGCTGCGCACGCCACTGGCAGCGCTCAAGGCGCGTCTTGAACTGGGTTTGCGCTCGAACGAGCCGCAGACCTGGCGCGACACGTTGGAATCCTCGGCGCAAAGCACGGATCGCCTGACCCATCTGGCCAATCAGTTGCTGTCGCTGGCTCGAGTGGAAAACGGCGCCCGGGCTATTGCCGAGGGCGGTGCGCAGTTGCTCGATCTGAGTCAGTTGGCCCGCGAACTGGGGATGGCCATGGCGCCGCTGGCCCACGCGCGGGGTGTCGCGCTGGCGCTGGAAGCGGACGAGCCGGTCTGGCTGCGTGGCGAACCGACGTTGCTCAACGAGTTGCTGAGCAATCTGGTGGACAACGCGCTGGCCCACACGCCGCCGGGCGGCAACGTGATTCTGCGGGTCACGGCGCCGGCGGTGCTTGAAGTTGAAGACGATGGGCCAGGCATTCCGCTGGAAGAGCGGGATCGAGTGTTTGAACGCTTTTACCGGCGCAACCAGCAAGTGGCTGGTTCCGGGCTGGGGCTGGCGATTGTCGGGGAAATCTGCCGCGCGCATCTGGCGCAGATCAGTCTGCACGATGGTGAGCAGGCGGGTTTGAAGGTGCGGGTGAGTTTTGTCGCCGGTTGATCAGTAGAACATCGACCGCGATTCTTCCAGATCGGCGCACAGCGCCTTGTTTTCCGGGTCGATGCCGAGCTTGCGGAATGCCGGCACACTGAACGGATCGATGCGGGCCATCGGATGGTCGGTGTCCTTGTGGCAATACAGGCTGGCCACTTGCACGATGTCGACGTAATCGATCTGCTGCGATTCGCGCTTGAGGTCCTGATACAGCCCCGGCAACTCCACCAGACGCTCGGGAAATTCCCAGACCCGCAGCAATTTGTCGCCGAGCAACGGATGAATATGGTCGATCACATGGTTGAGGCTGACCGGATCGGACAGCAATTCGTAGTGGTCTTCGGCATAGGTCAGTATCGGCAGCACGCCGATCTGATGAACCAGTCCACCGAGCGCGGCCTGATCGGGCTTGAGCTGGGTGTAGCGGCGGCACAGTGCGTAGCTGACCCCGGCAATTTCCAGGCTCTTGCGCCAGACTTCGCGCATCTTCTGTTCGACCACGTCGGAGCGGGCGTGGAAGATCTGCTCCATCACCAGGCCGATCGCCAGATTGCTGCTGTAGTTGACGCCAAGCCGGGTGATGGCGGTGTGCAGGTCGGTGACTTCCTGAGTGGCGCGCAGCAGCGGGCTGTTGACCACTTTGATCAGGCGTGCCGACAGCGCGGTGTCGCGGCCGATCACTTTGCTCAGGTCGCTGACGCTGATATCCGGATCTTCAGCGGCCTTGCGAATCTGCAGGGCCACTTCCGGTAACGTTGGCAGAACCAGGTCATCGTTATCGATGGCCTCAACCAAATCCTGTTGGACCTTATCCGCCAGCTCACTCATGTCGTTTCTCTAGGGTGTTGCAACAAATGCTGCGATCAACGCTGGATTTCGCGGTCGCGATCCAGTTCGTAAGGCAGGTCGAGCAAGTGCAGCGCCGGACCTTCGGCCGTGCCCAGATGCAAATCGCCTGCGTCGGCAGCTTCGGCCTGCAACACCGCCAGCAGTTCAATATTCTTTTCGGTACGGGCGGCCAGCACTACTTCACCGATGGAGCTGCCGTGGCTCGGGGCGAACAGCGGGGTGCCCGGCTCCGGCAATTCGCTGGCATCCAGTTGCACGCGGTACAGGCGACGCTTGAGTTTGCCCAGGTACTGCATGCGCGCGACGATTTCCTGACCGGTGTAGCAGCCTTTCTTGAAACTCACGCCGCCGACGGCCTGCAGATTGAGCATCTGCGGGATGAACAGCTCGCGGGTGCTTGGCATGACCTGACCGATACCGGCGCGGATCTGGCCCAGCAGCCATTGATTGAGTTCGGCTTCGGTCAATTGCGCGGACAGCTTGCCTTTGACGGAGTCCGCCTGATCGGCAGGCACCCAGAGTTCGGCACGGTTCGGGGAGACGCGAATCGCGATCAGCCCTTCGTGGCGGGCCACGCTGTCGGTGTCTGCCGGCAGTTCCAGACCCAGACTGCTCAGGGCCGCATCGCCATGATCGAGGCCGAAGCGCACCCAGGAGGCGCTTTCGTCGGTCAGTTTCGATTTGGAGAACACCGCGTACTTTTTCAGGTCTGCCAGTTGCGGCTCCAGCAGTTCGCCGGCCATCGCCAGCAGTACGCCGTCGCCTTCCAGCACGATGCGGAAACTCGACTGCATGCGGCCTTTCTGCGTGCAACGGGCACCAAGGCTGGCCTGGGTTTCACTCAGGTAATTGATGTTGCAGGTCAGCTGGCCTTGCAGGAATTTGCCGGCATCCGCGCCGCGAACCGCGAGAACGCCTTCATGAGAGAGGGTGCAGAAAAAAGCAGAATCGGCCATGGGTCATCGCAGGGTAAATAGACTGGGGCACATCATAAGGGGGTGGTGTTGAAATGGGTAGTTGATAAAGGATCGGTGGTGCCCGACCAAAGCCGACTGTTCGGCCCGCTTGGGGCCTGTATACTTGCGGCCTATTTGAGGAGGGCTCCATGGTCGAACAAGTTGAACTGAATCGCCTCTTTTGGCACAGCCGTCGCGGCATGCTGGAACTCGACGTGTTGCTGGTGCCGTTCGTGAAAGAGGTCTACGCCAATCTGAACGAGGTGGATCGCGCGCTGTATGTCCGCCTGCTCGAGTGCGAGGATCAGGACATGTTCGGCTGGTTCATGGAGCGCAGCGAATCGGAAGATCCCGAGCTGCAACGCATGGTTCGCATGATTCTGGATCGTGTCCAGCCCAAGTAACACGTTCGAATGCCGCTGGCATGCCTCACGGCAGTTGCTGGCGGCGTATCTGCTGGCCCAGGCATTCGCGCTGGGATCTCTGTTTCTGTTGTCGATTCCTTTCTGGGTTTCTCTGCTCGGGGCTTTCGCGTGTCTCGGCCATGCTGCCTGGGTGTTGCCGCGGCAGATTCTGCTGAGTCATCCCGAGGCATTTCGCGGATTGCGTCGGGACGCCGATGGCTGGCAACTGTGGAACCGGGCCGATGGCTGGCAGGCGGTGCAATTGCGACCGGACAGTCTGGCGCTGCCACTGATCGTGGTGCTGCGCTTTCGATTGCGTGATGAGCGGCGCGTCAGGTCGATCTGTGTGCCCCGGGACTCGCAGGCGGCGGATCTGCACCGACGCCTGCGGGTACGCCTCAAGTTCAGCCGGCGTAGGTGGGCGGCACCAGAATAGTGTCGAGTGCTTCGGGCAGCAGGTCCGGATAGTCGAGGGTGTAATGCAGACCCCGGCTTTCTTTGCGCTCCATGGCTGAACGGATCATCAGCTCCGCCACTTGCGCCAGGTTGCGCAGCTCGATCAGGTCACGGCTGACCTTGTAGTTACTGTAGAACTCGTCGATTTCGTCCAGCAGCAGACGCACGCGATGTTGTGCCCGTTGCAGGCGCTTGTTGGTGCGCACGATGCCAACGTAGTCCCACATGAATCGCCGCAATTCGTCCCAGTTGTGGGCGATGATCACGTCTTCATCGGAATCGGTCACTTGGCTGGCGTCCCAGGCGGGCAGGGCGCGCGGGATCGCGACGTCGGGCAGTTGCTCGAGAATGTCCGCCGCTGCCGAACGGGCGTAGACGAAGCATTCGAGCAGCGAGTTGCTGGCCATGCGGTTGGCGCCGTGCAGGCCGGTGAAGCTGGTTTCGCCAATGGCGTACAGGCCGGGCACATCGGTGCGGCCCTGTTGATCGACCATCACGCCGCCGCAGGTGTAATGCGCAGCCGGTACGACCGGGATCGGTTGCTTGGTGATGTCGATGCCAAAGCCGAGGCAGCGCTCGTAGACGGTCGGGAAGTGCGATTTGATGAAGGCTTCGGGTTTGTGGCTGATGTCGAGGTAGACGCAGTCGACACCCAGACGCTTCATTTCATGGTCGATGGCGCGAGCGACGATGTCCCGTGGCGCCAGTTCTGCACGTGAGTCGAAGCGCTGCATGAAGCGTTCGCCGTTAGGCAGCTTCAAATGGGCGCCTTCGCCGCGTAGGGCTTCGGTGACCAGAAAGCTCTTGGCTTGCGGGTGATAGAGGCAGGTGGGGTGGAACTGGTTGAACTCCAGGTTCGCCACCCGGCAGCCCGAACGCCAGGCCATGGCGATGCCATCACCGCAGGCGCCGTCAGGGTTACTTGTATATAGATAGACTTTGGCGGCGCCGCCGGAAGCCAGAATTACGAAGCGTGCGCCGAAGGTATCGACTTCCCCGGTTTTGCGGTTGAGCACGTATGCGCCGAGGCAGCGTTCGCCTTCCAGCCCCAGTCGACGCTCAGTGATCAGATCGACCGCTACCCGTTGTTCGAGCAATTCGATGTTCGGGCGTTCTTTGGCCTGGGCCAGCAAGGTTGTGAAGATCGCGGCGCCAGTGGCATCGGCTGCGTGGATGATCCGTCGATGGCTGTGGCCGCCTTCGCGGGTGAGGTGGAATTCGAAGCCGCCGTCTTCTGTGCCGGACTGTTCGTCGCGAGTGAAGGGCACGCCCTGGTCGATCAGCCACTGGATCGCTTCCTTGCTGTGCTCCACGGTGAAACGCACCGCGTCTTCATGGCACAGGCCGCCGCCGGCATTCAGGGTGTCATCGACATGGGACTCGACGGTGTCGGTGTCGTCCAGCACGGCCGCGACGCCACCTTGTGCCCAATAGGTCGAGCCGTTGGCGAGGTCGCCTTTGCTCAGTACCGCGATGCGCAAGTGACCGGGCAGGGTCAGCGCGAGACTCAAACCGGCAGCGCCGCTGCCAATCACCAGAACATCGTGTTGAAACTGTTGGCTCATTTCAGGATTCCGCTCAAAGCGACCCGGGTCGGGGTTGGCGCAGGACAGGCGGATGGGCGAGTCGAGACAGCCACACAGCCCACTAGTATATAGAGGGGTGGGGCGGCACAATAGCCGGGCCGATATGGCATTGTGAAACTACCGTGACGGAAAAATACCGACGCTTTGTCGGAAGTTTTTTCAGCGGTTTTGGGAAAAAGCGACTGTATCGCAGATGAAACAGGCTTTTTCCGCTCACGGTTGCACAATGTCGGCGCGACACGTCTATAAATATTTGGAACTTTTGCCAGAGGCCCAAGATCAATAGACAGTTGCCCGAAACAAGGGACAGTGTCGGCTTCAATGCGGAACCTGCGGTTGGGTTCTTGCCGGCGAGCCGATGACAAGATTATTCGCGCAGCCGGTTCATCCCGCGCTGCGTTTTTCGTGCGTGCCAAATCAGAGCCCGCAGGAAACTTGCTTGGAGGGGGAGAACTTTTGCGAAAAGCCCGAGTCTATGTTTGCAAGTCCGGTCGATTGGTCATGCAAGCCTCCTCCGAGTTTATCGAGGAGTGTTCATGCTAACCCAGGAAGAGGATCAGCAGCTGGTCGAACGCGTTCAGCGTGGCGACAAGCGAGCTTTCGATCTGCTGGTGCTGAAGTATCAGCACAAAATTCTCGGGTTGATCGTGCGTTTTGTGCACGACACCCATGAAGCCCAGGACGTCGCACAAGAAGCCTTTATCAAGGCATATCGAGCGCTTGGAAATTTCCGCGGCGACAGTGCGTTTTATACGTGGCTGTACCGCATCGCCATCAACACGGCGAAGAACTATCTGGTTTCACGCGGCCGTCGGCCGCCGGATAGCGATGTTAGTTCAGAGGATGCGGAGTTCTATGACGGCGATCACGGCCTGAAGGATCTCGAGTCTCCTGAACGTGCATTGCTGCGGGATGAGATCGAAGGCACCGTCCATCGAACCATTCAGCAACTGCCAGAGGATTTGCGCACGGCGTTAACTTTGCGTGAATTCGATGGTCTGAGTTACGAGGACATCGCGAGCGTCATGCAATGTCCGGTTGGTACCGTGCGCTCCCGGATTTTCCGCGCCCGGGAGGCCATCGATAAAGCCCTGCAGCCTTTGTTGCAGGAAAACTAAAGACAGCGGCGACAGCCAAGAGAGGAACGCCATGAGTCGTGAAGCCCTGCAGGAATCGCTGTCCGCAGTGATGGATAACGAAGCGGACGAACTGGAATTGCGTCGAGTGCTCAATGCACTGGACGATGTTGAAACCCGTGAAACCTGGGCTCGTTACCAGATCGCTCGGGCAGCCATGCACAAGGATCTGTTGCTTCCACGTCTGGATCTCGCTGCGGCCGTTTCTGCTGCACTGGAAGACGAAGCGACCCCTGCCAAGGTGTCCCGCGGCCCATGGCGCAGCCTCGGTCGTCTGGCCGTAGCCGCTTCGGTGACCGTTGCCGTTCTGGCGGGTGTTCGCCTGTACAACCAGGACGAAATCGCCGGCGTCGAACTCGCCCAGCAATCCAATCAGCCAGTGTTGGCCACTCCTCAGGTCAAAGGGCCGGCGGTATTGGCAGGCTACAATGAGAGTTCGGAAGCCACTGGCCCAATGGCCAATGGCGTATTGCAAGGTCAGCCAGGCTGGCACGATCAGCGTCTGCCAGGTTACCTGCGTCAACACGCTCAACAGGCTGCCTTGAAAGGCACCGAGAGCGCGCTGCCTTATGCACGTGCAGCAAGCCTGGAAAACCGTTAAGGGGGATCATGCGCGCCATACCTCTACTTTCGCTTCTGCTCAGCGGCTGGTTCATTGTTCCAGCCCACGCCGACGAGGCTCAGGCCTGGTTGACCCGCCTGGGCCAGGCCGAGCAGCAGCAAAGCTTTCACGGCACATTCGTTTACGAGCGTAACGGTAGTTTCTCTACCCATAACATCTGGCATCGCGTCCAGAATGGCCAGGTCCGCGAGCGTTTGCTTCAGCTCGACGGTTCGGCTCAGGAAGTCGTGCGCATTGATGGGCATACTCAATGCGTCAGCGGCACCCTGATTGCGGGTCTGGGAGACTCTCCCAATTCCGCCGCTCGTCCTCTCGATCCTCAAAAGCTGAAGAACTGGTATGACCTTGCAGTCATAGGCAAGTCGCGCGTAGCCGGGCGTGAAGCGGTGATCGTATCGCTGACGCCGCGGGATCAGCACCGTTACGGATTCGAACTGCATCTGGACAAGGAAACGGGTCTGCCGCTCAAGTCGCTGCTGTTGAACGACAAGGGACAGTTACTCGAAAGATTCCAGTTCACGCGGCTGGATACGTCTGAAGTCCCGTCCGATAAAGATCTGCAAGCCAACTCCGATTGCAAGACAGTCACTCTCGACAGCGACAAGGCTTCTGCGGTCAAGACCGCACAGGTCTGGCGTTCCGACTGGCTGCCTCCTGGTTTCGAACTTACCAGCAGTTCCTCGCACAAGGATCCGGAAACGAAGACACAGGTCAACAGCCTGTTGTATGACGATGGTCTCGCCCGTTTCTCCGTATTTCTTGAGCCGCTGAACGGCGCAACCGTCACCGATACCCGGACTCAACTGGGCCCGACCGTTGCCGTATCCCGCCGTCTGACAACGCCTCAGGGCGAAATGATGGTCACGGTGGTCGGCGAGATTCCGATCGGGACCGCCGAACGGATTGCCCTGTCGATGCGCAATGATGGCGCTGCAACCAGCAAGCAGTGAGCTGATTCCAGCTATCTCCACTTCGTCGTCGAGACGTGAAATGATTGCTGAGCATTTTCATTTGCAAAACACCCGAAAATTTTTTATAGGTCAGAGCCTCACGGCTCTGGCCTTGTTTGTTGTTCCCGGAACAAAAATGCCGGCCTGTGGTTTCCGGTGTTCCTTGCTCCATATCGCTTAACCCTGCTCGTCGTAACGGGAGCTGTATGTCGATACCAAGCTTGAAGTCTTATCTCTCCATTTTCGCCACTGTGCTGGTGCTCGGTCAGGCTGTTCCTGCAGTCCAGGCGGCTGAAGCAGCCAGCCCGGCCAACCTGCCTGATTTCACCCAGTTGGTTGAACAGGCCTCGCCTGCGGTAGTGAACATCAGTACCACGCAAAAACTGCCGGATCGCAAAGTGAACCAGCAGATGCCTGACCTGGAAGGCTTGCCGCCGATGCTGCGCGAGTTCTTCGAGCGCGGCATGCCGCCGCAACAGCGTTCTCCGCGTGGTGATCGTCAGCGTGAAGCGCAGTCGTTGGGTTCGGGCTTCATCATTTCGCCGGATGGCTACATCCTGACCAACAACCACGTGATCGCCGATGCCGATGAAATTCTCGTTCGTCTGGCAGATCGCAGTGAAATGAAAGCCAAGCTGATCGGCACCGATCCACGTTCCGACGTGGCGCTACTGAAAATCGAAGGCAAGGATCTGCCAGTGCTCAAGCTTGGCAAATCCCAAGATCTGAAAGCCGGTCAGTGGGTCGTGGCAATCGGTTCGCCATTCGGCTTTGACCATACCGTGACCCAAGGCATCGTCAGTGCCGTCGGCCGCAGCCTGCCGAACGAAAACTATGTGCCGTTCATCCAGACCGACGTGCCGATCAACCCGGGCAACTCCGGTGGCCCTCTGTTCAACCTGAACGGTGAAGTGGTCGGGATCAACTCGCAGATCTACACCCGTTCCGGTGGCTTCATGGGCGTGTCGTTCGCCATTCCGATCGACGTGGCGATGGACGTTTCCAATCAGCTGAAAAGCGGTGGCAAGGTCAGCCGTGGCTGGCTGGGCGTCGTCATCCAGGAAGTGAACAAGGATCTGGCGGAGTCGTTCGGTCTGGACAAGCCGGCCGGTGCGCTGGTTGCACAGATTCAGGATGACGGCCCGGCTGCCAAGGGCGGCTTGCAAGTGGGGGACGTGATCTTGAGCATGAACGGTCAACCGATCGTCATGTCCGCTGACCTGCCACATCTGGTGGGTGCCTTGAAGGCTGGTGCCAAGGCCAATCTCGAAGTGATTCGTGACGGCAAGCGCAAGAATGTGGAGCTGACGGTCGGCGCCATTCCTGATGAAGACAAGGAACTGGATGCCCTGCCGAAATCCGGTGCCGAGACCAACAGCAATCGTCTGGGTGTTTCCGTTGCCGAGCTGAGCGCCGAGCAGAAGAAAACCTACGACCTGAAAGGTGGTGTGGTGATCAAGGAAGTGCAGGACGGTCCTGCGGCCCTGATCGGTCTGCAACCGGGCGACATCATCACCCACCTGAACAACCAGGCCATTGGTTCTTCCAAGGAGTTTGCCGAGATCGCCAAGGCGCTGCCGAAGAACCGTTCGGTGTCGATGCGCGTTCTGCGTCAGGGTCGTGCCAGCTTCATCACCTTCAAACTGGCTGAATGATCCAGTTATTCAAGAAGTAAAAAGAAACCGCCTCGAAAGAGGCGGTTTTTTTGTGTCCGGAATTTGTCTCGGCACGGGCTTAACCCATCATGTCCTTGACCATGCGCTCCTGCTCCATCAGCTCGCGTTGACGGGCATCGATACGCGAAGACAGTGGGAAGTTGCTGCCGGCCTTGCGTTTGGCGAAGTCCAGTTGCTGGATGGCCTGGCGGTAATCGCCGACCAGCGCGAAATATTCGGCACGGGCCTGATGCAGGCCGATGATGTTGCCGGACAGTCCGCGTGTTTCTGCGACCTGATACCAGACATCCGGATCGTCCGGACGTGATTTCAACAAGCCTTCCAGCGCCTTCTCTGCATCGGCGGTGCGGTTCTGTTTCAGCAGCAGATCGACGCGCACCTGATTCAGCGGGTAATTGCCTGGATACTGACTGAGCATCCGGTCGACCCGTGACTGGGCATCGGTCAGCTTGTTGTTGGTGATGTCCAGATCGATCTGCGCCAGGTTGTAGATGATCTCGTTCGGCGATTTGGCCAGCAGTTGCGTGAGATTCTCCCGTGCTTCGTTCAACTGGCCACCCTTGATCTGGGCGATCGCCAGGCCGTAGCGAGCCACGTCGTTTTTCGGGTTCTCATCCAGTTGGGCGCGGAAGCGCTTGGCACCAAGGCCCGGCGTTTCTTCGTAGGTCAACTGCACCCGCGCGCGGATCAGTTGATAGCGCATGCTGTCTTCGATGCCGCCGGGTTTGGCCTGTTCGGCGCGGTTGCGGGTGTCGGCGATCCGCGATTCGGTGACCGGGTGAGTCAGCAGGAATTCCGGTGGCTTGGCGTCGAAGCGATACTGGCGCATCAAGCGCTCGAACATGGTCGGCATCGAGCGTGGATCGTAGCCGGCCTTTTCCAGGTTGAGGATGCCGATGCGGTCGGCTTCCTGCTCGTTCTGACGCGAGAAGCGCCGTTGTTCCTGAATCGCCGCCGCCTGGGTGCCGGCAATCGCTGCAATGCCGGCATCGCCCGCGCCGGCGGCCGCGATCACGATACCGGCCAGCAGCGCCGCCATCATTGGCACTTGCATGCGCTGCGAGGCCTCGACGCCACGGGCGAAGTGGCGCTGGGACAAGTGAGCCAGTTCGTGAGCCAGTACCGAGGCATATTCGCCCTCGGTCTGGGCGTTGAGAAACAGGCCGCCGTTGACCCCGACAATCCCGCCCGGTGCCGCGAAGGCGTTCAGTTGCGGGCTGTTGATCAGGATGAATTCCAGGCGTCGGTCATTGACCTGGCTGGTTTCCACCAGTTTATAGACGCTGGACTCGACGTAGTCCTTGAGCTGTGGATCGTTGAGCTGCGAAACCTGGCTGCGCAGCAACGCCAGCCAGGCGCGACCCAATTGATATTCCTGTTGTGGCGAGACGATGGCAGAGCTGGCGTCACCGAGTGACGGCAGGTCGTCGGCGAAGCCCGGTGAGGCGAGCAGGCAAGCGAGCGTCAGCAGGGTAGGGCGCAAAAAAGTCATGCACAAAGCCTTAGTCGACAAAGACCTTACTGTAGCCGGACACCGGGCTTGCGACCAGATATTCTAGGCAGCCTGACCACCTGATCCGGAGTAACGCATGACCGACGCTGTAGCCCATGACTGTGAACTGGACGCCAGTGGCCTGAATTGTCCGTTGCCGTTGCTCAAAGCCAAAATGGAGCTGAACAAGCTGCCCAGTGGCGCGGTGCTGAAGGTGATTGCCACGGATGCCGGCTCGCAACGCGACTTTCGCACCTTTGCCAAGTTGGCCGGTCATACGCTGCTGCGTGAAGAAGACGAGGCGGGTGTCTACCGTTACTGGCTGAAAAAAGCCTGAAACCGACCGCGTAAATGACTTAAGGAAAATTGATGTTCAAAGTGTTGCGCGACTGGATTCAGCGCTACTTCTCCGATGAGGAAGCGGTGGTGCTGGCGGTTTTGCTGTTTCTCGCCTTCACCGCTGTGCTGACGCTTGGCGGAATGCTCGCGCCAGTGCTGGCCGGGATGGTGCTGGCGTATCTGATGCAGGGGCTGGTGGTCACGCTCGAACGCCTGCGCGTACCCGGCGGCGCGGCGGTCGGTCTGGTGTTTGCGCTGTTCATGGGCGTGCTGATGGTGTTCATCGTCGTGGTGCTGCCGCTGCTCTGGCATCAGTTGATCACGCTGTTCAACGAATTGCCGGGGATGCTCGCCAAGTGGCAATCGCTGCTGCTGTTGCTGCCGGAGCGCTATCCGCATCTGGTCTCCGACGAGCAGGTGCTGCAAGCGATCGAAGCGGCGCGAGGCGAGATCGGCAAGTTTGGCCAGTGGGCGCTGACGTTCTCGTTGTCGAGCTTGCCGCTGCTGGTGAACATCATGATCTACCTGGTGCTGGTGCCGATCCTGGTGTTCTTCTTCCTCAAGGATCGGGCAATGATCGGCGAGTGGGTGCGCGGCTATTTGCCGCGTGAGCGGGCGCTGATCACTCGGGTGGCCGAGGAAATGAACCGGCAGATCGCCAACTACATTCGCGGCAAGGTCATCGAGATCGTGATTTGTGGTGGAGTGACTTACATCGCATTTGTCGCGCTGGGACTCAACTACGCGGCGTTGCTGGCTCTGTTGGTAGGCGTGTCGGTGGTGGTGCCGTATGTCGGGGCGGTGGTGGTGACCGTGCCGGTGCTGCTGATTGCGCTGTTCCAGTGGGGCTGGAGCGATCAGTTCATCTATCTGATGGCGGTGTACGGGATCATTCAGACCCTGGATGGCAACGTGCTGGTGCCGTTGCTGTTCTCCGAAGCGGTCAACCTGCATCCGGTGGCAATCATCTGCGCGGTGCTGTTGTTCGGCGGGTTGTGGGGATTCTGGGGAGTGTTCTTCGCGATTCCGCTGGCGACGCTGTTCAAGGCTGTGCTTGATGCGTGGCCGCGCAAGGAGCCAGTGGTGGCGCCACTGCTCTAGAAACCGGATTATTTGTTGGCTCTTATGGCCCCTTCGCGAGCAAGCCCGCTCCCACATTAGACCTCGGTCAACTGTGGGAGCGGGCTTGCTCGCGAAGGCGTCAGTAAGGTCGACGCAGAAAAATCAGGCCTTGTTCAGCGCCTGAGCAGCAGCCAGCACTGCATCGACATGTCCTGGCACTTTCACACCGCGCCATTCCTGACGCAGTACACCGTTCTTGTCGATCAGAAACGTGCTGCGATCAACACCCAGGTATTCCTTGCCGTAGAGTTTCTTCAGCTTGATCACGTCGAACAGCTGGCAGACGGCTTCGTCCTTGTCGCTGATCAGCTCGAACGGAAACTCCTGCTTGCACTTGAAGTTCTCGTGGGACTTCAGGCTGTCGCGGGAAATCCCGAAGATTTCCGTGTTGGCAGCCTTGAATGCTGCGTATTGATCGCGAAAACCCTGACCTTCAGTGGTGCAGCCCGGGGTGCTGTCCTTCGGATAGAAGTAGATCACCACTTGCTTGCCCTTGAGGGCCGACAGGCTGACAGTCTGCCCGCTGGTGGCAGGCGCTTCGAAATCCGTAACCGGTTGGTCGATGACAACGGCCATGAAAGCTTCCTTACATTGGGTTCTGTGGGCGCCACGGTTCAATCAGTGCATCCAGGTTCATGGCGTCGGCGAAATCCAGGAACTGGTCGCGCAGCCAACTGATCTGGGTGCCGGCGGGCAGGGTCACGGTGAACGTGGCGTTGAGCATGGTGCCGCCGGTCTGCGGTGCCTGATAGGTATCGCACGTCAGGTTTTCCAGCTCGACGTTGTGATCCATGAAGAACTGGCATAGCTCGTTGATGATGTCCGGGCGGTACGCCGAAGACACGTAAGCCACGTACGGCAGGGCTTGCGGGCGGTTTTCCAGGGCGGCGCTGCGCACCACGTTGACGGTGAACGCATGACGCTTGGCCAGCACGGGCAGGCTGCCTTCGAGGCGGGCCAGGGCGTCCCAGCTGCCCGAGACTTCGAGCACCAGCGCGCTGCACTCGCCGTGGCGGGTCAGGCGCGAAGTGACGACCGCACAGCGGTTTTCATGGCTGGCGCGGCACAGGACGTTGGTCAGCTCCATGGGATTGGCGCCGAGGGCACTGATGACAAGGAATTGTTCGCGAACTGTGGGGGTGGACATGCAGCATTCCTAAAGCGATGAGCGGTCGGTAGGGAGAGGGCGTTGATTGCCGGGGCAATGACTGTCCGGAAGGCCCGATTCGTGTGGCGCTACGGCTCCATTAAAAGGAAGCGTACGGCAACGACACTGGAACGGGGCCCGGGAGGCCGAAACGGGAGACTGGAACCCGGCGTACAAGCTGATCAGTACCGATCAAAGTCTGAAGGGTAGCGAAAAGCGGCGCCAAGGGGAATGGCGGCACAGTACTTCGCTTGTGCAAGCATCTTGGCGCCAGTACCATTACCGCTCTCTTTTTCCGGCAGGAGCGGTTTCATGATTGCGGGCAGTATGGTGGCACTGGTCACACCCATGGATGCACAAGGGCGTCTTGACTGGGACAGCCTCAGCAAACTCGTGGACTTCCATCTCAAGAACGGCACCCATGCCATTGTCGCGGTCGGCACCACCGGCGAGTCGGCAACCCTTGATGTAGAAGAACACATCGCCGTCATCAAAGCCGTGGTCAAACAGGTTGCCGGTCGCATTCCGGTGATCGCCGGTACCGGTGCCAACTCGACCCGCGAAGCGGTCGAGCTGACCCGCAATGCCAAGGAAGCCGGCGCCGATGCGTGCCTGCTGGTAGTTCCGTACTACAACAAGCCGACCCAGGAAGGCCTGTACCAGCACTTCAAGCACATCGCCGAAGCGGTCGACATCCCGCAGATTCTCTACAACGTTCCTGGCCGCACCTCCTGCGACATGCAGGCCGAGACCGTGATCCGCCTGTCCACCGTGCCGAACATCATCGGCATCAAGGAAGCGACCGGCGACCTGAAACGCGCCAAGGCGATCATCGACGGCGTGAGCAAGGACTTCATCGTGCTGTCCGGCGATGATCCGACCGCAGTCGAGCTGATTCTGCTGGGCGGTAAAGGCAACATCTCCGTCACCGCCAACGTCGCCCCGCGCGAAATGGCCGACCTGTGCGAGGCCGCGCTCAAGGGCGACGCCGAGACCGCACGGGCCATCAACGAAAAACTGATGCCGCTGCACAAGGACCTGTTCATCGAAGCCAACCCGATTCCGGTGAAGTGGGCTTTGGTCGAAATGGGCCTGATGCACGAAGGCATCCGCCTGCCGCTGACCTGGCTGAGCGCTCCTTGTCATGAAACGCTGCGCTCGGCCCTGCGCCAGTGCAACGTCCTGGTTTAATTGAGGAAGTACAACGCATGAAGCGAATGGCCGGACTTTCCGCACTTGCCTTGATTATCTCCAGCACCAGTGGCTGCGGATGGGTCTGGGGCCCGGAAGGTTATTTCCGTGACCGTGGTAGCGATTACCTGGAAGCGCAACAGACTGCACCGATGCAACTGCCACCGGACGTCAGCACCTCCAAGCGCCTGGATCCGCTGCTGCCGATCCCGCGCAACGTGGCCGACGACACCGCCAAGGGTGAATACATCGTTCCGCGTCCTCAACCGCTGTCGACCGTTGCCGATGCCAGCGACTACTCGCTGCAGAAGAGCGGCGATTCGCGATGGGTCATGGCCCAGCACCCACCGGCCGAAGTCTGGCCAGTGGCGGTGCAGTACTTCCAGGACAACGGTTTCCGTCTGGATGAACAGCGCCCGCAAACCGGCGAATTCACCACAACCTGGCAGCATTCCGACGAACTGTCCGCCGCCATGGCCAAGCGCCTGAGCGCCGCCGGCGTCAGCACCGACAGCGAAACCCGCGTGCGGGTGCGCATCGAGCCGGGCGTGCAGCGCAACACCAGTGAAGTCTATGTGGTCAGCGCCGAACGTCCTGCCGGCAGCACCGCCAATGTCGATTTCACCAACCGTTCGGTCAACACCGGTCTCGACGCTGCGCTGGTCGACGACATGCTCGCGAGCATGAGCCGTACCTCCGAGAAGGGTGGTTCGGTGTCGATGCTGGCTTCGCGTGATTTCGACACCCCAAGCCGTGTCAGCCTGAGCGAAGACGGCAGCGGCAACCCGGTACTGAACGTCGGTACGGACCTGGATCGTGCCTGGTCGAGCGTCGGTCGTGCGCTGGAGCAGGGCGAATGGCGCGTTGAAGACATCAACCGCAGCCTGGGTCTCTACTACATCAACTTGTCCGAAAAGGCCGAGAAGAAAGACGAGAAGCCTGGTTTCTTCAGCAGCCTGTTCGGCAGCGCGCCGACCAAGGAAGAAGTTGAAGCCCGTGCCGAGCGTTATCAGGTTCGCCTGAGCAAGGTCGGCGAGAACGTTCAGGTGACCGTCGAGAAAAACATCAACACCGTTGCGCCGGCCGATGTGGCCCGCAAAGTGTTGAGCGTGATTCAGGACAACCTGGGCTGATCCAATGCGTTTTGCCGTTCTCGGCAGCGGTAGCCAAGGGAACGGCACGCTGATCGCCAGTGCTGATACGTATGTGCTGGTGGATTGTGGTTTTTCCCTGCGGGAAACCGAAAAACGCCTGTTGCGCCTGGGTGTGAACCCGGCGCAACTGAGCGCGATACTCGTAACCCACGAACATGCCGACCACGTGCATGGCGTGGGTTTGCTGTCTCGGCGCTACAATCTGCCTGTCTACCTCAGTCGCGGCACACTGCGCGGGATGCGCAAACCGATTGAACCTGCCGGTTTCGTGACCGGTGGTGAGCAACTGCAGATCGGTGCTCTGAACATCGGGGTCATTGCCGTGGCCCATGATGCGCAGGAACCGACCCAGTACGTATTCAGTGACGGTGAGCGGCGCTTCGGCCTGCTGACTGACCTGGGCTCTTACTGCGAGCGGGTGCTGGACGGTTATCGGGATCTCGATGCGTTGATGATCGAGTCCAATCACTGCCGAGACATGCTGGCCCGTGGTCATTACCCGTACTTTCTCAAGCAGCGGGTGGGCGGCGAGCTGGGACATTTGAACAACCATCAGGCGGCATTCCTGGTGGCCGAGTTGGGCTGGCAAGGCCTGCAACATCTGGTCCTGGCCCATCTGAGCAGCAAGAACAACCTGCCGCAGCTGGCCCGGCAATGTTTTGTCGACACCCTCGGGTGCGACCCGGACTGGCTGCAACTGGCCGATCAAGATTCAGGGCTCGACTGGCGCCACATCGCCTAGCCCATCTACTTAGCAAGCGGAGCCCATCATGGAAAAACGTGAAGAACTCTACCGCGGCAAAGCCAAATCGGTTTACAAGACCGACGACGCTGACCGCTTGATCCTGCTGTTTCGCAACGACACTTCGGCGTTCGACGGCAAGCGCATCGAGCAGCTCGACCGCAAAGGCATGGTGAACAACAAGTTCAACGCCTTCATCATGCAGAAACTCGAAGCGGCCGGCATTCCGACCCAGTTCGACAAACTGCTGGCCGACAACGAAGTGCTGGTGAAAAAACTCGACATGATCCCGGTCGAGTGCGTCGTGCGTAACTACGCCGCCGGCAGCCTGGTCAAGCGTCTGGGCGTCGAGGAGGGCATGAAGCTCAACCCGTACACCTTCGAACTGTTCCTGAAGGACGACGCCAAGGGCGACCCGTTCATCAACGAATCCCACGTCGTGGCGTTCGGCTGGGGCACCGCCGAGCAACTGGCGCGCATGAAAGAACTGTCGCTCAAGGTCAACGAAGTCCTGAGCAAACTGTTCGACGACGCAGGCCTGCTGCTGGTGGACTTCAAACTTGAATTCGGCGTGTTCAGCGACGGCTCCATCGTCCTGGGCGACGAGTTCAGCCCGGACGGCTGCCGTCTGTGGGACAAGGACACCAAGAAGAAGATGGACAAGGACCGCTTCCGCCAGGGCCTCGGTGACGTCATCGAAGCCTACGAAGAAGTCGCCAACCGTCTGGGCGTACCGCTTTAATCGACGCAAGCATCTGATAGCACGGAAAAAATTTCGTTTAGGGGTTTCCCATTCAGCGAAAGTGTTGTTATGATGCGCGCCGTTGGAGAGATGCCAGAGTGGCCGAATGGGACGGATTCGAAATCCGTTGTACCTTCACCGGTACCTAGGGTTCGAATCCCTATCTCTCCGCCATACATAGAAAAAGCCCCGTAGCTGAGAAGCTACGGGGCTTTTTCGTTTCTGATCCTGCGCACCTCGATACCCGAGCTACTTCTCCCCCAAATCCACCACCTCCCAACTATCATCCGGATCAAACCGCGTCATCGCCTTCGCCACTTTCTCCCCATCCGGCCCGAGATCCTTCTGAAACACCTGGCCCTCATGGCTGATCATGAAGCTCATCACCCCGGTGTCGGCATACTTCGCAGGCCAGGCGATCAAGGCGAACCCGCGGCTCATCTTGTCTCCAATCAGATAGCTGTAAGCGCCGCCCGGGGCTGACGGGCCTTGGGCGTCGAGGATGCGGAAGTGGTAGCCGTGCCAGTCTTCGTCGTTGATGGCCTGGCCGAAGGCGGGGCCGAGGGGGCTGATCTGGTTGGTGTCGTCTTCTGGCCAATAGAGGCCGTCGTGTTTGCCGGGGGAGCTGAAGATTTTCTGTGCGTATTCGAGGGCGCCGTCGCCGTCGCGGTCTTCCGAGGCGTAGTCCATTTGGGCGTCGTGGTAGGCCAGCGCCGATTGCACTGCCGCCAGTTCGTTGCGGCCGATGCGACGGGCGCGGATTTCGACCTGGGCGGCGTTCATGTCGAAGCGCCAGCCGGTTTTGTCTTTGACGAGCGGGATGGGCAGCGTCCAGTGATCGGGCCCGACGGAGAGCACGGCTTTGCTGTCGCCGGTCTTTTCCAGAGTGTGCTGTTCGCGGTATTGCTGCAGAAAGGCATCGACATCGCTGCGCTGCACGCCTTCGCGGGGAATGAAGCTGTGCCATTCCTCGCCCAGCAGTTCGGTCAGGCGTTTTTGGTCGGCGTGTTGCGTACCGAGGGCTTCGACGAAGGCGTCAGCGGCTTTTTCCGGGGTTGGAAATACCTGCTGGGCCGAGGCGAAGGTCGACAATGCGAGGCCGGCCGCGAGGGTCAGGCAGCTTTTGACCAGAGAATGAATGTTCATCGACGGCCACCTCCTCTCTGACGCATTCCCCCGCCGGATGGCCGGCTGATCTGATGTCCGGCGGCGCGTGAGACGTTGGGACGTTGCGCGGAGATCTGGCTGGCCCGGCCGCGGTCAGCCTGGAGTCGGGTCTGTGACGGAGAGCGTGCGCCGGCGAAGGCGTTGTTGCGCGCACTGCCCGCTGCGGGTCGGGCTTGAGACGCACGGGTTTCACGTTGATTTAAGCCTGGCTGCCGCGCTTCCCGCGTGTTGCCTTGAGCGCGGTCGGCGACTCTGGGTCTGTCTGCACCACCTTGCATTCGGTTGCCGGCATGGGCGGATTGCGCTTCGCGGACTTGATTGCGGGCTTCCCGATTGCTGGTGGCGGGGCGTTCGATACCGGCTCTGTCCATCGAACTGCGGGCTCGCTCCCGGGCCTGCGCCCGCTGCGCGTTGTCCCCGCGATAGGCATCACGCTGAGCTGCGCCATCCAGTTGACGGCCAAATTGCGCGCGGCTGCGGTTGTCACGATAAGGCACGCCATCGCGATGCACGGTGTTGTGCTGCCACTTGTTCTGGTTGTTGGTGATCCGGTTGTTGACGTTGATGTTGTTGTAACGGTTCACATCGATGTCGATGTCGTTATGGCCCCAGTCGCAGTTACCCCACAACGACGCGACGACCGCCACGCCCGTACCGAAGGCCAGCCCGGCCACCAGCGCCTGACCCGGGTAGTAAGCGGGTGGCGGTGGGTAATACACCGGCGGGGAGGCCGGATAAGGCCAGGTGCCGTAGGTGGTGGTCGGGTTATAAGTCGGGACGTAGACCACCTGCGGATCGGCGGGCTGAATGATGATGGTCGTGTTGTCGGCCGGCTTGGTTGTCCCGGCAGAGATGGGCGGCGTTACGTTCTGCACGGTCACATTCTGATATTGATTGCTTTGCAGATTGCCCGCCGCCTGGGCCTGACGCCGCAAGCGCTGAACACCCGCCATGAGTTCGTCAGGCTGAGCCAGAAAGGCGTCCCCCAGACGTTGCACCCAGACCGGATCCTGCCCCAGTGTCGCCAAGACCTGCGGGAATGCCACCAATGCCTGCACGCTCGGGTCCCACGTCTGGCTGGCCACTTGCTTGACAGCGTCATCGCCCTTGGCGTCTGGATGCGCCTTGGACCAGGCCGCGGCTTCGGCGACTTCTCCCGGATAGGTGGCGGCCATTAGCACTTGTGCGAGCAGTGGATCGGGATACAGGGCAATCGACGCGAGCATCTGGTCGAGCTGCTCCGTGGTAAACACGGCATCTTTGGCCGGAGCGGTGGCAGCCGCCGGGGCCGCAGGTGCATCGGCGGCCTGCAACAAGAGCGGTGCAGCGCTCAAGGCGAGCATGAGCGACGCGGCACGCAAGAGCGAACTGTGCATGACCTCTTCCCCACATCCAGATGGCAGGTTTGCAACAAGCGAGGCATCAACGGCCGATATCGGACGCTGCGCCGTGATGGAGAATGGTTGGCGATTGGCGTTCCGTCAAAAACTGCACAGGCTTTTTCGCAATAAGCACGTTGCCTGAGCGTGACCGCCCGTTTGCTTGCGTTTTGCGATAAATGACTAAACTTTCCGGTTCCAGGTCATGCAATGCCAACGAGCCTGGCTGTCGCTCCAACCCGAGAGGTCTGGTCATGGCAAAGGGAAAGAAGAAAGACTCGCCCCGAGAAAAACCTGACGAACATAAAAAACTGTCAAACAAGGACTACCTTGCCGAACTGCGCCGCCTGCATATCGAACTGGTGAAAATGCAGGAATGGGTCAAGGCCGAAGGCATCAAGATCTGCATCATCTTCGAAGGCCGTGACGGTGCGGGCAAGGGCGGCACCATCAAGGCGCTGACCGAGCGGGTCAGTCCGCGGGTATTTCGTGTGATCGCGTTGCCGGCCCCGACTGACCGTGAGAAGAGCCAGATGTACATGCAGCGCTACTTGCCACATTTGCCGGCGGCCGGCGAAGTGGTGATCTTCGATCGCAGTTGGTACAACCGCGCCGGCGTCGAGCGGGTGATGGGGTTTTGCACGGACAAGGAGGTCGACAAGTTCCTCAAAGCTGTGCCGTTGGTGGAGCGCGCAGTTGTCGGTTCTGGCGTGATCCTGCTCAAGTACTGGTTGAATGTCAGTCAGGAAGAACAGACCCGACGCCTGGAGGCGCGCATTGTCGACGGCCGCAAGATCTGGAAACTGTCGCCGATGGACCTCAAGTCCTACAGTCGCTGGTATGACTACTCCCGGGCGCGGGACGACATGATCGAAGCGACCGATACCGATTACGCCCCGTGGCTTGTGGCCAACTCGAACGACAAGCGTCGGGCGCGGCTCAATATCATCTCCGATCTGCTCAGTCGCATCCCCTACAAAGAGGTGCCGCGAGAGAAAGTGACATTGCCCAAGCGGCAGAAACCGGGGGGGTACAAAGAATCGGATTATCCCTTCAGGCACATTCCCGAAAGGTTCTGACGCAACATCAGAAGCCGCCGGAGCTGCCAACACAGGCAACCCGGCGTCCTGGACAGTCCTCAGATCTCCTTGACCGGGGTCTCTCCCTGCACACCCTTGATCAACTCGATCACATGCAGACAATCCGCCTTGTTCACGTACGACTCCCCGCTGGCGACCGTCTCGTGGTTGCCAGCCCGCAGCCGCCAGCGCCATTGGCCCTTGCCGGTGCTCGGGGTGCCTTTGGATTGCCTGTAAATCTCGAAATACATTCAGTTCGCTCCATGCGATTTAGTGCGACAACCTGTGTGACGCCTCGACGCAAGCCTAGCGGAGCGCGGATTTTTGGCTATCGTGGATTTGTTTCCAATCGTTCGTGAATGTTTCGAAAGCCTCGGGCCAGAGCGCAGGAATCGGCCTTCGGATTGGCCGGAACGCCGTCGTTTCACCCTTGCATGACATATCTGGCTGCTGCTTAATACGGTGCGGCTCATGGCGTCGAACAGCGTTCGACGACCGACAATCACTATAAAAAAAGAGCAGTCCATTGACTCATCTGCACGGAACGCAACACGCGGGCCCGGTGAAGTTGTCGCTGGTGATTCCCGTGTTCAACGAAGAGGACAGCCTCGACGGCTTTCTCCTGCGCATTCGTCAGGTGTTCGAGCGTGAAGCGCTGATCAACTTGGAACTGGTGTTCGTTAACGACGGCAGTTCCGATACGACGCTGGAACGTCTCCTGGACTGCCAGCAGAGCGATTCACGCATCCGCATCGTTGATCTGAGCCGCAATTTCGGCAAGGAAGCGGCGCTGTCCGCCGGTTTGCAGATCGCCAGCGGGCAGATCGTGGTGCCGATCGACGTCGATCTGCAGGATCCGCCCGAAGTCATTTTGCAGATGATCGAGCGTTGGCGTGAAGGCTTCGAGGTGGTGCTGGGGCATCGTCTCAGTCGGCGTAACGACACCTGGGCCAAGCAGACCTCCGCCAGTTGGTTCTATCGCCTGCACAACCGGATTGCCGATCAGCCATTGCCGGAGAATGTCGGCGATTTTCGCTTGATGGATCGCTGTGTGGTCGATGCGTTGCTGACCTTGCCGGAGTCGCGGCGCTTCATGAAAGGCCTGTTCGCCTGGGTCGGTTTCCGCACCACTCAAGTCGAATACGAACGCCCGGAACGGGTGGCAGGGCAGAGCAAGTTCAATGGCTGGCGGCTGTGGAATTTTGCGCTGGAAGGCATCACCAGTTTCAGCACCGAGCCGTTGCGGATCTGGACATATCTGGGGGCGATGGTGTCGCTGGTGTCGTTTGCCTTTGCCATGTTCATCGTGGTGCGAACGCTGCTGTACGGTGTCGATCTGCCGGGCTATGCGTCGCTGATGGTGGCGGTGACATTCCTCGGCGGCCTGCAACTGATCGGCATTGGCGTACTGGGTGAATACCTGGGGCGCACATACATTGAAGCCAAACGCCGACCGGTCTTTCTGGTGCGCCGCGTTTACGATCCCAAGGACTGACCGATGGACCTCAAGGAAACCGACATCCTCGGCGACAGCATCGGCGAGCATTGGTATTACTGCTCCAAAGCGGCTGCCACTCGCCGCTTGCTGGGTGACGCGCCAATCAAACGAATACTCGATGTCGGTGCCGGTTCAGGATTCTTTTCCCACCATTTGTTGACCCACACGGCGGCGCGAGAAGCGTGGTGCGTGGACATCAGCTACCCGGCCGATTCGAGCGCCACCACCGCCGGCAAACCGGTGCATTACCGTCGCTCGATCGACAACGTCGACGCTGATCTGGTGTTGCTGATGGATGTGTTGGAGCACGTCGATGACGACCTCGGCCTGCTCAAGTCCTACGTCGATAAAGTGCCGTCCGGCAGTCGCTTTCTGATGACCGTGCCGGCGTTCCAGTTCATGTGGAGCGGGCACGATGACTTCCTCGAACACAAACGTCGCTACACCCTGGATCAGTTCGAAACTCTCGCCCGAAAGGCCGGATTGACGGTGGAGCGGGCCGCCTATTACTTCGGCGCGGTCTTCCCGATTGCACTGGCGTCACGCCTGATACCCGGCGGCGCTCGGGGTTCGGCACCGCGTTCGCAGTTGAAAAAACATCATCCGCTGGTCAATACGCTGCTGAAATCCCTGTGCAGTCTCGAGTTGCCGTTGATGGGCATGAATCGCGTCGCCGGTTTGAGCGTGTTCGTGCTGGCGCGCAAGCCGTGATGGCCACGCAACGGTCTGCACTGATTCAGCGCGGTGTGCGTTTTGCCGTAACCGGTCTGTTCGTCACAGCGCTGCATGCGTTGGTGGCAGTGCTGTTCATCAATTTCGTCAGTCCCCAGCCTCCGTTGGCCAACGGCGTGGCCTTTGCGGTGGCGACGGTGGTCTCGTATGTGATCAATACCACCTGGAGTTTTTCCGCCCGGTTGCACGGCAAGACTCTGATGCGTTTTCTGATGGTTTCAGCGGGTGGGTTTCTGTTGGCGATGTTCGTGGCCTGGGCGGCGCAGATGGCCGGGTTGCACTATCTCGCCGGAATCGTTGCCGTGGCGCTGACGATTCCGGCATTCACCTTTGTACTGCATAACTTCTGGACGTATCGATGACGGATTCACGGGAGCACCCGGCACTTTCCCTGTTGCCGCTGCTATTGGGTGTTCTGGTGTTTTTTCTGGTGGTCGGGCCGCAAGCGCTGAACCCACAGAACATCGCCTGGCTGGAGCAGGGCGATCCGGCGACGCATTATCTGGGCTGGGCGTTTTTTCGGCATGCGCCCTGGACGTTCCCGCTCGGGCTCAATCCCTCTTACGGCCTGGAACTGGGCAGCGCGATCATTTTTTCCGACTCCAATCCACTGCTCGCGCTGTTGTTCAAACCGTTCAGTGCCTGGTTGCCGGAGACCTTCCAGTATTTCGGTTTGTGGCTGCTGGCATGCTGTGTCCTGCAAGCCTGGTTTGGCTGGAAACTGCTGGGGCTGATGACGCCCCATCCGGTGATTCGCCTTCTGGGTGCAGGGTTGCTGGCGTTTTCCCCGGTGATGTTTTTTCGCCTGGTGGGGCACCTTTCCCTGGCGGGCCATTTCCTGATTCTGGCGGCGCTGTACCTGTCGTTGCTGCCGGATCTGCAACGTCGTCGCCTGGCGTGGGGCACGTTGCTCGCGGTGACGGCCGGGGTGCATGCCTACCTGCTGGCCATGGTTGCGCTGATCTGGCTGGCGGACCTGTTGAGCAAGACATTCAGTCGGACATTGAGCCGTGGGCAGGGGCTGATTGAAGGCGGTGTGCTTTTCGCCCTGGTGAGCGTGTGTTGCTGGCAGGCCGGTTACTTCAGCATTGCTGATGGCGCGGCATCCAGTGGCTTTGGTCTGTACCGGATGAACCTGCTGTCGCCCGCCGACCCGGCAGGCTGGTCCCATATCCTTCCCGGTCTGCCGAAAGAAGAGGGGGATTACGAAGGCTTCAACTACTTCGGCCCGGGTGTGCTTTTGCTGGTGCCGCTGGCATTTTTTGCCTGGTTGCGAAACCGGCAACTTTTGAAGGATGAAGTACGTGCTCGTCCATGGCTGCTGATAGCCATGCTCGGTTTATGGCTGTTTGCGCTGTCGAACCGAATAGGCATTGGCACGTTGACGTTCGAGTATCCGCTGCCGGATCGAATCATTGCCCTGGCCAGTATTTTTCGGGCTTCGGGGCGGATGTTCTGGCCCGTGTTGTATGCCTGCGTCCTGACCCTGATTTTTCTCGTGGTACGCGGTTACCGGCCACGCATTGCCATCGGTCTGCTCGCGGTCGCGCTGTTGATCCAGATTGTCGACACCCGTAACGGCTGGATGGCCATTCGGCAAGGAAAAACGCTGGCGCCGTCATCAGTCTGGAGCAGCCCGATGACTGATCCTTTCTGGGCCAGTGCTGCTGCGCGTTACGCCAATGTGCGCAGCCTGATGCCGCAGAACCAGAGCGATCGCTGGCAGATGATCGCCGGTTTCGCAGTCACCCACGGGATGAAAACCGATGCGGTGTATCTGGGGCGCATGAGCACGTCGGCCCTGGCGCTGGCGCAGCAGAATGCACGGCGGATGTTCGACTCGGGGCAGTACGACGCCGACTCGTTGTACCTGCTGGACGACGATGCACTGGTCGAAGCCGCGCGGACCATTAACAGTGAAACCGATCTGCTGACGCGCGTGGACGGCGTGGTGGTACTGGCGCCGGGCTGGAAACGCTGCAGGGAATGCCTGCAGATGCCTGATGAAGGGCAGCAGATATTGCTTGCGCCCCTCAGTCGTCCAGGGCAAGCGCTGACCTTCAATTATCGCAATCGACAACTGGCCAGTGGCTGGTCGACGCCGGAAAGCTGGGGGACATGGACGGAAGGGCATCAGGCGAAAATCCAATTGCGGGTGCTGCCGCCGGCACGTTCGATCGTGATCGACGCGTTGGCTTTCATATCGCCCGGGCACCCCGGTCAGCGGGTGATCGTCAGTCTGAACGGCCAACAGGTGCTGGAGACCCGTTTGACGCAGTTTCAAGGCAATCGCCTGGAAATTCCGATCAGCGCCGCGCTCAACCAGCGTCTCCGGAACGATGCCCGGCTCGAAATCGAATTACAGCTGCCGGATGCCGTCAGCCCTCGACAGCTGGGGATCAACGACGATTCGCGGATCATGGGTCTGGGGCTGAAGACGTTGACGGTGCAATGACGCACCGTTTCGATGGACGCCGCCCCCACGGCCTTTCTACACTGCCGCAATCTGGGGATCGGGGGGCAATGGATGAACCGCAATGAACTACGCAAGGCCGACATCAACCTGATGGTGGTGTTCGAGACCTTGATGCTCGAACGCAACGTGACGCGGGCGGCGGAGAAACTGTTTCTCGGCCAGCCGACCATCAGTTCGGCGCTCAATCGTCTGCGCACCATGCTTAACGATCCGTTGTTCATCCGCGTCGGCCATCGCATGGAGCCGACCGCCCGTGCCGAAGATATCTACCGCCACCTCAAGCCCGCGCTCGACTCACTGTCGGTGGCGCTGAGCCTGACTCGCGATTTCGATCCCGCCGTCAGCACCATGACGTTTCGCATCGGCTTGTCGGATGACGTCGAATTCGGCCTGTTGCCACCGCTGTTGCGCGCCTTGCGCCAGGAGGCGCCGAGCGTGGTGTTCGTGGTGCAACACGTCGATTACTGGCGGATTCCCGATCTGCTGGCCGCCGGCGATATCACCGTCGGCATCAGCCAGACCCGTGGCCTGCCGGCCAATGCCAAGCGCAAATTGCTGCGGCACATCCAGCCGAGCATCCTGCGCGCCGACAAATCCGACACGCCGCTGACCCTCGATGAATATTGCGCACGCCCCCATGTGCTGGTTTCCCACACCGCCAATGTCAGTGGCTACGCCGATGAGTGGCTGGCGGATATCGGTCGCACCCGTCAGGTGGTGTTGTCGGTGCCGCAGTACAGCTCGTTGCCGGCGCTGCTGGCCGGCACCGATCTGATCGCCAGCCTGCCGGACTACACCGCCGAAGCCATGGCTGCTTCCGGGTTCCTGTTCAAGGAGCCGTTCCCGTTCAAGACCCCGACTCTTGACCTGTCGATGGTCTGGCTCAGCCACGTCGACAGCGACCCGGCCGAGCGCTGGCTGCGTTCGCGGCTGGAGCAATTCATGAGTGAGCGGCCGGTGATGTCGTCGCTGGCGTGAGTCAGGCGTTGCTGTGTTATATGTACGACCTTTCCGCCGAACCACTGGAGCACCGACATGCCACACCTGCACATGGAATACACCGCCAACCTGCCGCAGCTGAACGCCGACGTGGCGTTGATCCGGCTCAACAACACGCTGGTGGGTTCCGGTCAGTTCGGGGCGGAGTTCGATATCAAGAGCCGTGCGCTCAAGGTTGAAACCTTCAAGGTCGGCACCGCCATGAACGAGCGCGCCTTTGTGGCAGTGAGACTGGCCTTGCTCAGCGGTCGCTCCCCGGAGGTCAAGAAGCAACTGTCGCAGAGCCTGTTGGCCGTGTTGCAGGATCTGTGCGAATGGCCGGCCGGGGTCGAGGTGCAATTGAGTGTGGAACTGCTCGACATCGACCGCGAGTCCTACAACAAGACCGCCATCGGCGTGTAGGACTCAGGCCGCTTCCAGCTCCGCGCAGGTCTTGATGACCTGCTCGCGCAGCCAGAGGTTGGCGCTGTCCTGATCGACGTTGTGGCTCCACTGCATGTCGAGGGTGAAACCCGGCAAGCCGTTCGGCGCCTCGCAGTGGTTGAATACCGCGTCGTTGGTCAGCAAACGCTGGATCCGCCGGGGCAGGGTCAGTATGAAATCGGTGCCGGTGATCATCTTCAACGCCGCGCTGTAGCTGTTGGAGCGGGCGACGATCTGGCGTTTCTGCGCCTGGCGCGCCAGCCAGCCGTCGACCATGTTGGTGGTCGACGTCCATGGCGTCGGGAACACATGCCGGCGTTCGGTGAAGGCTTGCAGGCTCAGGCGCGGCTCCAGCGGCGTCGCGCGTTTGTCGAACACGCAAACCAGGTCATCTTCCAGCAGCATGCGTGATTTCAGGTCGGCGTGGCTGCGATGGAAGTGCGGGCCGAAGCAGATCACCAGATCGAGGCTGCCGTCGCGCAACTCTTCGACCGGCACGTCGGTTTCGAACTTGTGCATGTTGACCATCACCGGCAAGTCATCGAAGTCAAAGCGCTTCAACATCCGCGGCAGAATCAGTTGCTCGAAGTATTCCGGTGCGCAGATGTTGAAGGTCACCGGTTGCGCCATCGGATCGAAAGTCGGGGCGCCGGCGTGGCAGAGGTTGATGCTTTCGAGGATTTTCTGCACATGGCCATACATGCTGCTGGCCTTGTAGGTCGGGCGCATGCCCGTGCGGGTGTTGACGAACAAATCGTCTTCGAAGCTGGTGCGCAGTTTTTTCAGGCAGTAACTGACGGTGGACTGGCTGACGAACAGCGCCTCCGACACGTCGGTGACGCTGCTTTGCTCATACACGGCGACAAACACCATGAGATCCTGCATGTCGAGCTTTCTAAGCAAGTTACTGTTCAGCATCCGTTCTGTCTCGCTGTGCTCCTTGCGCCGAATCCGCGCAAACGTGTGCGCATGATCGTAACGGAACGATGGTGCCAGGAGAAAGCCCTGTAGGACTTTTCACGGTCACTTGTGGGACAGAAAGTTTTAGTAACACGACGTACACAATCAAACCCGGAAAAGCTGGCCAGAAGCCTTTATCCAGACGAGGCGGCCTGCCATTCGCCCGGTCAGCCCATGTGCCGGGCGTAATGCCGTGGGTCAAAACGCAGCACCATCAGCAGCATGAGCGCCATCACCGCCGTCAGTGACCACCAGGCCCACTCGAAGCTGCCCAACTGATCGCGAACCATCCCGGCCATCAGCGGCGAGAGCCCGGCAATCAGGTAGCCGATGCCTTGTACGAACGCGGTCAGCTCGCCGGCACGTTGCGGTTCGTCGAGGTGATCGAGGGACACGATCAGGCTCATCGGGAACAACCCGCCGATACCCAGCCCGAGCAGGCAGGGCCACAGCAGGCTCAGGTGCTGCGGACTGAGGATGAGCCCCAGAAAACCGGTGATGATCAGGCCGAGCAGGGCGCCAAGCACCAGGCGTCGGTCACGGCTGTGATTGGCGATGACCGGCACCACCAGCCCGGAAATCACCTCCATGGCCGTCAGAAAACCCAGCATCAGGCCGGCGTTTTGTTCGCTCCAGCCCTTTTCCACGTAGTACGGCGCCAGCCAGGCGAGCACGCAGGTGTAGGACGCGGTGCCGAGACCGAAGAAGATCGCGAGCAGCCAGGCGCGGGAATTCGTGAAGAAGGATTCTTTTCTGACAACAGCCCGGATGGTGTCCGATGACGTGGCGCGGGTTGTCCACCAGACAGGAATGGCGAGCAGTGCCAGAATCGCCCAGGCAGCCAGTCCCGCCCGCCAGTTGCCGGTCTGCATCAACACCCATGGTGCGAACGAAGCGGCCAGCGCCGCGCCGCCCATGATCGAAGTGACATAAAGACCCATGCACAGCGCCACGTTGTCGGGAAACCGCGACTTGATCAGCGCGGGCATCAAGGCCTGGATCAGTGCAATGCCGATTCCGGCCAGAATGGCGCTGGCGATCAATCCGCCCGCCGAGTCGAGAAACAATCGCGAAAACGTCGCCACGCCAATGATCAACAACGACAGCAGCACCGTGCGCTGTTCACCGAGGCGCTGACTGACCGCCATGCCGAAAAACATCGCCAGTCCCATCGCCATCACCGGTAGCAGCGTCAGTAACGCTGCGAGACTGAAACTCAGCGCCATATCGCCGCGAATGGCCGAGAGCAAGGGCCCGACCGCCGCCATCGACGGGCGCAGGTTGAGGGCGACCAGGATGATGCCGAGCATCAGCCAGACAGCGGGGCGGGCAGTGGCGCGAACGTTTTCCATCTTCAGACCTTTGAACCAGAGGCTGTCGATTAGGCGGGCAGGCGAGCGGGGCGGCAAATCAGAAAGTCAGGACCGCTATCGAGAAATTCGATACGGCCCCTCGTCGCCCCGCGACTGAACCACAGCTGAATCATTCTCAAATACTCTGCCGGTTTCATGGTTATTTCATGGGGCAACTAATCGTTGGCTTCTTTTTCACAAAAAATTGATGGTTGCCTGCTTAAAGTTTGTGTTGTCTGAGTCAATGAAATTTTCACAATTGACGACGGCACTTCTTTCAAGGAAATAGCCCCTCGCCATGTTCAAGTTAAAAGCCGTGCGCCCGGAATGGGTGACGTTGTTTGCCAGCGCCTTTCTTTTGGCCGGATTCAATTTCGTTCTCTGGCAACACCTGTTCGACATCACCGCTGCGGACGGCAAAGGCATTGCCATGCGCATTGCATTCGGTGTGATGATCTTCGCGGCTTATAATATCGTGCTGACGTTGCTGGCGTTTCGACCTGTTTTGAAACCTGTGTTGACGTTGTTGTTCATGGTCAGTGCCGGCGTGGCTTATTTCATGAGCCAATACGGTGTAATGATCGATGCAGGCATGTTTCGCAACTTTGCCGAAACCAATGCCACCGAAGTTCGCGACCTGCTGTCTTTGAAGTTGCTGGCTTATATCTTGTTTTTGGGTGTCTTGCCGTCCTGGTTGTTGTGGAAAGTTCCAGTCAACTATCGTCGCTGGCATCGCGAGTTATTAAGCAAAGTTGTGGTGAGCCTCGCGTCGGTTGCGGTCATTGGCGGCGTCGCGTTGGCCAATTATCAAGGGCTGTCGTCGCTGTTTCGCAATCACCACGAAATTCGCCTGATGCTGGTGCCGAGCAACTACATCGGCGCCTCGGCGGGTTATCTGCGCGAGCAGGTGGTATCGGCGCAGCAACCGTTCGTTACGATCGGCGAAGATGCCCAGCGTAACGCCGCCGTGCAGAACCATCCGCGCAAATCGCTGACGGTGCTGGTAGTTGGGGAAAGTGCCCGGGCGGAAAACTTCGGCATCCTCGGTTATGACCGCGACACCACGCCGAAACTGGACAAGGAGGCCGGCCTGATCGCCTTCACCGACGTGCATTCCTGCGGCACCGAAACCGCTGTGTCGGTGCCTTGCATGTTCTCCAACATGGGCCGCAAGGATTACGACGCCAGCAAGGCGAAGAATGAAGAAGGGCTGCTGGACGTACTCAAACGTGCCGGGATCGACGTGATCTGGCGCGACAACCAGTCCGGCTGCAAGGGCACCTGCGACCGCGTCACCCTGCAGGATGTCAGCAATCTGAAAGACCCGGCGCTGTGCGCCAACAGCGAATGCCGCGACGAGATATTGCTGCAAGGCCTGCAAAGCTTCATCGATCACCTGGACAAGGACACCGTGCTGGTCTTGCACCAGATGGGCAGCCACGGTCCGGAATACTTCAAACGCTATCCGAAGGAATACGAGCGCTTCACCCCGGTGTGTGAAAGCAATGCGCTGAACAATTGCAGCCGCGAAAGCATCGTCAACGGCTACGACAATACGTTGGTGTACACCGACCATGTGCTGTCGAGCCTGATCGATGTGCTGCGCAGCAATCAGGACAAGGTCGATACCGCCATGCTGTACCTGTCCGACCACGGCGAATCCCTGGGCGAGTACAACCTGTTCCTCCACGGCACGCCGTACATGCTGGCGCCTGAGCAACAAAAGCACGTGGCGATGCTGGCCTGGTTCTCCGACAGCTATCAGAAGTCCTACTCGGTCGACACTCATTGCCTGCAAATGAGCCGCGACAAACCGCTGAGTCAGGACAACCTGTTCCACTCGATGCTCGGTCTGCTGGAAGTGCAGAGCAAGGTCTACCAGCCGGATCTGGACATGTTCGCCGGCTGCCGGGGCGCGGTGATCGACGGGGTGCTGGCCAAGGACTGAGCCGGCAGACTCACTCTGTAAGACTATTCTTTCCCTCAGGCAGGAGATTTCATCAAGCTCTTGCCCTGTAAAGGCGCGGAAAGCGCCGGTGGCGATATATACTGCGCGCCATTCTTGAAGGGAGAGCCGTGTGGCCATCGATATTCACTGGATTCGCGACAACGATAGCCTCGCGCAGTTTTGCGCCGAGTGGCAGCAGCTGCCGTTCGTTGCCCTCGACACCGAATTCATGCGGGTCGACACCTTCTACCCGATTGCCGGCCTGTTGCAGGTCGGCGACGGCAAACGCGCCTACTTGATCGACCCGCTGACCATCAACGCCTGGCAACCCTTGGCCGCGTTGCTGGAAAACCCGGCGGTGCTCAAAGTCCTGCACGCCTGCAGCGAAGACCTCGAAGTCCTGCTGCGCCTGACCGGCAGCCTGCCGGCGCCGCTGTTCGACACCCAACTCGCCGCTGCCTATCTGAACCTCGGGTTCTCGATGGGCTATTCGCGTCTGGTGCAGGAAGTGCTCGGCATCGAACTGCCGAAGGGCGAAACCCGTTCCGACTGGTTGCAGCGTCCATTGTCCGACACGCAAATCAGCTATGCCGCCGAAGACGCCGTGCATCTGGCGGAGGTTTTCGTACAACTGCGTCCGAAACTGTCTGACGACAAATTCGCCTGGGTACTGGAGGACGGCGCCGAACTGGTCGCCAACCTGCGCCGCGAGACCGATCCGTACGAGGTATACCGCGAGGCCAAACTGGCGTGGAAACTGTCCCGCGCCCAACTCGCTGTGCTGCGTGAGCTGTGTGCCTGGCGTGAGCGCGAGGCCCGCGCCCGCGATCTGCCGCGCAATCGCATCGTGCGTGAACACTCGCTGTGGCCGCTGGCCCGGACCCAACCGGACAACCTCAGCGCGCTGGGCAAGATCGAAGACATGCACCCGCGTACCGTGCGTCAGGACGGCGAGTTTCTGCTTGATCTGATCAAGCGCTCTGGCAGTGTGGGGCCTGATCAATGGCCGCCAGCCGTGCCGGAGCCGCTGCCGATCGAAGCCGCCGCGCTGATCAAACAGCTGCGGGCGCTCGGTCAGGCCGAAGCTGAACGTCTGGGCATCGCGCCGGAATTGATGCTGCGCAAGAAAACCCTCGAAGCGCTGGTCAAAAGCGGCTTCCCCGAGGGCCCTTACCAATTGCCTGATTCGCTGCGTGGCTGGCGCCGCGAATTGATGGGCCAGAAGCTGCTCGACAGCCTGGCCACCGCCGGAGAACAGCCTTGAAACGTATTTGTTCCATTTATCAAAGTTCGAAGAAAAGCGGCATGTACCTGTACGTGCTCAAGAGCGATGCGCTGGAGCGTGTGCCGGAAGGTCTGATGGCGGCGTTCGGCAAGGCGAAGCACTCCTTCGATCTGGTGCTGACCCCCGAGCGCAAGCTGGCCAGCGAAGACATCGCCGTGGTCCTGGAAAACCTCGACAAGCAGGGCTACCACCTGCAAATGCCGCCGGCCGAGGAAGAGTACATCGAGCACTTGCCCGAAGAGTTGCTGCGACGCAACGATCCGGTCTGATCCGCGAGGCCCTGTCCTGGGCCTCTTGTAACCCCTGGAACGGTTTTTACGGCGACGGCTGCCACGAAGTGGGCGGCCGCCTGCACGGTTTGCGAAAGGTTTGAAGATGCGCGTTCTGATTGCTGAACACGACCACGCGATATACGCCCGACTGCTGCGTCAGGCGGCCCCGGAGCTTGAAGTGCTGACCAGCGGCGACTCCGCCGAACTGGCCCGCCAGGCCGTCGATTGCCCGGTGTGGCTGGGCCAGCCGGATCTGCTGGCAACCCTATTGCGTCAAGGCCACCAGCCACAATGGCTGCAATCGACCTGGGCCGGGATCACGCCGCTGCTGGCCGACGGCCTGCGCCGGGATTACCGCCTGACCCGGGCGGTCGGCATTTTCGGCCAGGTCATGGCTGAATACGTGCTGACCTACATGCTCGGCCACGAGCGCGAAGTGCTGGCGCGACTGGTCAGCCAGGTCGAGCGCAAGTGGGACAACCGCACCGGCCAGAGTCTGGTCGGACGCAAAGTGCTGATCGTCGGCACCGGTGACATCGGCCAGAGCGTGGCGCAGTTCCTGCTGCCGTTCGGCGTCGAGTTGTACGGCATCGCCAGCAGCGCCCGCGAGCAGGCGCCGTTTGTCGAAGTCGGTTCGATGGCTGACCTGCCTCGGCTGGTCGGCGAGGCGGATTACGTGGTCAATCTGCTGCCCAATACCGAGCACACCCACGACATCTACGACGCTGCGCTGTTCAAGCAATTCAAGCCGACCGGTTTGTTCATCAACGCCGGGCGCGGTGTCGCGGTGGTCGATGCGGATCTGGTCGAAGCGTTGAAGGAAGGCCATCTGGCTGGCGCAGTGATCGACGTCTGCCGTCAGGAACCGTTGCCGCAACGACATCCGTTCTGGACCGCGTGGGGCTTGCTGTTGACCGGACACAGCTCGGCGCCGACCTCGCCGCCGATGATGGTGCAGCTGTTTCTGGATAACTTGCGGGCGTATCAGGCGGGAGAAGCGTTGCGCGGGGAAGTGGATTTCGCACGCGGTTACTGATTCGCCGCGATAAAAACTGTGGGAGCAAACTTGCTCCCACAGTTCGTTTTGCAGTGTGGCTTACAGAGTGAAATCACCTTCAGCCGCCAGCTCGCTCAGCGGGCGACGCGGGCTCGGCGTTTCCCGCGCTTGCAGGTAATCCGCCAGGGTTGCCTTGTCACCCAGCTTGCCCACCGCAACGGCGGCGTGCAGCGCATAACCTTCCGGAATGTTCAGCTCCTTGCGCGTCAGCTCCTGATCGAAGCCGGCCATGCCGTGGGTGTGCCAGCCGCTCAGGCTCGCTTGCAGCGCCAGATGGCCCCACGCAGAACCGGTGTCGAAGGTGTGCCACAGCGCCGGCGTTTCTTCGCTTGCGCCCGGTGCGGTGAAAGTGGTTTTCGAAATCACGATCACCAGCGCCGAAGCGTGCTGTGCCCAGCTGCGGTTGAATTCATTGAGCAGACCCAGGTAACGCTCCCAGTTCGGCGTGTCGCGACGGGCGTAGAGAAAACGCCACGGCTGCGAGTTGTACGCCGACGGCGCCCAGCGCGCGGCTTCGAAGAAGCTCAGCAGGGTTTCCTCGGAAATCGCTTCGCCGGTGAAGGCGCGGGGCGACCAGCGATCGGTAAACTGCGGGTGAATGGCGTATTCGGCAACGCGAGGGTTGGCACTCATCGAGAGATTCCTTGCTACGTTTGAGGACAGGTTGGAAGCGAAACCCGGCGGGATCAGTTGGGCTGAACGATGGGGTTGTGGCGCAAGCCTGCAGCTCACCGGAGGCAACGCGGTCGAGCGTTAATGGCATCCGGCAAAGGCCTGGTGTGACCGGCAAAGCTACTTGGCCGCGCAAAAACTGACAAGTCCTGCACAACCGGCAGTCGCCAGCGCTTGGATCACGGGGCCTTGGGCACTAGACTGGCGGCCTTTTCACCACCTGATGTTGATGCTTGAGCCATGGCCGCCAAAGTCGAACCGTTCTGGATACGCAAAACCCTCGATCAACTCGATCACGAGGAATGGGAATCGCTGTGCGACGGTTGCGGCCTGTGCTGCCTGCAGAAGCTCGAGGATGAAGAAGACAACAGCGTCTATTACACGCGTATCGCCTGCAAACTGCTGGACCTGAAAACCTGTCAGTGCAGCGATTACCCGAACCGCATCAGTTTTGTCCCGGACTGCATCCAGCTCACCCCGGGCCAGGCCGAAGAGTTCAAATGGCTGCCGCCGACCTGCGGTTATCGGCTGGTCAGCGAAGGCAAGGATCTGCCGCTATGGCATCACCTGGTCTGTGGTGATCGCGACGCGGTGCACCACGAACGGATTTCCCAGTCCGGGCGCATGCTCGCCGAAGGCAGCGTGCCGGAAGACGACTGGGAAGATCACCTGATTTTCCGCGCAGGTTAACGATTGACCAAGGAGCAGGTATGGCGACGGGATTGCGCCGCGCGCTGATCGTCACGTTGCTGGCGCTGAGTGCGCCGGTGTGGGCGGCGAAGAAAGTCGATCTGGATTATCAGATACGCCTGCTGCCGCAGAGCGATCAGGCCGAAGTGCGCCTGACCCTCGCCAAGGGCGAAGCGGTGCGCAGCCTGGATTTCGATCTCGGCGATGGCAGCCACTACAGCGACTTCAAGGCCGACGGCCAGTGGCAACTGACGCCGGGCAAACCGGCGCGCGGGGTCTGGCACCCGGCGGCGGACAAGGCCAGCCTGACCTACCGCGTGCGCATCAGCCATGGCCGCAAGAACGGCAGCTTCGACACGCGCATGACCCCGACCTGGGCGCTGATGCGCGGCGATGAACTGGTGCCGCCAGCCAGGCTCGATCAACAGGACGGCATCGAGCTGGTCGCGCGCCTGCACTTCGAATTGCCCGACGGCTGGAAAAGCGTCGAAACCGCCTGGCCGCGCATCGGCAAGAACAAATTCCGCATCGACAATCCGTCACGCCTGTTCGACCGCCCGACCGGCTGGATGCTCGCCGGCCACCTCGGCAGCCGCCGCACCCGGCTGGGTGAAACCGAAGTCACCGTGGCGTCGCCGCAAGGGCAGGGCATGCGCCGGATGGATGTGCTGACGCTGCTGACGTTTGTCTGGCCGCAAGTGCAGGCGGTGTTTCCGCGCCATCCGACCAAACTGCTGATCGTCGGCGCCAACGATCCGATGTGGCGCGGCAGCCTGGCGGCGCGGGAATCGATCTACCTCAACACGCGGTTGCCACTGGTCAGCGAAAGCGGCAGCAGCGCCTTGGTGCGCGAGCTGGCGCAGGTGTTCGGGCGGATCAACGACGAGCAGCGCAGTGACTGGATCAGCGAGGGTTTTGCCGAGTACTACGCCATCGAACTGATACGCCGTGCCGGCGGCATGAGCGATGAGCGTTATCAGGCGTTGCAGGCGAAACTGGCCAAAGACAGCCAGAAGGTCACGACCCTGCGCGGTGAGCAGATCAGCTCGGCGCAGCTGTCGAAAGCGGTGCTGCTGTTACAGGAACTGGACGGCGAGATTCGCCTGAAGACCCGCAACAAGCGCTCGCTGGATGACGTGCTGCGCGGGGCGATGCATCTGGGGACGGTGGACACCAAAGAGTTCGTGCAACTCGCCGAAAGCATTCTCGGCGAGTCGTCCAAAGTCCTTGATACCGGGTTACTGCAGTAAAACCGCCATCGCTGGCTTGCCAGCGATGAGGCCATCAGCCTCAAGGCAAATCGAGAATCAAACCCCGGCTTTCGGCGATTTCACCGAGTCATTGCCGGTCACGGTGGCGGTCTTGGTCGCCGCTTCGGCATTGGCCTTGAGCTTGCTCAGCTCTTCACCGGCCCGCTCGATCTTCGCCCGCACGTTGTTCATGTCCTGACGGCTTTTCTCCAGCAGGCTTTTCACCGAGCTGTGGCCGGTGATGCCGCGGGCCATGGCCACGCCGCCAATCGCCACCTGAATCAGCCCGAACACCCCGCCACGGCGCAGGCCCTTGCCGACCATGATCACGCCGCCGGCCAGCGAGCCGATGCGCTCCCAGCCTTCGACGTTCTGCTCGGAACGGCTCTGGAACGGGGTGGATTCGATACGCTCGACGCGTTTGAGCTCGGTCATGATCTTTCTCCAGGCAATGAGTAATCGATAAACAAGCTGACTGCACAGGCGGTCAGCTCGTTCCATCGGATGTGCGGCGTTTCAGCGGAATTTCGGCCCGGAGCGGGTGTTCAGGCCTTTGGCCATGCGGTCGTAGAGCACGACGTTGACCGTGGCGGCGAGGTTCATGCAGCCGGTGGTCGGGATGTACACGACGTCTTCGCACCAGTCGCGGATCTCTTGATCCAGCGAGCCGTCTTCGGGGCCGAAGATGTACAGGGCGCGATCCGGGTGGGTGTATTCCGGCAGCGGGCGGGCGCCGTCGACCAGTTCCACGGCGACCGGGACGCAGTTGAGCGGCAGGATCTTTTTCAGGTCGTCGATGCCGATCAGCGGGATGTCGTAGTGCACGCGCTTGGTGTCGGTGACGAAATCGGCGGCGCGCTCATAGCGCTTGCCGGTGTAGAACACGGTCGACACGCCGTAGCAGCCTGCGGCGCGCATCACCGAACCGACGTTTTCCGGTGATTTGGGGTTATACAAACCAATGCAGCTGTACCGTTTGTCTGCCACGAGCGGGGTGCCTTCGGGAAAAAGAGGGCGATTATACGGGGATTGGGGGAGGGGTGTTCAGTTTGAGATTGGCGGTGTCTGCCCAGCCGCCTTCGAGAGCAGGCTCGCTCCCACAGTTGAACGGTGTCGTACACAAAATCAATGTGGGAGCGAGCCTGCTCGCGAAAGGGCCGGGTCAGGCGCTGAAGATCTTCAGTCTTCTTTCTTCATCAGCCCGGCCAGCGCCGCAAACGGGTTGTGCGTGGCCTTGGCGATTTTCGGCGTGCTCAGCGAGCCTTCGCCGAAATATTGCTGGTCGGTGTAGCGCGAGTGTTCGTTGTCGTGGCAGTACAGGCACAGCAGTTCCCAGTTGGAACCGTCCTGCGGGTTGTTGTCGTGGTTGTGGTCGCGGTGGTGCACGGTCAGTTCGCTCAGGCGCTTGCCGGAAAACTCGCGGGCGCAGCGGCCGCACACGTGCGGGTACATCTTCAGGGCCTTGTCGCGGTAGCCCATTTCCTTGTCGCGCTGGTTGTCGGCGAGGATGCGATCCAGCTTCGAAGTGTTGGTCGGGGTGGACGAACTCATGGGTTCACCTTTGTAGAAAGACTAATGACGGTTATGAGGCAAGTTTAGCTCAGCCCTTGAGCTTCTCGGCAATCCAGATCGTGTGGCGGGTGCCCTTGTTGCCGTGGGCGAAGACCTGCACTTCCTCGGCCTTGAAACCGGCCTTCTTCAATTTGTCGGAAAACTGCCGGTCGGCGCTGGCCGACCACACCGCCAGCACGCCTTTGGGGCGCATCGCCTTGGCGCAAGCGGAGAGGCCTGCGGCGGAATACAGCCAGCTGTTGGCCTTTTGGGTCAGGCCTTCGGGGCCATTGTCGACGTCGAGCATGATCGCGTCGAAACCGTTCGGCTCGCTTTGCAGCACCTTGGCCACGTCTTCCTGACGAATCACCGTGCGCGGATCGAGCAGCGGGCGCCCGGACTTTTCACCGAGCGGGCCGCGATTCCACTCGACCACGCCGGGCACCAGCTCGGCGACCACCACTTCGGCGCTCTTGCCCAGATGCTTGAGCGCGGAGGCGAGGGTGAAGCCCATTCCCAGCCCGCCGATCAGCACTCGCGAATTCGGCCGGCCAGCGACCTTGCGGCACGGAATTTCGGCCAATGCATCTTCGGAACCGTGCATGCGGGTGTTCATCAATTGGCCGCCGTCGCCGCCCTGGATCTTGATGACGAAGTCCTCGCCATACTCGAACAGGCACAGGGCGCCACCGTTGTCAGGGATCGGCGTGGTGTCGAGCAGAACGAAACGTTTCATGGAAATCTCTACAGGGGGGAAGGCAAGCCGGCGCGTTGGGAGTAGCCTGAGGGCAGACTTCAGGCCAACGGAGCCCTTGATGAAGCGCACCATTCTAACGGTCATTACCCTGGCCGCGCTCTCGATAACTGCCGTACAGGCGCAACAGACGATTCCCGTCAGCCCGACACCGCAACCGGGCTCGCCCGGCACTGCGACGCCAACCCCGTATCCGCAGATCAGCCCGGTGCCGATTCCCAAGACCGGCCCCGGCAGTGGCGGCCCACCGCTGGTGCCGATCGAAATGCCCAGCCCGCCGACCAAGGATCAGCCATTGCCGGGCCTGGAACAGAACGACAGCAAACCCAAATCCCCGGGAGGCTAGATCTGCTGGGCGGCGAGCTGGCCGTCGGCCATGCGCAGGCGTTTGGACAGGGAAACGGCGAGGGCGCGGATGATCTTGGCGGCGATCTTCGGTGCGTCGTTGAGCATTTTTTCCAGCGAATCCTTGCCGAGGTTGAGCAACTGACAGTTGCTCGCCGCCACGCAAGTCGCCGAGCGGCGCTCGCCGTCGAGCACGGCCATTTCACCGAACGCCCGGCCACTGCGCAGGGTGGCCATGGTCACGACCTGGCCGTCGCCGCCGGTTTTCTGCACGGCCACCTGGCCGGTGTGGATGATGCACATGAAACTGCCGGCGTCGCCTTCGCGAAAGATTGCTTCGCCTTCAGCCACGGTGCTGATGCTGAAGTAGCCCGAAGCGGCGGCGAAATCCGCCAGTTGCAATTGATCGAACAGGCCGCAGTCCATCAGCCAGTCGCGGATTTCGTTGTTCAGTAGGGTTGGTTCTGACATGTCGTGCGGTCTTTTTGTTGTGTCGGGTGGCAGGCTCGCCACCGGGGGCCGATCTGCTTATCGGCTCCCGGTGCCCGGAATTAAGACCTGACTGACCGGCGGAGTTCCTCAGGCAATGCCCAGAACCTTGAAAACAAATGCATATTCGAGCGCTACGTCACGTAATCCCTGGTAACGCCCGCTCATCCCGCCGTGGCCGGCGCCCAGCTCGGTCTTGAGCAGCAATGGATTGTCATCGGTCTTGGTCGCGCGCAACTTCGCCACCCACTTGGCTGCTTCCCAATACTGCACGCGGCTGTCGTTGTAGCCGGCGATTACCAGTGTTGCGGGATACACCTGTGCAGTGACGTTTTCGTACGGCGCGTAGGCCTTGATCCGCTCGTAGACGTCCGGTTCTTCCGGGTTGCCCCACTCGTCGTATTCGGTAACGGTCAACGGCAGATCCGGGTCGAGCATGGTGTTGAGCACATCGACGAACGGCACTTCGGCAATCGCCACGCCAAACAGATCCGGACGCTGGTTGAGCACCGCGCCGATCAGCAGTCCACCGGCGCTGCCGCCACTGATCGCCAGTTGTGGCGCGGTGGTGATGCCGTTGAGGATCAGGAATTCGGCGCAGGCAATGAAGTCGCTGAACGTGTTGTGCTTGTGCTCCTGCTTGCCGGCGCGGTACCAGGCTTCGCCCAGCTCGCCGCCACCACGGACGTGGGCGATGGCGAATGCCATGCCGCGATCCAGCAGACTCAGGCGGGCGTGGGAGAACCACGGGTCGAGGCTCGAACCGTAGGCGCCGTAACCGTAGAGGTACAGCGGCACCGGTTTGCCGAGCATTTCGCGTTTCATCACCAGACTGATCGGCACCAGTGTGCCGTCCGGAGCCGTGGCCCACAGGCGCTGGCTGACGTAGGCGTCGGCGTCGAACGGGCCGAGCACCGGGGTTTCCTTGAGCACTTCCTGTTCGCCGGTAGCGAGGATCAATTGGCGGACCTGAGCCGGACGATTCAGCGCTTCATAGCGCAGGCGAATGCGGTCGCTTTCGAATTCAAGGCTGTTTTGCACATAGAGGCTGTAGGCCGCGTCCGGCAATTGCACGCGATAAGGCGCCAGACCGTGTGGGCGAACTTCGATGATCGGCAGCCCACCTTCGCGCAGGCTCAGGGTCAGGGCTTCGGCGTTGAGGGTCACACCATCGAGCATCACCGAATCGCTGTGCGGGATCAGGTTCTGCCAGTCGGCTTCGCTCGGTGCGATGCCAGTGTCCGGCGCCTGATACAGGGCGAAGTTGATGCCGTCGCGGTTGGTGCGGATGAACCAGGTCCACTCGCCATCGAGTTTGCCGTGATCGACGTCGTACTCGTGATCCTCGACCCGAGGCGCCAGGCAAGTGAACGGTTGGTGCGGCTGATTGGCGTCCAGCGCCCAGACTTCGCTGGTGGTCTTGCTGCCCAGCGACAACAGCAATTGCTGTTCGGAGCTGGCGCGGTAGCAATGCAGGAAGAAACGCCCGTCCGGTTCGTGGAAGACCTCTTCGGCGGCAGTGCCGTCCAGACGATAGCGGAACAGTTTGTGCGGGCGATGGGTGTCGTCGAGCACACCGAAGAACAGGGTCAGGCTGTCATTGGCCCAGGTCATGCTGCCGTCGCAATCCTGGAACTCCAGTTCGCTGACACGCTCGCTGGACAGTTCCTTCACGAACAGCGTGTAAATCTCGTCGCCCGAGGCATCGACGCTGTAGGCCAGACGCTGGTGGTCCGGGCTGATGCTGAAGGCGCCGAGGGAGAAAAAGCCGCCGTTGGCCAGAGCGTTCGGGTCGAGCAGCAGCTGTTCGCGGCTTTCATCGAGGGTCAGGCTGTCGTCGGCCGGGCGCGGGCAGCGGTAGTGGCGGGCGTATTCATCACCCGCAGTGGTGCGGGTGTAATACAGGTACGGCCCCCATGGCGACGGCAGGGACAGGTCGGTTTCGAGGATCCGGCCCTTGATCTCCTCGAACAGGGTTTCGCGCAGTTCGGCCTGATCGGCGGTCTGTGCCTGCTGATAGTCGTTTTCAGCCTTGAGGTAGTCGAGCACCGCGTCGGTGTCGCGTTCCTGCAGCCAGGCGTACGGGTCGTGACCGGCGGCCTTGTGGGCAATCGGGGCGCTGATGACGTTGGCGGATACGGGCATGGAAAGCTCTCGGACATGACAAATAAGGGCCGCACGGACGGCGGGGAAGCCTGACGTGCGAAAAGTCGTTACTATAAGCGCCTCTTTGCCTGCCTTGCCATGGACACCATGACCGAGAACGACTATCTGATCGCCTGGGGCCTTTACGCCTTTGCCGCCGTGGGCTGCCTGTTGGTGTGGATGCGCATGACCCGCTGGATGTGGCGCTGGCTGCGCGAGCCGCTGCGTGTGCTGATGGCGGTGTTGCTGTTCAGCCCGACCATCATTGACCCGGTGAAGGAAAAATTCGCCCCGGCCATCGCCATCACCGCACTGGATCTGGCATTCAAGGTCGGCAACAACGCCTGGCGCGCGATTTCCGAACTGCTCATGTACGCCATGATCGCCTTCGGTCTGTACCTGATTTTCGTGCTGATCCGCTTCCCGATCGAGCGCGCTTCGAACGCTCGCAAGGAGCAGGCCGAAGCAGCCCGCGCCGCTGCCCGTGCCGAAGACGAGCGCGAAGGCGATCAACCGTTCGGCGGCGCCGGCGATGATCGTTATGGCCGCCCACCGCTGCCGAGCAATCCGCAGCGTCGGCGCGTCGAGCCGCGTCTGTAATCACGAGAGTCCGCACATGTGTGAATTACTGGGCATGAGTGCCAACGTGCCGACCGACATCGTGTTCAGCTTCACCGGGTTGATGCAGCGCGGCGGTCGCACCGGTCCGCACCGCGACGGCTGGGGCATCGGTTTTTATGAAGGGCGCGGCTTGCGCCTGTTCCAGGACCCGGCGGCCAGCAGTGAGTCGGAAGTGGCCAATCTGGTGCAGCGTTATCCGATCAAAAGCGAAGTGGTCATTGGTCATATCCGTCAGGCCAATGTCGGTAAGGTCTGCCTGTCCAACACCCATCCGTTCGTCCGCGAGTTGTGGGGGCGCAACTGGTGCTTCGCGCACAACGGCCAGCTCGCCGATTTCACCCCGATCAAGAGTTTCTACCGCCCGGTCGGCGATACCGACAGCGAAGCGGCGTTCTGCGATTTGCTCAACCGCGTACGTGCAGCGTTTCCGGAACCGGTCGATATAGAAGTGCTGCTGCCGGATCTGGTCGCGGCCTGCGCCGAATATCGCAGCAAAGGCGTGTTCAACTGCCTGCTCAGCGACGGCGACTGGCTGTTCTGCTATTGCTCGACCAAACTGGCGCAGATCACCCGACGCGCACCGTTCGGCCCGGCGCGGCTCAAGGACGTCGATGTGATCGTCGATTTCCAGGCCGAAACCACGCCCAACGACGTGGTCACGGTGATTGCCACCGAACCCTTGACCGAAAACGAAACCTGGACCCGCTACGAACCGGGCCAATGGAGCCTGTGGCGACGCGGCGAATGCGTCAGCCAGGGCACGACCGAATAAGGATTTCCCCGAATGTTGCTCAGTTATCTACGGCTGGTGTTGTTTGCGGCGGGCCTGTTGATCGGTGTCCAGGTGCCCGGTTTCATCAACGATTACGCCAAGCGGGTCGAAGCGCACCTGATCGAGGCGCAGACCGGTCTGCGCGGTTTCCAGGGCACCGCCGAGCAGTTTTTCAAGGGTGATATCCAGGCGCTGGTCGCCCACTATCGCGCCAGCGAGGACCCGGTGTTTCGCAGCGATGCCGACAGCCTGAGCACCTTGCTCAACCGTCAGCTGGCGCTGGACAAGCAATTCCAGGCGATGCAAGGCCCGTGGTACATCCGCTTCCTGCAAGTGGTGCTGGCCGCCGACCCGGACATCCGCAAGGAAACCTGGAACGGCTACAGCTATCAGATTCTGCTGACGCCTGAGGCGATGATCTGGGGCATGAGCGGCGCGTTGCTGCTGTCGTTCGGCCTTGAATGCCTGTTCCGTCTGATCGACTGGGTGGTGCTGGGCGGCAAGCGCCTGCGCCAGAGCCGGCCGATCGAAGACCGGGATGTGCGCGGGCTGTAAGCTTCGATGCATCGTTCCCACGCAGTGGGAACGATCAACTTAAAGCGATGTAATCCTTGCCCACCTTGCGCGCATACCCCTCAAGCACCTGCTGACACAGCGTCACAATCTCCTCGACCCATTCCACACCGACCCGCCACGACACCACGACTTGCAGGTTTGGCGGGCGCTGTTCGATGTCGAGCAGGGTCAGTTCGCCCCGCGCCAGTTCCTCGGCCACCAGCACCGGCGGCAACGCGCCAATGCCGAACCCGTCGCGCAACAGCCGGGTGATCGCCGACACCGAATTCACACAGTTCAACCGTGGCGCCAGCACGCCCTGGGCCTGCATCAGCGCCAGAATGTCCTGATGCGGCCGGGAGTTTTTCGAGTAAGTGATGATCCGTTCCTGCGCCAGGTCGGAGAGGCTTTGGTAGTCGCGGTTGTAGATCGAATTGCTGGCGACGATCCAGCCGATGGGGTGGCTGGCCAGCTCCAGGCTGCGCACGCTTTCATGGCGCACCAGATCGGTTTGCAGAATCAGATCGAGAAAGCCTTTTTGCAGCTGATCGCAGAGGTTCAGCGAGGTATCCGCCACCAGTTCGATTTCCACCCGTGGGTACAGATCCGTCATCTGCGCCACCAGCGGGCTGAGCCAGGTGTGAATCACCGTGTCCATCACCCCAATGCGCACCCGGCCAACCTTGCTTGATCGGGTCTCGATCGACTGCTTCAGCGCCTGCATCGTGTCGAGCATCTGCTCGGCGTATTCCAGCACTTTCAAACCTTCGGGCGTCAGGCTGACGCCGCGTGAATCACGCAGGAACAGCTTCACCCCGAGCTCGCCTTCGAGCACCGCGATCCGGCTGGAAATCGAGGCCTGGGTGGTGAACAGCTTGTCGGCGGTCAGGCGAAAACTTTTCAGCCGGGCGACCCAGACGAAGGTTTCGAGAAACTTCAGGTTCATGGCAACAAATTTTTCTTATGTCTTGGGCGGGTTTTTATTCGTTGGACGCGACCGGGTGACGCACCCAAGAATCGACGCATCCGGTTCCCACGATAGGCGTCGTCGGAACTTCGAACAAGACCAATAAAAGCCTGCGGAGACATGCCATGAGTGCGCCCGACACCCTCGACCTCCCCAAGACTGCGGCCCGTCCCGGCCCGTTCGACTGGTATCGCAACATCAATCAGCAGGAGCGCCGGACCTTCTGGAGCTGCAAGATCGGCTACGGTCTGGACGGCATGGACACCCAGATGCTCAGCTTCGTGGTGCCGACCCTGATCGCAATGTGGGGCATCACCACCGGAGAAGCTGGGCTGATTCACACCAGCACCCTGATAGCCTCGGCCATCGGCGGTTGGGTGGCGGGGATTCTCTCCGACCGCATCGGCCGCGTGCGCACCCTGCAACTGACGGTGCTGTGGTTCGCCTTCTTCACTTTCCTTTGCGGCTTCGCTCAAAACTACGAACAGCTGCTGATCGCCCGCACTCTGATGGGCTTCGGTTTCGGCGGTGAATGGACCGCCGGCGCCGTGCTGATCGGCGAAGTGATCCGCGCCAAGGACCGCGGCAAGGCGGTGGGTATGGTGCAATCCGGCTGGGCCTTGGGTTGGGGCCTGACGGCGATTCTGTATGCGCTGCTGTTCTCGGTGTTGCCACCGGAAGACGCCTGGCGCGCACTGTTCATCCTCGGCATCGTGCCGGCAGTGTTCGTGATTTTCGTCCGCCGTCTGGTGAAAGACCCGGAGATCTACCGCGAAGCCAAGGCCAAGCAAACTCCAGATAGCCCTTCGAAGTTCTACGAGATCTTCGCCCCCGGCATGCTCTTCACCACGATTCGCGCCTCGCTGCTGACCACCGGCGCCCTCGGCGGCTACTACGCGATCACCTCATGGCTGCCGACTTTTTTGAAGAACGAACGCGGCTTGAGCGTACTCGGCACCGGCGGTTATCTGGCGATGGTGATCATCGGTTCCTACGTCGGTTATGTGATCAGCGCCTATTTGACCGATCTGTTGGGCCGCAAGAAGAACTTCATTCTGTTCGCGGTCGGCTCCTTCACCATCGTTCTGCTCTACACCCAATTGCCGGTCAGCAACGGCGTGATGCTGTGGCTGGGCTTCCCGCTGGGCTTCTTCGCCTCGGGAATTTTCAGTGGCATGGGCGCGTTTCTCACCGAGCTGTTTCCAACCCGGATTCGCGGTTCGGGGCAGGGATTCTGCTACAACATCGGCCGGGCGCTGGCGGCATTGTTCCCGCTGCTGATTGGCCTGCTCAGCCAGAAAGTACCGCTGAGCGTAGGCATCGGTGCCTTTGCGGCGGTGTCCTACGGGGTGGTGATTCTTGCGGCGTTGAGCCTGCCGGAAACCCGTGGCAAGCAACTGGACGCGCAGTAACTGATAACCTGCGACAACTGTCCTACAGCATAAAAAGATAACAGCTACAGGAGTGTTCACCGTGAGCCGCCTGCTATTGAACTGTGACATCGGCGAGAGCTTCGGCAACTGGACCATGGGTCTGGACGCGGAAGTCATGCCCTTCATCGATTGCGCCAACATTGCCTGCGGTTTTCACGCCGGCGACCCGAGCATCATGCGCAAGACCGTCAGCCTGGCCCTGAGCCACGGCGTGCAGATCGGCGCGCATCCGGCCTATCAGGATCTGGTGGGGTTCGGCCGCCGCTCCATGGCCTACACCGCCCAGGAACTGCAAGACATCCTGCATTACCAGATCGGTGCTCTCGACGGCATTTGCCGTGCCCAGGGTGGCAAAGTCAGTTACGTCAAACCCCACGGGGCGATGTACAACGACATGATGGCCAACCCGGCGCAGTTGCGGGCGGTGATTCAGGCTGTCGCGGCCTACGATCGCAGCTTGCCACTGATGCTGATGGCCACCCGTGACAACACGGCAGCCCAGCAACTCGGTGACGAATACGGCGTGACCCTGTGGTTCGAAGCCTTCGCGGACCGTGCCTACGACAGCGCCGGCCGACTGGTCTCGCGACAACTGCCGGGCGCGGTACACCACGATTCCGAAACCATCATCGGGCAAGCGCTGACCATCGCCCGTGGCGACAACCTCACTGCCAGCGACGGCAGCGCGCTGCACCTGCAAGCCAACACCTTGTGCGTGCACGGTGACAACGCCAGTTCGGTGGCAGCCGTGCAGCGCATTCGTCAGGCCCTGAACGAGCAGAGCGCGCCATGAATCCGCGGGTGGAAGTGGTGGCGCTGGATTGCCTGATGCTGCGTCTGTTCGATGAAATCGCCGAAGCCAACATGCCGTGGATGCTCGCCGCCAGCGAGCGGCTGCGCACGGTGTTCGGCGCACATCTGATCGATCTGGTGCCGTCGTACACAACGTTGATGGTGCATTACGACCTGACCGAATTGAATCCGGGTCAGGCTCGGGAATTGATTGCCGAAGCCTTGATCGACCTGTCGCCGAATGCGCGCACCGGCGGCCAGTGTCATGTGCTGCCAGTGTGGTACGACCTGAGTGTCGGCCCGGAATTGAGCTTGCTGTCGCAACGCAGCGGTTTGTCGGTGGAAGAGGTGATTCGCCGCCACAGCGCCCGTGAATATCAGGTGTTCGCGCTCGGATTCGCACCGGGGTTTGCCTTTATGGGGCTGGTGGAAGAAGTCCTCGCGGCGCCGCGTCTGAATACCCCACGCAAGAAAGTTGCCGCCGGCAGCGTCGGCATCGCCGAACGGCAGACGGCCGCGTATCCGGTGGTGTCCCCCGGTGGCTGGAACCTGATCGGTCGCACGCCGGCAAAACTGTTCGACCGTGAACGCGATGGCTACAGCCTGATGCAGCCCGGCGATACCGTGCGCTTCGAAGCGGTGAGCCACGCAGAATTCATCAACCTCGGCGGTGATGACACACCCTTGGAGGCGTTGTCATGAGCCGACTGATGATTGAAGCGAGTACGCCACTGTGCCTGTTGCAGGACGCCGGGCGTTTTGGCGTGCGCCATCTGGGCGTGACCCAGGGCGGCGCGGCGGACTGGCGGTCGATGGCCTGGGCCAACTGGCTGCTGGGTAATGGCTTGGACTTGCCGGTGATCGAAATCACCCTCGGCGGGTTCACGGTGCTGGCTGAAGAAGATTGCTTGCTGGCGTTGGCCGGTGCCGATCTTGGCGCGCAGATCGATGGCGAGGCGTTGGCCCCGTGGCACAGCTTCAAACTGCGCAAGGGACAGACTTTGAAGTTCACCCAGCCGTTGTCGGGCGCGCGGGCCTATCTGGCGGCGCCCGGTGGTTTCAGTGCGCCGAAAGTGCTGGGCAGCAGCGCCACGGTGGTGCGTGAAGAGCTCGGTGGTCTCGATGGTTTTGGCTTGCCGTTGGCCAAGGGCGCTTCGCTGAGTTATCAGGGCGAAACCCTGATGGTGCGTGAGGTCCCGGCACAACATCGACCGGATCTGCGCCTCGACGCGCCGCTGGATCTGGTGCTGGGCGCGCAGATCGGTCAGTTCAGCGGGCAGAGCCTGTTCGATGCATTCAACAGTGCCTGGACGCTGGACAGTCGTGCCGATCGCATGGGTATTCGCTTGCTGGGGACGGCGTTGCAGTATCAGGGCAAACCGATGATTTCCGAGGGTATTCCGCTCGGCGCGGTGCAAGTGCCGCCGGACGGGCAGCCGATCGTGTTGCTCAATGATCGACAGACGATTGGCGGTTATCCACGATTGGGAGCGTTGACGCCGTTGGCGCTGGCGCGTCTGGCACAGTGTCTGCCGGGGGCGAAGGTCAGATTGCGCCCGGTGGTGCAGGAAGTGGCACACCGGGAGCATGTCGAATATCTGAAGCGCTTTTGATTGTTTCCCCCGCCGCTGGCGGGGGAGCCATTGCGGATTACTTGGACAAAAACCGCATCCCTTCTTCCAGCCCGCGCAACGTCAGCGGATACATCTGATCCTCGATCAAATCCCGCACGATGTTGGTCGACGATGTATAGCCCCACGTATCTTTCGGGTACGGATTGATCCAGATGAGCTTCTTGTACTTCTCCATAAAGCGCTGCATCCACACGTAACCCGGCTCTTCGTTCCAGTGCTCGACGCTGCCGCCGGCCTGGGTGATTTCATAAGGCGCCATCGCGGCGTCACCGATGAAGATCACTTTGTAGTCGGCACCGTACTTGTGCAGCAGGTCCTGGGTCGACGTGCGCTCGGAAGTGCGGCGCATGTTGTTCTTCCACACCGACTCATAAATGAAGTTGTGGAAGTAGAAGTACTCCAGATGCTTGAACTCGGTCTTGCAGGCCGAGAACAGTTCCTCGCAGATCTTCACGTGGGCGTCCATCGAGCCGCCGATGTCGAACAGCAGCAACAGCTTCACCGTGTTGCGCCGTTCCGGGCGCATCTGGATGTTCAGCAGCCCGGCATCCTTGGCGGTGTGGTCGATGGTGCCGTCGATGTCCAGCTCTTCCGCCGCGCCCTGACGGGCGAATTTACGCAGGCGGCGCAGGGCGACCTTGATGTTGCGGGTGCCCAGTTCAACGGAGTCGTCGAGGTTCTTGTACTCGCGCTGATCCCAGACTTTCACCGCTTTGCCCTGGCGCTTGCCGGCATCGCCGACCCGAATGCCTTCCGGGTTGAAGCCGCCGGAGCCGAACGGGCTGGTGCCGCCGGTGCCGATCCACTTGTTGCCGCCGGCGTGGCGTTCCTTCTGTTCTTCCAGGCGTTTCTTGAACTCTTCGATCAGCTTGTCCAGGCCGCCGAGGGACTGGATCTGCGCGCGTTCCTCGTCGCTCAGCGAGCGCTCGAACTCCTTGCGCAGCCAGTCTTCAGGGATCAGCGCCTGCAAGTGATCGTCGAGCTTTTCCAGGCCGTTGAAGTAGGCACCGAACGCGCGGTCGAACTTGTCGAAATGCCGTTCGTCCTTCACCAGAATCGCCCGCGACAAGTAGTAGAACTCGTCCATGTCGGCGAAGGTCACGCGCTGTTTCAGCGCGTTGATCAGGTCGAGCAGCTCGCGCACCGACACCGGCACCTTGGCTGCACGCATTTCATTGAACAGGTTGAGCAACATGGCATCAGCCTCTTAGCGGGTGCCGCGACGGCTCATGAACGCCAGGCGCTCAAGCAGTTGCACGTCCTGTTCGTTCTTCACCAGCGCACCGGCCAGCGGCGGGATGGCTTTGGTCGGATCGCGCTCGCGCAGCACCGCTTCGCCGATGTTGTCGGCCATCAGCAGTTTCAGCCAGTCCACCAGTTCCGAGGTCGATGGCTTCTTCTTCAGGCCCGGCACCTTGCGCACGTCGAAGAACACGTCCAGCGCTTCGCTGACCAGATCCTTCTTGATGTCCGGGTAGTGAACGTCGACGATTTTCTGCAGGGTGGTGCGGTCGGGGAAGGCGATGTAGTGGAAGAAGCAGCGGCGCAGGAACGCGTCCGGCAGCTCTTTCTCGTTGTTGGAGGTAATGATGATGATCGGACGCTTCTTGGCCTTGATGGTCTCGTCGATCTCGTAAACGTAGAACTCCATCTTGTCGAGTTCTTGCAGCAGGTCGTTGGGGAACTCGATGTCGGCCTTGTCGATTTCGTCGATCAGCAGGATGACCCGCTCTTCGGACTCGAACGCTTCCCAGAGCTTGCCCTTCTTCAGGTAGTTGCGCACGTCGTGGACTTTTTCATTGCCCAGTTGCGAGTCGCGCAGACGGCTGACCGCGTCGTACTCGTACAGGCCCTGATGGGCCTTGGTGGTGGACTTGATGTGCCAGGTGATCAGCTTGGCGCCGAACGATTCGGCCAGTTGCTCGGCGAGCATGGTCTTGCCGGTGCCCGGTTCGCCCTTGACCAGCAGCGGCCGCTCCAGGGTGATGGCGGCGTTGACCGCCAGCTTCAGGTCATCGGTGGCGACGTAGGCCTGGGTGCCTTCGAACTTCATCTGCTAATCCTCGAACGGTAACGCCGACCTGAACGGGCAGGGCGGGGGCGAAATAATCGGATGCCCGACTATAACGCGCGCCCCGGTCGACTGTGAACGCAGACGGCTTATTCAGTCTCTGAATGGGGCGTCACATGTTGACTCAGTTTCGGCGCATAGCCAGCATTCAACGATCATCGGATTGGAAGTAGCCTGCTGAACCTGTCTGATAGAGGATCGTAACCGATGTCGCCCAAGAAACGCCCTCGTTTATCGGCTGTACAGCCTTTGGCAGATTTTCGCCTGGCGTTGACCTTTATTGAGGGTCAGCAATTGATTGTCGATTTGAGCCAGGACCTGAAAAGGTATCCAGGCCTCAAGCCATTGCTTGATCCGGAGGTATTCGGCGCTGCATTAATCGGAGTTGATGGCTGGAGTGTGGATTGGCCGGATCCGGATATTCAGATCGGCGCAGACACCTTGTATCTGGATGCGCTCGCGCAGTGCGCTAACCCGCATCCGGCTTCGGCCGCTCATATCGGGCATTGAAGGCCTGGATGAATCCGTTGCGCAAAATCTGCAAAAACGCTTCGAACGCGCTGATATCTTGCTGATGGACGCTGCCGCTGAGTTCGACCTTGGTTGCGAACTGGTTTTTGGCCTGGTTTTTCAGCACGGTTTCAGTGCCGCCGACCAGTGCCTCCCAGACTGAGCGGAAGATGCTTTTGTTCTTGTTCTCCACGTCCTGCTGCCAGTTGAATACTTCAACGTCGCGCAGCAATGGCTTGATGTAGCCGGTGAGCTGGGCCTTTTTGGCCTGGGCTTCGATGACCACATCGCCGTGGCCGGCGTTGAAGTCGAATTTGCCGTAGGCCGAGGCAAAGTCGTTCATGCGTTTGAGTTCAAGGTCGCGTGCGCGCAGGCGAAACTCGAAATCCTCGAAGTTGCTCAGCGGGTCGAAGGTGGCGGAGGTTTCCAGTGGTGCCTGACCGAGCAGCAGGGCCTTGCCTTCGAAGCGGGCATCGCGCTTGCCCTTGGTGTCCACGACATTGGTCAGGTTGTAGATGCTGGCGTCGACATTGGTCGCATTCATGTTCACCGGTGGTTTGGAATTGAAGTTGCGAAAGCTGATACGGCCATCGTTGATCTGCACCTCGTCGAGGGTGATCGGCAGCAGTTTGCCCAGCTGCGCGCGCCAGTCGGTGCCTTTACCGGTCTGGGAGTTCTGCTTGTTGGCCCCACCATCGACGAAGTTCACTTGCGGTTTGAAGAACTTCACCTGCGCTACTACCGCGTGGTCGTACCACAGCGAGTGCCAGCTGACGGACAGGTCGATCAACGGCGCATCGACGAACGGCACTGGCACCTTGCCGTCGACCTTGACGATCTTCAGGCCATTGATCTTGTAAGCCCCGCGCCAGAGCGCCAGATCGACGTCGGTGATCTGGCCGCGGTAGTCGCCCATGTTGGCCAGTTTGTCATTCAGATAGTCGCGCACGATGTAGGGCAGGGCGATGTGCAGGGCGACCAGCAACACCACGATGGTGGCGAGAATCCACAACGGCCAGCGGTAACGACGCTTCATGGCAGCAAATCCCGAACGGTGTAAAGCGATTGACTGCCGCCTGCCGCAGACGTTCGGCCCGACTGGACTGAGAGGGGCAACAGGCTTACCTTGGAGCGCTGAATTCAACGCTGCACAAGGACCCAGCCATGAGCCGTATTTTTGCTGACAACGCCCATTCCATCGGCAACACGCCGCTGGTGCAGATCAACCGCATCGCGCCCCGTGGCGTGACTATTCTGGCCAAGATCGAAGGTCGCAACCCGGGTTACTCGGTCAAGTGCCGGATTGGCGCCAACATGATCTGGGACGCCGAAAGCAGCGGCAAACTCAAGCCGGGCATGACCATCGTCGAGCCGACCTCCGGCAACACCGGCATCGGCCTGGCATTTGTCGCTGCCGCTCGCGGTTACAAATTGCTGCTGACCATGCCGGCCTCGATGAGTATCGAGCGACGCAAGGTGCTCAAGGCGCTGGGCGCCGAGCTGGTGCTGACCGAGCCGGCCAAGGGCATGAAGGGCGCGATCGAAAAGGCCGCGGAGATCGTTGCCAGCGATGCGGGCAAATATTTCATGCCGGCCCAGTTCGATAATCCGGCCAACCCCGCCATCCACGAAAAAACCACCGGCCCGGAAATCTGGAACGACACCGATGGCGCCATCGATGTGCTGGTGGCGGGCGTCGGCACCGGCGGAACCATTACCGGTGTGTCGCGGTATATCAAGAATACGGCGGGCAAACCGATTCTGTCAGTGGCGGTGGAACCCGTGTCGTCTCCGGTGATTACTCAGGCGCTGGCGGGCGAAGAGATCAAGCCGAGCCCGCACAAGATTCAGGGCATCGGCGCCGGTTTTGTGCCGAAGAACCTTGATCTGTCGATGGTTGACCGGGTCGAACTGGTGACGGATGACGAGTCCAAGGCCATGGCCCTGCGCCTGATGCAGGAGGAAGGGATTTTGTGCGGGATTTCCTGCGGTGCGGCCATGTCGGTGGCGGTGCGCCTGGCGGAAACTCCGGAAATGCAGGGCAAGACCATTGTCGTGGTGCTGCCGGACTCCGGTGAGCGTTACCTGTCGAGCATGCTGTTCAGTGATCTGTTCACCGATCAGGAGAACCAGCAGTAAGTGGCGCGTTGATTCAGGTCAGCCAAGGTTCAGGATCGTTATGTTAAGAAGTGCTTTGTTGCGCAATTCTTAACACTGAATCTTGGGTCGGGCGGGTTTTTCCCGGAGCCGGTAGTGTTTATCATGGCCGGCCGCCATCTCGGGCAAATGACATGGCGTGGCGTTGTCTTATTTCAAGGAGTTGTTGATGACCTTTTCGTTAGCCGCCAAGGTGTCGGTGTTGCTGCTGTTTGTGGGCAGCATCCTCTACGTGCATTTGCGCGGCAAGGCGCGTTTGCCGGTGCTGCGTCAGTTCGTCAACCATTCGGCGCTGTTCGCCCCGTATAACGCCTTGATGTACCTGTTTTCGGGCGTGCCGTCCAAGCCGTATCTGGACCGCAGCAAGTTTCCGGAGCTGGACGTACTGCGCGATAACTGGGAAACCATTCGCGACGAAGCGATGCATCTGTTTGACGAGGGTTATATTCGCGCCGCCGAGAAGAACAACGACGCCGGTTTCGGCTCGTTCTTCAAGAAGGGCTGGAAGCGTTTCTACCTCAAGTGGTACGACAAACCGCTGCCATCGGCCGAGACCCTGTGCCCGAAAACCGTGGCGCTGGTCAGTGCCATCCCCAACGTCAAAGGCGCGATGTTCGCGTTGTTGCCGGGTGGCAGTCATTTGAACCCGCACCGCGATCCGTTCGCCGGTTCCCTGCGTTATCACCTGGGTCTGTCGACGCCCAACTCCGACGATTGCCGGATCTTCGTCGACGGTCAGGTCTACGCCTGGCGCGACGGTGAAGACGTGATGTTCGACGAGACTTACGTGCACTGGGTCAAGAACGAAACCGAAAAGACCCGCGTCATCCTGTTCTGTGACATTGAGCGCCCGCTGAGCAATCGTCTGATGACCCGCATCAACCGCTTCATCAGCGCCTGGCTGGGCCGTGCTACTGCCCCGCAGAACCTCGACGACGAGCGCGTCGGCGGGATCAACCAGGCTTACGCGTGGAGCAAGAACTTCAGCGACAAGTTCAGCGGTAAGGTCAAGCAGTGGAAACGCCGTAATCCAAAAGCCTACCGCGTGATGCGGCCGGTGCTGGCGGTGGTGGTGCTGACGTTGCTGGGGTATTGGCTGTTTGGTTGAGGCTGGATTTAAAAGCATAAAAAAACCGCTCGTTTGAGCGGTTTTTTGTTTTCGGAATCAGGGACGGCCAGCAAGTAAGCTTGGTTCATCGATAGCGGTGCCGGTTGCAATGATCTGTAAGAGCCGTCGTTGACTGGCTGTCAGAACCGTCGGATCAGATTCACCCCTTATTGCGTGCGCTTTTTTCTTTCTGGGGGATTTTTTTATTTCTTTGCGCATGTTCCCACCTTGGTTGATCAATATTTGAGCGTTTTTCACAATACTAGGCTCCCTACTGTTTTGACAAGGCGACCCTCGTTATCCAAACCGAAGCCGAGTTGTTCGTAAATTGGTATTGCTCCCTGGAATGGTTCTTGAGCCTCGATCAAGCTGCTTCCAATGATGCGGGCGTATTGCTCAATAGCCAGAACGGATAGCGGTGCAACACGATTCTTCAATGGATGTGTTTCTCTTGGCCGCCCCTCCAGTCGTACGATTCGGATGCGTTGTCGACTTTTATTCGGGTTGGCAAAGCAAAGCCCGCACAGTTCAGATTCAAACCAGATTGCGATGTCGAGAGCGAGAGGTTCGCGCGCTTTCCATCCAATGACGTCTTCCCATGAAAAATGCGGGCTCTCCCAACACTCAAAAGCACTCAGTGCCAACGAGTCGATGGGTTCGAAACGTACTTTCGAAAGGTCAAGTGTTGTGGGACCAGCCATCTCCAGGTCAATCTGGAGTTGAGTCGTGGCAAGGCGGGCGAGCTTCCTGGCTTGCGATTTGTACAACTGATACCGCAGATGATTGCGTTCCCTTGGCATATGATCTCGCGCATTCCATGTCCCCCATCAATGGTCATTGCAATTGCAAACGAGCCTATGCGCCTGCCTCCTGCCTGTCGCTACTGGCCCTTTGTCCAAGTCATTGCAATCCATGTCGCGGGCTGGTTATAGTCGGCGCTCGTGAGTCCCACGACTCACCTTTCAACCCTTCAAAAAAGATCAGCCCAGATGCCTGCATCCCTCATCAACGCGGTAGTCGATTCAGCGGTCAACGCTGGCGTCGTGCCGTGCGGGAATCAGCAGCCTGTGCAGATCAGTCATTACCCTCCACCTGTCAGTAGCACGCCGGTGTGCGCAGTCGTATCACCGCCGGGCGTTGGTGTTTCGGGCTGATCGGCGTTTTCTGCTGACCCCTGTGCCCGCCTGAAAAAACCTACTGAATTTCAGCTTCGGCTGAGTTGGCTTTTTGCCTGACTACAGGTGGTATTCATGTTTGTCCTTTCGAAAAAGTCCGCGCTCGCGGCCGCGTCCACGAGCCTGTTCGTTCTGCTGTGGAGCAGCGGGGCGATCTTCTCCAAGTGGGGGCTGGCCCACGCGTCGCCCTTTGCCTTTCTGCTGATCCGTTTTGTGATTGCCCTGTGCGGGCTGGTGCTGCTGGTGCCGTTGCTCAAGTTGAGGCTGCCCAAGGGCGGCAAGCCGATGCTGTACGCGATGGCAACCGGCGTTGTGTTGTTGGGTGCCTATCAGATCTTTTATCTGCTGGCGTTGGACCTGAAAGTCACGCCCGGGGTGATGGCGACCATCATGGGCGTGCAGCCGATCCTTACGGTGGTGCTCATGGAGCGGCAACGCTCGGCGAGCCGGATCTTCGGTCTGGCGCTGGGGTTGGCCGGGCTGATCATGGTGGTTTACCAGGGCATCGGCCTGGCCGGCATGTCGCTGGCGGGGATGTTGTTCGGGCTGCTGGCGCTGGCGAGCATGACGTTCGGTTCGATCATGCAGAAGCGCATCACCGACAACCCTCTCGGCACGCTGCCGGTGCAGTATCTGGCGGGGCTGTTGCTGTGCGGGGTTTTCGTACCGTTTCAGCCGTTTCACTTCGAGCACAGTGCCGGTTTCATCGTGCCGGTGTTGTGGATGGGGCTGGTGGTTTCCGTGCTGGCGACGTTGCTGCTGTATCGACTGATCGCCCGGGGCAATCTGGTGAATGTCACCAGCCTGTTCTATCTGGTGCCGGCGGTGACGGCGGTGATGGACTACTTGATCTTCGGCAATCGCCTGGCGGCGTTGAGCGTGCTGGGAATGCTGTTGATCATCGTCGGTCTGGTGTTCGTGTTCCGTAAATCGGCGTAAGAAACGCTCATAAAAAAGGCCCGGGAGGAAACTCCCGGGCCTTTGTGCATCTGCGAATCAGCGGGCGGCGATTTCTGCCGGCTTCACCGCAGCCGGTTTCAACACCAGCCACAGCGCAATCGCGATCAACACCCCGCCATACAAGTGGGCCATCGACAGCGGTTCATCGAGAAACAGCGCCCCCCACAGCACGCCGAATGGCGGAATCATGAAGGTCACGGTCATCGACTTCACCGGCCCGATGGAACTCAGCAGGCGGAAGTAAATGATGTAGGCAAACGCGGTGCAGCCCAGGCCCAGGCCCAGCAGCGACAGCCAGACATTCCAGCCACCCCAGCTCACCGGCGGCTGAGTGATGACGCTGTAACCGAACAACGGCAGCAGGAACAGGGTCGCACCGAGCATGCTGCCCAACGCCGAAAGACGGCTGTCGAGCCCGCCGGCCTGATCCAGCCAGCGTCGGGCGAGGAACCCGGCGAATCCGTAGCAGGTGGTCGCGAGCAGGCAGGCGACGGCACCCATCAGCAGTTGCAGATCGAACGCCACCGGGCCGGCGCGGGTCAGCACGCCCACCCCGAGCAGGCCAAGGAACACCCCGGCGAGTTTGGCCAGCGTCAGTTTTTCACTGAAGAACAACCCGCCGATCAACACGCCCATCAAAGGAGTCGTGGCATTGAAAATCGCGGAATAACCGGCCGGCAGCACCTGGGCCGCGACCGAATACAGCGTTGCCGGTACGCCGGAATTGATCACGCCGAGCATCATCACGGTCTTGAGCTTGCCTTTGAAATCCCAGCTGATGCGCATCAGCCCGAGGATCACCAGCAAACCGACGGCAGCAATCGAAACGCGGAAGAATCCGGTCGGAACCGTACCGATCGCGGGAGCGATGATGCGCATGAACAGGAAGCTCGCGCCCCAGATGGCAGCCAGCGACAACATGCGGAAAATATCGACAGGGCTCACGGGCCACTCCTTCCTTGATCGGGACGAGAGTGTTGCCGAGGGCCCCGGCGATGGCAACCGTTAATCGGGCATTTAATTTTCCGATCAGATCACGAAGCGCGTGACCAGCCCGTTGAGGTCTACGGCCAGTCGCGACAGTTCCTGACTGGCGGCAGAGGTCTGGGTGGCGCCGGCAGCGGTCTGGGTCGACAGATCGCGGATGGTCACCAGGTTTTCGTCGACTTCCCGGGCCACCAGCGCCTGTTGTTCGGCGGCGCTGGCGATGACCAGGTTGCGCTGGTTGATCTGCGAAATCGACGCGGTGATTTTCTCCAGTGCATGGCCGGCGCTGTTGGCCCGGCGCAGGGTGTGGCTGGCCTGCTCGGCGCTGTTTTGCAATGCATCGACGGTGGCTCCGGTGCCTTGCTGGATGCTGCTGATCATCAGCTCGATTTCTTCGGTGGAGTTCTGCGTGCGCTGGGCCAGCGAGCGAACCTCGTCGGCAACCACCGCAAACCCACGTCCGGCCTCGCCTGCCCGCGCCGCTTCAATCGCGGCGTTCAGAGCCAGCAGGTTGGTCTGCCCGGCGATGCCGCGAATCACTTCCAGAACTTTGCTGATGTCCTGGGCCTGAGTCGCAAGGCCCTCGGCCTGTTCGGACGCGCCGAGCACCGCACTGACCAGTTCCTGAATCGAACTGATGGTCTCACTGACCTGCACATGCCCGTGCTTGCTGTCCTCGTTCGAGGCTTCGGAGGCTTCGGCACTGGACACCGCATTGGCGGCCACTTCATCGACCGCCGTGCTCATCTCGGTGACCGCCGTGGCGGCCTGTTCGATCTGATCATTCTGTTGCTGCAACCCGCGAGTACTCTGTTCCATCACCGAACTCATTTCCTCGGCGGCGGAGGCCAGTTGCTGGGCCGACTCGCTGATGCCGCGAATGGTCGAGCGCAGATTGCCCTGCATCTCGGCCAGCGCCGTGAGCAACTGCGCCGCTTCATCGCGACCCTCGCTGTCGATGCGACCGCTGAGGTCTCCCGAAGCAATCCGCCGTGCCACGTTCAGCGCCTGATTGATCGGCGCGGTGATGCTGCGGGTCAGCAGCCAGGCCAGCAACAACGTGGCAATCAGGGCGATGACGATGATCGTGGCGACGATCCACAGCGCCTGCTGGTACATCGCCGCCGCGGATTTGGCCGCGACATCCGCGCCTTGCTGATTGAGGCTGATCATCTGCTCCAGGGTCTTGTCGAGCACCGTGCCCTGCGGCGCCAGTTCGTTGTTCAGGCGCGCGTAAGCCTGATCATTTTGCCCGGCGTCGATCTGTTTGATGATCTGGTCGAGGATGCTCAGGTACTTGGCCGTATCGACGCTCAGACCTTCCAGCATTGCCCGCTCCTGATCATTGGCGATCAGGGCTTTGTGGTCGTCGAGGCGCTTGAGCAGTTCCTGGCGTTGCGCGGTGAGAAGGCCTTTGCTGCGTTCGCGGACGGCCGCCTGGGTGCTGGTGATCAGGCGCAGGGATTCGAGGCGGATGCTGGCGATGTTCGCCGCTGTGTCATGGATGCTTTCGATGCTGGGCATCCACGATTCCTCGATCACCGCCGCGCTCTCGCGCAGGGTTTTCATCTGGCCCAGACCGAACAGGCCGACCACCACCAGCAGACTGGCCAGAACGGCAAAACACAAACTGGCGCGCAAACCTATGCGCAGATTCCGGATAGACATCAATGTGCTCCTTGGGCGTTTTGGGGAGAGATCGTCCTCGTGAGCCGAGGATCTTGTTGTGAGGCGGGTGATGGCTGGCTGTATATCAAAGTGCCACTATCTTGGTAAGACCAGTCGCTGCAGGGAATGGACAGGCATGAACAAGTCGGGCAAAAGCGCGGGCTAGAGATGTCTTTGCTGAATTGGATCCGAAACCCAGAGAAAACGCGGGCTGGCGCGCAGTGGTGTGGAGAACCTGAGGGGACGTTTATTGACCGAACGGTCGATTAAAAAAACTTTGATAAAAACTGTGTCTTTGTACAACCCGCAAGAGGATTTGGCAGAAATTGCGCTTCTCCTGCGCCCGCTTCCGTGGCTAAGCTCAGGCCTTCGAGCACAGATTCTCCAATTCCCGCAGAGGTCTCATCTATGCCGCAGCAATGGCCAGCCACCGACATCGCCCGCCTGATCCTCGATGGCTTTGACGATTACCGCGAGCATTTCCGGCGGATCACCGACGGCGCCCGGGAGCGTTTCGAGCAGGCCCGCTGGCAGGACACGCAAACGGCGTCGGCGGCGCGGATCAACCTCTACGAAGAAAAGGTCGGTGAGACCGTCGCCCGCCTGCGCGAGTACTTCGAGCCGGACACCTTGATGGACGTCACCTGCTGGCCGCTGGTGAAAAGTGCCTACATCAGCATCATCGACCTGCGCTTCGACGATGAGCTGTCCGAGACCTGGTACAACTCGATTTTCTGCGGTCTGTTCAGCCACGACCTGATCAGCGACGGTTGCATGTTCATCCACACCACCCGGCCGAGCCTGCGCCGGGCACGGGCCGCGCAAACCCGCACCTATAAACCGCAAGGGCAGATCTCGGGCATGCTCGCGAGCATCTTTGCCGATTACCGGTTCAACGAGGCCTACGCCGATCTGCCCGGTGACTTGCAACGCCTGGAAGCGCAACTGCGCGAGAACCTGCCGGACTGGGTGTGCAAGGATCCGGAGCTGAGCGTCGAGCTGTTTTCCTCGGTGCTGTACCGCAACAAGGGCGCGTACCTGGTCGGGCGCATCTACACCAACGACGATCAGTGGCCGCTGGTGATTCCGCTGCTGCACCGCGAGGGACGCGGGATTCAGATCGACGCGTTGATCACCGACGAAGCGGAGGTGTCGATCATCTTCTCCTTCACCCGTTCGTATTTCATGGTCGATGTGCCGGTGCCGGCAGAGTTCATCGGTTTCCTCAAACGCATCCTGCCGGGCAAGCACATCGCCGAGCTGTACACCTCGATCGGCTTCTACAAGCACGGTAAATCGGAGTTCTACCGCGCGCTGATCAATCACCTGGCCAACACCGACGACCAGTTCATCATGGCGCCGGGCGTGCGCGGCATGGTCATGAGCGTGTTCACGCTGCCGGGTTTCAATACTGTGTTCAAGATCATCAAGGACCGCTTCTCACCGTCGAAAAACGTCGACCGCGCCACGGTGATCGAGAAGTACCGGTTGGTGAAAAGCGTCGACCGCGTCGGGCGCATGGCTGATACCCAGGAGTTCGCCGACTTCCGTTTTCCGTTGAGCAAGTTCGAACCGGCGTGCCTGGCGGAACTGCTGGAAGTCGCGCCGTCCACGGTGTCGCTGGAAGGCGAAACGGTGCTGATCCGCCACTGCTGGACCGAACGCCGGATGACCCCGCTCAACCTCTATCTGGATAACGCCAATGAAGCCCAGGTGCGTGAAGCGCTAGAGGATTACGGGCTGGCGATCAAGCAACTGGCGGCGGCCAACATCTTCCCCGGCGACATGCTGCTGAAGAATTTCGGTGTCACCCGCCATGGCCGGGTGGTGTTCTACGACTACGACGAGATCTGTTTCCTCACCGAAGCCAACTTCCGCCATATCCCGGCGCCGCGCACACCGGAGGACGAAATGGCCTCCGAGCCGTGGTATTCGATCGGGCCGCTGGACGTGTTCCCCGAGGAGTTTCCGCCGTTCCTGTTTGCCGATGCGGCGCAGCGCAAATTGTTCGATCAGCTGCATGGCGAGTTGTACAACGCGGATTACTGGAAGGGACTGCAGGAGGCGATTCGGGCGGGGAAGGTGATCGACGTCTTCCCGTATCGGCGCAAGGGTCTTGATAACGAGTAACCCCCAAAAAGCAAGCCCTCACCCCAGCCCTCTCCCGGAGGGAGAGGGGGCCGACCGAGGTGTCTCGGGTCAAACATCGACCTGAAAGATCGTGGCGATTATGGATTCGGTAGAGTTCTTCCAGGTCAAACATCGACCTGAAAGATCGTGGCAATTATGGATTCGGTAAGGCTCGTTCAGGTCGGCGTAGCTCTGAAGCAACTCCCAATCAGTCCCCTCTCCCTCCGGGCGGTCCGACGTTTCGGGAGGGCTAGGGTGAGGGCAGCAATCCCCCAGACACGCCACAAATCCCGCAAATCTGCGACAATCGCGCCCTTGCGCCACTAGACGACCGAATTGCGTACCCGATGACCGACGAATCGCCCTCCATCGACAAACTGCTGAAAAACCTCGATCACGCCATGCTCGCCGACCGCCACCGGCTGCGGCGGCAGTTGCTTGAGCTGCGCAAGAAACCCGACGAGGCCAAGCTGGCCCAGTGGGTGGCGCGCATGCAGGCGTCCTGTGATCAGGTGCTGGCGCGCAAGGCCAGCCTGCCGGTGATCCGTTACGACGACAGCCTGCCGATTGCGGCCAAGCGTGACGAAATCAAGAAGGCCCTGGAAAAGCACCAGGTGCTGATCATCGCCGGCGAAACCGGTTCGGGCAAAACCACCCAGTTGCCGAAAATCTGCCTGGAAATCGGTCGCGGCCAGCATGGTCTGATCGGTCACACCCAGCCTCGCCGGATCGCGGCGCGCAGCGTGGCCAGCCGGGTTGCTGAGGAACTCGGCACGCCGCTGGGCGCACTGGTCGGCTATCAGGTGCGCTTCGAAGACCAGAGCGATTCCAACACACTGATCAAACTGATGACCGACGGCATCCTGCTTGCGGAAACCCAGAACGACCGCTACCTCGAACGCTACGACACGATCATCGTCGACGAAGCCCACGAACGCAGCCTCAACATCGACTTCCTGCTCGGTTACCTGAAAACCCTGCTGCCGCGTCGTCCGGACCTGAAAGTCATCATCACTTCGGCGACCATCGATCTGGAACGCTTTTCCAAGCACTTTGATGATGCGCCGATTGTCGAAGTGTCCGGCCGCACTTTCCCGGTGGAAACCTGGTATCGCCCGCTGACGCTTGAGCAGGACGAAGAGGGCAACCGCGTCGAGGACGACCTGACCGTGGATCAGGCGATCCTCGCGACCCTCGACGAAATCGCCGCGTACGAGCGCAGCGAACGTCGCAGTCCTGGCGACGTGCTGGTGTTCCTGCCCGGCGAGCGCGAGATTCGCGACGCCGCCGACATGCTGCGCAAGGCCCAGCTTAAACACACCGAAATCCTGCCGTTGTACGCACGCCTGTCGCCGGCCGAACAGCAGCGGATTTTCCAGTCGCATCCTGGGCGTCGCGTGGTGCTGGCGACCAACGTCGCCGAAACGTCGCTGACCGTGCCGGGCATCCGTTACGTGATCGACAGCGGCACTGCGCGCATCAGCCGCTACAGCTACCGCGCCAAGGTCCAGCGGCTGCCGATCGAAGCGATTTCCCAGGCCAGCGCCAACCAGCGTAAAGGTCGCTGCGGCCGGGTCGAGCCGGGTATCTGCGTGCGCCTGTACAGCGAAGAGGATTTCCTCGGTCGCCCGGAATTCACCGATCCGGAAATCCTGCGCACCAACCTCGCGGCGGTTATTTTGCAGATGCTCCATCTGCGCCTCGGCGAGATCACCGATTTCCCGTTCATCGAGCCGCCGGACGGCAAGGCGATCAGCGACGGTTTCAACCTGCTGCAAGAACTGTCGGCGGTGGATCGCAACAGTCAGCTGACACCGCTCGGCCGTCAGCTGGCGCGCCTGCCGGTGGACCCGCGCATGGGCCGCATGCTGCTTGAAGCCGCCAAACTCGGCAGTCTGCAGGAAGTGCTGATCGTCGCCAGCGCCATGTCGATTCAGGACCCGCGCGAGCGTCCGCCGGAGCGTCAGCAAGCCGCTGACCAGGCCCACGCGCACTGGAAGGATGCCGATTCGGACTTCGCTGCGCTGGTCAATCTGTGGCGCGGTTTTGAAGAGCAGCGTCAGGCGCTGACGGCGAGCCCGCTGCGCAACTGGTGCCGCAAGAATTTCCTGAATTACCTGCGCCTGCGTGAGTGGCGCGACTCCCATCGGCAGTTGAGCCTGATCTGCCGCGACTTGCAGTTGAGCCTGAACAAAGAGCCGGCGGACTATCCGAAGCTGCACAAAGCGGTGCTGGTCGGCCTGCTCAGCCAGATCGGCCAGAAAACCGAAGACGGCGATTACCTTGGCGCCCGTCAGCGGCGGTTCTGGATTCACCCGTCGTCGGGTATCGGCAAGAAACGCCCGCAGTGGGTGATGACCGCCGAACTGGTGGAAACCACCAAGCTCTACGCGCGGATGGTGGCGAAGATCGACGCCGACTGGATCGAACCGCTGGCCGGGCACCTGATCAAGAAGAACCACTTCGAACCGCACTGGGAGAAGAAGCGCGGCCAGGTCGTCGCGTTCGAACAGATCACCCTGTTCGGCCTGATCGTGGTCGGTCGTCGACCGGTGCATTACGGCCCGGTGGATCCGGTGGTATCGCGCGAGCTGTTCATTCGCGAAGGTCTGGTGCGGGGCGAGATTCAGTCCCGGGCCAAATGCCTGACCGCCAACAAACAGTTGCTGGAACAACTCGACGAACTGGAAGCCAAAGCTCGTCGCCGGGACATTCTGGCCGACGAGGAAACCCTTTACGCGTTCTACGATGCGCGGCTGCCGGCGGAGATCCACCAGACCGCGACATTCGACAGCTGGTATCGCGTCAACAGCCAGAAAGACCCGCAACTGCTGATCATGCGCGAGGAAGACGTGCTGGCTCGTGAGGCCAGCGAAGTCACCGCCCAGCATTACCCGGACACGCTGCACATCGGCGATCTGGAACTGGCCCTGAGTTATCACTTCGAACCGAATCACCCGCGCGACGGCGTGACCCTGCGTGTGCCGGCGCCGCTGTTGCCGATGCTGCCGCCGGAGCGCCTTGAGTGGCTGGTGCCGGGGCTGATCGAGGCCAAGTGCATTGCGCTGGTGCGCAACCTGCCCAAAGCCTTGCGCAAGAACTTCGTGCCGGTGCCGGACTTCATCAAGGCTGCGCTGCAACGCATGACCTTTGCCGAAGGTTCGTTACCGCAAGCGCTGGGCCGCGAACTGCTGCGCATGACCGGTGCGCGGGTCAGCGATGAAGCCTGGGCCGAAGCGGCGCAGCAGGTCGAAAGCCATCTGCGGATGAACCTGGAAATCGTCGACGGCCAGGGCAAGTTCCTTGGCGAGGGACGGGATCTGGCGGAACTGACCGCACGTTTCGCCGAAGCCAGCCAGGCCGCACTGGCCGTGCCGCAGAGCGCGAAAAGTCAGCAACCGGTGGAGGCCAAGGTCTTCGCGCCGGTGGCGGAAAAAACTCAGCAGAAGATCGCCGGGCTGTCGATGACAGTCTATCCGGCGCTGGTGGAAGAGGGCGGCACGGTCAAGGAAGGTCGCTTCTCGACCCCGGCCGAAGCCGAGTTCCAGCATCGTCGCGCTTTGCAACGCCTGTTGATGCAGCAACTGGCCGAACCGGCCAAGTTCCTGCGCGGCAAGTTGCCGGGCCTGACCGAAATGGGCCTGCTGTACCGCGAACTGGGCCGGGTCGATGCGCTGGTCGAAGACATTCTGCTGGCCAGCCTCGACAGTTGCATTCTCGAGGGCGAAGACCCGTTGCCGCGTGACGGCGCAGGGCTGGCGGCACTGGCCGAGCGCAAGCGCGGCAGTTGGACCGAGCATGCCGAGCGGGTGGCACGTCTGACGCTGGAAATCCTCAAGCTCTGGCACGGCCTGCAAAAGCGTTTCAAGGGCAAGATCGACCTGGCTCAGGCGGTGGCCTTGAACGACATCAGGCAGCAGCTCAGTCATCTGGTGTATCCGGGCTTCGTCCGGGAAACGCCGATGGTGTGGCTCAAGGAGTTGCCGCGTTACCTGAAAGCGGTCGAACAGCGTTTCGAGAAGCTGGGCGCGCAGGTGCAGAAGGATCGTGTGTGGAGCGGCGAACTCGCCGGCCTCTGGACGCAATACCAGACCCGCGCCGCCAAACATGCGCAGGAAGGCAAACGCGATCCGCAGCTCGAACTGTATCGCTGGTGGCTGGAGGAGTATCGGGTTTCGCTGTTCGCCCAGCAGTTGGGGACGAAAGTGCCGATCTCCGACAAACGGCTGAATAAACAGTGGAGCCAGGTCGAGGCCTGATCTTGAGGGGACGAAATTCCCCTTGTGGGAGCGGGCTTGCTCCGGGCGGCGATCCGACGAAGGCGGTGTGTCAGGTAAGAATCTGCTGATTGATACGGCGCCTTCGTAGGATCGCCGCCCGGAGCAAGCCCGCTCCCACATTGGTCAGGCGTTGTACTTGAGAATGGGGCCAAAACCTCGGGTTTATGGCAAACTTCGCCACCATAAATGCCGCTTTCGCGTCCCAGAGCCTTTGCCGGGCCGCGCAACGGAATAAAGCGATGCCAGGTTTTTGCGTCCCTTGATACGGGAATGGACCCTTTGCGTGTTGGCACGTCGGTGCCAGCACTTTCTGCCTGAACAGATTAGAGAAACGACCATGCATAACGTCGTCATCAGCGGCACCGGCCTGTACACCCCGGCCAACAGCATCTCCAACGAAGAGCTGGTGCAGTCTTTCAATACCTACGTCGCCCAGTTCAACGCGGACAACGCCGAAGCCATCGCCAGCGGCGAAGTCCAGGCCCTGACCGAGTCCAGCGCCGCGTTCATCGAAAAAGCGTCCGGCATCAAGAGCCGCTTTGTCATGGACAAGGACGGCATCCTCGACCCTGCACGCATGGCGCCACGCCTGCCGGAGCGCTCCAACGACGAATGGTCGGTGCTTTGCCAGATGGCCATCGGCGCTGCCGAACAAGCCCTGCAGCGTGCCGGCAAGACTGCCGCCGACATCGACGGCGTGATCGTCGCCTGCTCCAACCTGCAACGCGCCTACCCGGCCATTGCCATCGAAGTCCAGGAAGCGCTGGGCATCCAGGGTTTCGGTTTCGACATGAACGTCGCCTGCTCGTCGGCGACCTTCGGCATCCAGCAAGCCGCCAACACCGTGCAACTGGGCCAGGCCCGCGCGATTCTGATGGTCAACCCGGAAGTCTGCACCGGTCACCTGAATTTCCGTGACCGCGACAGCCACTTCATCTTCGGTGACGCCGCTACCGCCGTCGTCATCGAGCGTGCCGATACGGCAACGTCGAAGCACCAGTTCGACGTGGTCAGCACCAAACTGCTGACCAAGTTCTCCAACAACATCCGCAACAACTTCGGCTTCCTCAACCGCGCAGCGGAAGAGGGCATCGGCACCCGCGACAAACTGTTCGTGCAGGAAGGCCGCAAGGTGTTCAAGGATGTTTGCCCGATGGTGGCCGAGCTGATCGGCGAGCACCTGGAAGAGAACAAGCTCAACGTTGGCGATGTGAAGCGCTTCTGGCTGCACCAGGCCAACCTGAGCATGAATCACCTGATCGTGCGCAAGCTGCTGGGCCGCGAAGCCACCGAAGAAGAAGCCCCGGTGATTCTCGACACCTACGCCAACACCAGCTCCGCCGGTTCGGTGATCGCGTTCCACAAATATCAGGACGATCTGGCATCCGGTTCGCTGGCGGTGCTGAGTTCGTTCGGTGCCGGTTACTCGATCGGCAGCGTGATTCTGCGCAAACGTTGAGTGGACCCGTTCATGTCCTCTTAATCGCGCTAATCTTTCCTACATCCGAATCAGCGCGAACGCTGTAACTTTCGGAGACTGCGGCAGGACGACGCTTGAAGCGTCCTCCTGCCGCAATCATTTTAGGGCAGGGAAAAGGGGATTGATGGATGGCGGTTGACGACACACACCTGCTCGAACGGTTGTTGGCAGGCGAACAGAAAGCCTTCAAGGAACTGGTCAGCACCTATCAAAGCCCCATGCGCGCGGTGGCCTACGCGATTGTCGGCCAGCGCCATGTCGAAGAAGTGGTGCAGGATGCCTGGCTGTCGGTGGTACGCAATATCGGCCGTTTCGAGGCGCGCTCCAGTCTCAAGACCTGGCTGCTGACCATCACCGCCAACTCGGCCAAGAGCCGCTACAAACTCAATCGTCGCGAAGTGTTGCTGGATGATCTGCCGTCCCCCCACGGCACCATCGACGACGATCGTTTTTCTCCCGGCGACGGCCATTGGCTGGTCGCACCGTTCGCCTGGCACCAGGACACGCCTGAAGCATTGTTGACTGAAGGCGAGCTGCGTGAATGCCTCGAGCACACGCTGTTGAGCCTGTCGGAACTGCAAAGCAGTGTGCTGTTGCTGCGCGAGCGACAGGGCCTGGAGCTGGAGGAGATCTGTAATCTTCTGGAGATCTCGCTCTCCAATGTCCGTGTGCTGCTGCATCGGGCACGTTTGAAGGTCTTCGCGACCGTTGAGCATTTTGAGGAGACCGGCGAATGTTGACGTGCAAGGAGCAAGTAGCGCGATCCAGCGATTATCTCGATGGCCAGTTGAGCTTTCGCGAGAAACTGATGGTGCGTCATCACCTGATGTTCTGCCGCAATTGCCGGCGTTTCATTCGCCAGATGCGTTTGATGCAGGCGACGTTGCGGGCGATGCCGGAAAAACCGGAAGAGGGCGTGGAGGCGTTGGCCGAACAGTTGGCAGAGCTGCGGCGCAAGGATCGATCCTGAAAACACAGACTGGCGCGGCCGCAGCGAACGGATGATGGGGATCGCTGCGGACGTGCCAGTCTGTGGAAGCCTCTTCAAACGATGGAACCGGATGTACAACCCTTCGTTTGAAGTCTGTTGCCAGGTTGCTTAGAACTTCGCTTCCGCGTCCAGCTGCAGGGTGTTGGTGTCTGCATCACGCTGGGTACGGCTGGAGAAGTCGGCCTTGGTCAGGAAGTAAGTCGCACCGATGGCGAAGTTCTTGTCGATGTCGTAACCGACCTTGAACTTGTGGCCACGGGAACCGGTGGTGCCGTTGGCGAAGTCCGAATCGGTGAAGGCGCCGACCACAGCATTGCGCTGCACGTCACGATAGTTGTAGTCGAGGTTCAGGCCGAAGACTTTCGACTTGGCACCCACCAGCCAGGCGGTGTCCTGATCGGTCACTGCATCGTTGTTCTTCACGTACTGACCGTAGAACGACAGTGGCATTGGCAGGCCGCCGATGTCGACCTGGCTGAAGCCTTCGTACAGACGGAATTCGTTGTCGGCCGAGTTGCCGTTGACAGCCAGGGCGCATGGCGTGGAAGTGCCGGTGCAACGGCTGTCTTCGTCGTTCTGGTAGGCGTAGACGCTGCCGCCCAGGGTCAGTTTCAGGTTGTCGGTGATGGCGAAGCGGCTGCCCAGCTGGCCGGCGGTCAGGCGCAGGTCGTGACGGAATTGCACGCCGTCGCCGTCGACGTTGTCCTTGAGGTTGTAGTTACCCAGGCTGCCGAACAGTTCGACGCTGCTGCCCAGTGGATACTTGTAGGTAACGGCCAGACCTTCCGGGTTGATGTCGCTGTCCCAGATCACGTCGCCCATGCTCACCCACGGTTGCAGCATCTTGCCGCCGATGATGTGCAGGTTCTTGATCTGGTCCGGGTGGTAGTCGATGTAGCCCAGGTCGAGCCAGATCTGCTTCTTGTCGAAGTAGTTGTCCTGGTCCTGGTTGGTCGAACGGGCGTCGTCGCCGCCGCCGGTGGCGATACGGATGCCGGTGTCGACTTGCGGGTTGATCTCGGTGTAGGCACCCAGACGGGCACGGATACGCTGGCGATCCTTGTCGCGGCCGCCGTTGTTCGGTTCGCCGTCGATCTTGATGGTTTCCTGACGGATGCGCACGTCACCCTTGAACTGGGTCTTGGCGGCCCAGGCCAGTTTCTGGTCGAAACTGCTGAGCTCGTTGGTTTTCTTCGCGGTCGCCGCGATTTGCTCGTTGGTCTCTTGCTGCGCCTGCTGCGCGATTTGCTGGGCCTTCTGATCCTTGGCCAGTTCTGTTTGCAGTTCAACGTACTGCGCCTGGGAAATCGAACCGTTAGCCTTGAGCATGTCGAGCAGTTTGGCGTCGACTGCGGCACTGGCCGGAACACTCATGGCCAGCAACAGGCCACCGCACAGGGCCGCCGCAGTTTTCGTGGAAGCAAGACGCATAGCAATCTCCGAAGATGAGAGGGGATGGCTGAACCATCCTGGGCACAACCGACGGTTTGACGGTCGGAAAACAGTGTCCGGGTAGAACCCGGCGCTCTAAAAACAGGCGCCAGTATCGCGATGGTTTATGACAGAGCAGTGGCACGATGATGGCAGGTTGATGACGATACAAAACTGCCGTGAACTATTGATCTAGAGCGCTGTCGCGCATTTGGTCGTGTGCAAGGACCCGCCGATCAGCGATACTCGCCGGGCGTTCACGCCCGAATGTGGAGAGGAAAATGCCGCTGCAACGTCTGCACAAACTGTCGGAAATTCCTGCGTCCGACTGGGATGTTCTGGTACCGCAAAACCAGCCGTTTCTGCGTCATGCCTTTCTGGCTTCGCTGGAGGACAGCGGCAGCGTCGGCCCGCACACGGGCTGGCAAGCGGAGCATTTGCTGCACGTCGAAGCGGGGCGCGTGATCGCGGCGCTGCCCGGTTATCGCAAGTGGCATTCCTACGGCGAATACGTGTTCGATCACGGCTGGGCCGATGCCTGCGCCCGGGTCGGCATCGATTACTACCCCAAGTTTTTGAGCGCCGTGCCGTTCAGTCCGGTCAGCGGCCCTCGGTTGCTGGCAGCGAATGTCGAGGACGGATTCGAACTGCTCAAGAGCCTGCCGGGTTATCTGGAAATCGAAGAGCTCTCCAGCGCCCACATCAATTTCACCGACGCGTTTACCGATGCCGCCATGGCCGAGCAGCCGGGCTGGTTGCAACGCATCGGTTGTCAGTACCACTGGCAGAATCGCGGCTACCGCGACTTTCAGGACTTCCTCGACGTGCTCGCCTCGCGCAAGCGCAAGCAGATGCGCAAGGAGCGCGAGCAAGTGGCGGCGCAGGGCTTCGATTTCGAATGGCTGGAAGGCTGCGAGCTGGACGAGGCGCAGTGGGATTTCGTCTACGCCTGTTACGCCAACACCTACGCGGTGCGCCGACAGGCGCCGTACCTGACCCGGGATTTTTTCAGCCTGCTGGCCGAGCGCATGCCGGAATCGATCCGCGTGGTCTTGGCCCGGCAAGGCTCACGGCCGGTGGCGATGGCGTTCAGTCTGGTGGGCGGCGACAGTTTTTACGGGCGCTACTGGGGATGCCTGGCCGAGTTCGACCGGCTGCATTTCGAGACCTGTTTCTACCAGGGCATGGACTATGCGATTGCCCAGGGCTTTCAACGTTTCGATGCCGGTGCACAGGGCGAGCACAAACTGATTCGCGGCTTCGAACCGGTGATCACCCATTCCTGGCATTATCTGCGCCATCCCGGCCTGAAAGCGGCGGTCAAAGACTTCCTGCACCAGGAGCGCGCCGGTGTTCTGGCCTATGCCGAAGAGGCGAGGAGCGCCTTGCCGTATCGGCAAGCCTGATCCTCGCCGGCACCCTCAGCTGTCTTCCTTGCCCAACCAGCGATAGAGGACGCCGCCAACCACCGCACCGAGCAGCGGCGCGACCCAGAACATCCACAATTGCGCGATGGCCCAGCCGCCGACCATCAGTGCCGGGCCCGTGCTGCGGGCCGGGTTGACCGAGGTGTTGGTGACCGGGATCGAGATCAGGTGAATCAGCGTCAGGGCCAGGCCGATGGCGATCGGTGCCAGTCCTGCCGGGGCGCGCTTGTCGGTGGCGCCGAGGATGATCACCACGAACATGGCGGTCATCACCAGCTCGGTGACGAAGCCGGATGCCATCGAGTATTTACCCGGCGAGTGCTCGCCGTAACCGTTTGAGGCAAGGCCGGCGGCGATGTCGAAACCTTCCTTGCCGCTGGCGATGTGGTAGAGCAGTGCCGCTGCCAGAATCCCGCCGATCACCTGGGCGATGACGTAGGCAGGCAGTTCCTTGGCCGGGAACCGACCGCCGACGACCAGACCGACCGACACGGCCGGGTTGAGGTGGCAGCCGCTGATGTGGCCGATGGCAAATGCCATGGTCAGCACCGTCAGGCCAAACGCCAGGGCGACCCCCAGCACACCGATTCCCAACGGTGAAGACGCGGCGATGACCGCACTGCCGCAACCGCCCAACACCAACCAGAACGTACCCAGCAACTCAGTAACTGAACGTTTGAACAGAGACATGAGAGAGTCCTTGATAGGCGTGCTATCGAGACTGCATCGAGTGGTGCTCCCTGCAGATTTACGACAGGTTCCGTTCCGGAGCCTTGGCTCAGTACAGCAGGGATTTTTGGGATTTCCAGCAGGCGATAAAAAACCGCCAGAGCCCGTGGGTAAAGGGCTGTGGCGGTTCTTGTGTTTTGACGCAGGATCAGTCGATACCGACAAACCCTCCCGTCTGATGCGCCCACAACCGCGCATACAATCCGCCATGGGCCAGCAGTTCGGCATGGTTGCCGCTTTCGGCGATCTTGCCGTTCTCCAGCACCACCAGCCGGTCCATGCGGGCAATGGTCGAGAGGCGGTGAGCGATGGCGATCACGGTCTTGCCCTGCATCAGGGTTTCGAGGCTTTCCTGGATCGCCGCTTCGACTTCCGAGTCCAGCGCCGAGGTCGCTTCGTCCATGATCAGGATCGGCGCGTCCTTGAGCAGCACCCGCGCAATGGCGATCCGCTGACGCTGGCCACCGGACAGTTTCACCCCACGCTCGCCGACATGCGCATCAAACCCGGTGCGCCCTTCGGCGTCCGACAGCAGCGGAATGAACTCATCGGCACGGGCCTTGCGCACCGCTTCCCAGAGTTCGGCGTCGGTGGCGTCGGGCTTGCCGTACAGCAAGTTGTCGCGGATCGAGCGGTGCAGCAGCGAAGTGTCCTGGGTGATCATGCCGATCCGCGCGCGCAGGCTTTCCTGGCCGACTTCGGCGATGTTCTGGCCGTCGATCAGGATCCGTCCGCCCTCGACGTCGTAGAGGCGCAGCAGCAGGTTGACCAGGGTCGACTTGCCGGCGCCGGACGGGCCGATCAGACCGATTTTCTCGCCGGGTTTGATGGTCAGGTTGAGGTCGCCGATGATGCCTTTCTTCTTGCCGTAGTGAAAATCCACGTGCTCGAAACGCACTTCACCACGGGCCACGGCCAGCGGTTTGGCCTGCTCCCGATCAGTGACGCTGACCGGTTGCGAGATGGTCTGCAGACCGTCCTGGACCATGCCGATGTTTTCGAAGATGCCGGTGACCACCCACATGATCCAGCCGGACATGTTGACGATGCGGATCACCAGGCCGGTGGCCAGGGCAATCGCGCCGACGCTGATCAGCGATTGCGTCCACAGCCACAGGGCCAGCGCCGTGGTACCGACGATCAACAGGCCGTTCATGGTGGTGATCGCCACGTCCATGCTGGTGACCACGCGGCCGGCCAGTTGGGCTTTTTCGGTCTGTTCCTGGATCGCTTCGCGGGCGTAATGCTGTTCGAAATTGGTGTGGGCGAACAGTTTCAGGGTGGCGATGTTGGTGTAGCCGTCGACGATCCGGCCCATCAGCTTCGAGCGCGCATCGGAGGCTTCCACCGAGCGGTCCTTGACCCGTGGCACGAAGTAATAGAGCGCGCCGATGTAGGCGGCGATCCACGTCAGCAGCGGGATCATCAGGCGCCAGTCGGCCTCGGCGAACAGCACCAGCGAACTGATCGCGTAGATCAGCACATGCCACAACGCATCCACTGCCTGCACGGCGGAATCGCGCAGCGAGTTGCCGGTCTGCATGATGCGCTGGGCAATGCGCCCGGCGAAGTCGTTCTGGAAGAAATTCAGGCTCTGCTTGAGCACGTAACTGTGGTTCTGCCAGCGAATCATGCTGGTCATGCTCGGGCTCAGAGTCTGGTGCACCAGCATGTCGTGCAGGGCCAGAAACAGCGGTCGCAAGAGCAATGCCACCACCGCCATCCACGCCAGTTCGGCGCCGTGCACTTTGAAGAAATCGACGTTCGGCGTGCCCTGGGCGAGGTCGATGATGCGGCTCAGGTAACTGAACAGCGCCACTTCGATCAGTGCGCCGAACAGGCCGACGATCAGCAGGGCGGCGAAACTCGGCCAGACCTGCTTCAGGTAATAGGTATAGAAGGGCAGAACGCGGTCCGGCGGGGATGCCGTCGGGGCATCGCGGAATATGTCGATCAGTTGTTCGAAACGGCGATAGAGCATCAGATAACCGCCCGGAGCACGGGCTCTCCTTTTATCAGTGTGAGCGGCGCGATGGGTAATCGACGCCGCTCGATATGCCCTGTAAAGCTTAGTCGATGCGCTTGGCCGACTTGATGATCACAGGGTCGACCGGCACGTTTTGCATGCCCTGTTTGGTGGTGGTCTGGGAGTTGACGATGATGTCGACCACGTCCATGCCCTTGACCACTTTGGCGAATACCGCGTAACCGGCGTCACGGCCCGGATCGAGGAACGCGTTGTCGGCGACGTTGATGAAGAACTGGCTGGTGGCCGAGTTCGGATCGGAAGTGCGGGCCATCGACAGGGTGCCGCGAACGTTGTGCAGACCGTTGCTGGCCTCGTTCTTGATCGGGGCCTTGGTTTCTTTCTGCTGCATTTGCTGGGTAAAGCCGCCGCCCTGGGCCATGAAGCCCGGGATCACGCGGTGGAAAATGGTGTTGGTATAGAAACCGCTGTCGACGTAATCGAGGAAGTTCTTGGTACTGATCGGCGCCTTGACCGGGTCCAGCTCGATTTCGATGGTGCCGTTGGTGGTCACCAGTTCGACGTGTGGCGCCTTGGCCGGCGTGGCAGCCATCAGGTTGGCAGCAAACAGCACGGTGCCGGCGGCGAGGGCGAGTTTTTTCAGCATGGGTCAGTGATCCTGAGGGTGGTTATCGGCTGTGGCGAGGAACTCCAGCAGCGTTTGATTGAAGCGTTCGGGCTGATCGAGCGGGGTGGCGTGGCGCGAATCGGCAATCACCACCAGCCGCGCATCGGGCAGCAGTCTGACATAGGTTTCTTTCAGCGAAACGGGGGTGTAGTCCCGGTCGGCGCTGACGACGAGGGTTGGACAGGTGACCCGGGAAAGTCGTTCCTGAACCCCCCAGCCAACAATCGCATCGAAGCTGGCGAGATAAGCACGTTTGTCGTTTTTTGCCCAGCGTTCGGCCATCTTCTGACGCAAATCGGCCTGCTCCGGTTTGGGGAACAGCTTGGCGCCAAGGGCCTTGCCGATGGTGGCGAGGCTGAGCAGACGCATCAGGCTCCAGCGCTTGAACCACTGCCAGTAGTCGTCGCGGCTGCGCACTTTGACTTCGGGCGCGCTGTTGACGATGGTCAGGCTCTTGAGCATTGCGGGCTGATCGACAGCGAACTGGAAACCGATCATGCCGCCCATGGACAGCCCGGCGTAATGCACCGGGCCGAGCTTCAAATGCTCGATCAGGGCGACGATGTCGGCGCTGAAACCGGCGATGCTGTAGCGCTCGCGGGGTTTGTCGGAGCGGCCGTGACCGCGCACATCCGGGACGATCACCCGGTAGTGCGCGGCCAGCGCCGGAATCTGCATTTCCCAGTCCAGGGTGCTGGAGCCCAGACCGTGAACCAGCAGCAACGGATCGCCGTGGCCATATTCCTCGTAGTGCAGGTTGCAACCTTCATGCTCGAAATACGCCATCGGTGAACTCCGTGTCAGGCTTGTTCGGGGGCGGCAAACGGTGCGTCCAGCGGCAGGGTGTCGAAGGTACGCAGCAGTTCGATAAGGATTTGCGTCGCCGGGCCCAAGGGTTTGTCCTTGTTCGAATACAGATAGAAACTGGAGTTGCGATTACCGCCTCTGTCCAACGGTAGCAGCTTGAGTGAGCCGTCTTTCAGTTCCCGCTCGATCATGTGTCGTGGCAGCCAGGCGAAACCCAGGCCACTGCTGACGAACGTCGCTGCGGTGGCGAGGCTGCCGACGGTCCAGCGCTGCTCGGCGCCTAACCAGCCGACGTCCCGGGGTTGCTGGCGGCCGGAGTCGCGAATGACCACTTGCATCTGGGTTTCCAGGTCCTGGAAATTCAGCTCGCGGTTGAGCCGATGCAGCGCATGATCAGGATGGGCGACGGCGACAAATTCGACATCGCTCAACTCCGCGCCGAGGTAACCGGGAATGCTCAGTCCGGTGATGGCCAGATCGGCGACACCTTCGAGCAGCACTTCCTCGACACCTGACAACACTTCCTCACGCAGACGCACGCGGCAGCCGCGACTCTGCGGCATGAAAGCGGTCAACGCGCGCACGATGCGGGCGCTCGGGTAAGCGGCGTCGACCACCAGCCGCACTTCGGCTTCCCAACCCTGCTCCATGTGATGGGCGAGGTCTTCCAGCTGGCTGGCCTGTTTCACCAGTTGTCGCGAGCGGCGCAGCAACACGCCGCCGGCTTCGGTCAGCACAGCCTTGCGGCCATCGATGCGCAACAGCGGCACGCCGAGCTGATCCTGCATGCGGGCGACGGTGTAGCTCACCGACGATTGCGAGCGGTGCAGGGCCTCGGCGGCCTGGGCGAATCCGCCGTGGTCGACCACGGCCTGCAACGTTCGCCATTGATCAAGGGTCACGCGGGGCGCTTTCATCAATAGCTCCTCTTGTCCTAAGCTGGTGGTCCCTCATGGAGACTGCCGAATGAAAAAATTCTGTTGTGTGTTGCTGGCGCTGCTTCCGCTGACTGCGTTCGCGTACCCGATCGATGTGGAAAAGGACCTCAACGGCCTGAAGATCGACTACAACGCGTTCGACACCGATAGCGACATCGGCTCCATCCAGGTCAACAACTACGGCGACGTCGACGCGACCTGCAAGGTAGTGTTCACCAACGGCCCGGAAGCGCCGCGCACCCGCAACATCGACGTGGCCGCCGGCAAGCATAAGAACGCCACGGCCAAGTTCACCCGGACCATCATCAAGCTGCGCATCAAGCTGAGCTGCACCCCGAAATAGCGTCACGGCCCTGTGGGGGCGGGCTCTCACAGGGTATGGCTCGCATCTAAACGAATTTTTCGATGCTTTGCAGCAATTATTTGCGCTTTTTCATCGATACGACTCTGTTTAACCTTCACTCCATCGACTTACAACATTCTCGGATGGAGGCTACACAACATGTCCCGCGTTCTGATCATCGAAAGCAGCGCCCGCCAGCAAGACTCGGTTTCCCGTCAACTGACCCAGACTTTCATCAGTCAGTGGAAAGCGGCGCATCCGGCCGATCAGATCACCGTACGTGACCTCGCCGTGAACCCGGTGCCTCACCTGGACATCAACCTGCTGGGCGGCTGGATGAAATCCGCCGAGCAGCGTAACGACAGCGAGCAATCCTCGCTGGACCGTTCCAACGAATTGACCGATGAGTTGCTCGCCGCCGACGTGCTGGTGATGGCCGCTCCGATGTACAACTTCGCCATCCCGAGCACCCTGAAAGCCTGGCTCGACCACGTACTGCGTGCCGGCGTGACCTTCAAGTACACCGAAACCGGCCCGCAAGGTCTGCTCAGCGGCAAGCGTGCCTACGTGCTGACCGCTCGCGGCGGTATCTACGCCGGTGGCCCGGCGGATCATCAGGAACCGTACCTGCGTCAGGTGATGGGTTTCATCGGCATCCACGACGTGACCTTCATCCACGCCGAGGGCATGAACCTGGGCGGCGACTTCCAGGAGAAAGGCCTCAACCAGGCCAACGCCAAACTCTCCCAGGTCGCTTGATATGTTAATCGCCAGATAATCGCCGATTGTTCTAGTGACCTGGCGCAACCCCTTCAAGGCTCTACGCGCATCGAACCTCCCTTTGCACTTGTTGCTCCTGAGTGCTGTAGCCCGATTGAACGCTTTAGCGAGATCGGGCTTTTTTTTGCCCGGGATTTAGCGATGGCCGGCAAAAACCGCTATCGTCGCCGCCATTCGAAATCGAGGCGAGCATGGGCTATCTACTTTTTGTCACGCTGATCCAGGCGTTTTCCTTCAGTCTGATCGGCGAATACCTGGCCGGTCATGTCGACAGCTACTTTGCGGTACTGGTGCGTGTGGTGCTGGCCGGGCTGGTGTTCATCCCGCTGACGCGCTGGCGTTCGGTGGAGCCGGCTTTCATGCGCGGCATGCTGCTGATCGGCGCGTTGCAGTTCGGCGTGACCTACGTCTGCCTGTATTTGAGCTTCCGCGTGCTGACCGTGCCGGAAGTGCTGCTGTTCACCATCCTCACGCCGCTGCATGTGACGCTGATCGAAGACGCGCTCAACCGACGCTTCAACCTGTGGGCGCTGATCGCCGCACTGGTGGCGGTCGCGGGCGCGGCGGTGATTCGCTACGACCGGATCAACCCGGACTTCTTCATGGGCTTCCTGCTGCTGCAACTGGCCAACTTCACTTACGCCGCCGGACAGGTGCTGTACAAACATTTGGTGGCGAAGCACCCGAGCGATCTGCCGCACTACCGGCGCTTCGGTTTCTTTTACCTCGGCGCACTGGCGGTGGCGTTGCCGGCGTTCCTGCTGTTCGGCAAATCCAATTTCCTGCCCGAAGCGCCGCTGCAATGGGGCGTGCTGGTGTTCCTTGGCCTGGTCTCCACCGCGCTCGGTTTGTATTGGTGGAACAAGGGGGCGTGCCTGGTCAACGGCGGCACCCTGGCGGTGATGAACAACCTGCACGTGCCGGTGGGGCTGCTGCTGAACCTGCTGATCTGGAATCAGCATGAAGAGTTGGGTCGGTTGTTCCTCGGTGGCAGCGTGATTCTGGCGGCGGTGTGGATCAGTCGGTTGGGGATTCGCAAGCCGTTGGCCATTGGCTGAAACGTCAATCAACCCCTTATTTCCACCGCGATAACTATGTACCGCACCTGACTACCGCTTGATCGACACGCTGTGCCCTACAGACAAGGAGTGACTGTATGGCACAGAACAATTTCAACGATGGAACGTCGGGAAGCGTCGTCATCCGAACCGGGCCGCCCGCTTCGGGTGGCGGCTCGGGTGGTGGTTTTGGTGGCGGTGGCGGTGTTTCGGGCGGCTTCGGCAAGGTCAGCAAGAGCAAACAAAAGGCTCGGGCGCGGGCCAAGGCGGCGCACCGGCAAAAACAACAGCAAGAGCAAGCCCAAGCGGCGGCTCAGGCACAGGAAGCTGCAAACCAGGCACAGGCCGCCGCCGCACAGGTTCAGGAACAGGCGCGTCAACAAGCGTTGATGCAGTTCCTGGCGGGATTGGCGCAGCGACATGACGCTATCAGGGCCGAGGTCGATCGTCGCTTTGCCGAAAGGGCCGGGCAGTTCGCACCTGCACTGGAGCAGGAAATTCGGGCGGCGAGCACGTTATCCGACCCCCATCACAGCGAGCGCTGGCAGCTCTACCAGATCAGCAAGCAGAAAAGCGAAATCGATGGGCTGATCGCCAGCAAATCTGCAGACCTCAGTGCGAACACGGCGGTGGCCTCATCCTTCGATGGCCATGATCCGCTGACGCGCACCTCCCAAGATTATGTGGCACGACTCGGCCAGTTCGGCGAAGCGCACGACGATGGGCATCGGATCTGGGAGAGCGCTTACACCGCCGCCCATGAAGCGCGATTACTTGGCTCGCAGATTCACGCCCTGCGGGAAAAATCCGCAGCAATGGCCAGACATCATGCCGAGCAGACCGTGGTCTGGCGTGCAAGGGAAGCGGTTTGGGAGGCTCAGCGCCAATACGCTGCGCAGCGCGAGGCACGGGTTCGATTCAAGCAACAGGCGGATGAAGATGCGCGGGTCAGTCGAACCCGACAGGCCAATACGCTGACCGTCCCGCTGTCGTCGATGACGCACGGCGCGATGGTGTTGACCCGTTCCGGGGCACTTGTGGCCCAGCAAGCGGGTGCACTCATCGAGGCAGGTGTACGGCAAGCGGTCAAACACCTTCCCCTCGCCATGGTGGTTCCCCATCCGTCCACGGTATTGATCGGCGGGTTGGTGTACTCGCCAACGCTGGGCGATGGAGAACTGACGCCGGAGCAGCGACGACGATTGTTTCAGTCCGTCGCCGTACCTGCCCAGGCGCTGGGGCTTTCTGATGAGCAAGCGCTGCGCTCGATCGCCGATTCCGGCGGCTCGGTGGACATGCCTTATCGGCTCAAACCCGAGGCCGTAGCGCAAGGCACCGCCGTCATTGCCGTCACCACCGGTAATGAGATCAGCCCCAGTGTGCCGGTCATCAACGCGGTGCCTGATCCGCTGACGGGCAACTACACCGCAGAAGTCCCCGGTTCACCGCCCCGACACTTGCAGTTCACACCCGATGCGAGCATCGCCAAGGATATTCCGAGCCAGGGCCGGATAGCGTTGCTGCCACCGGTTGTTCAGGACTTGCCGAAGGGCGTCGACCTGCGCATTCAGGACTGCATCATCTGCGTGCCGGGTTCAGCGCCGATGTATCTGTCTTTCAGCCTGCCGCCGCTGGGCACGGGCGTCGTCACCGGCAAAGGGCAACCCGCCAAGGCTGACTGGTGGAACACGGCCAGCCGTAGCACCGGTGCGGCGATTCCCAGTCAGATCGGCGACCAGATGCGTGGGCGTGAGATTCAGTCTTTCGGCGCATTTGGCGACGCGCTGTGGCGGACATTGGGTGAGCAATCTGCACTCACCAGCCAGTTCGATGAGGTCAACAAAAAACGCGTCGAGCAAGGCTTCGCCCCCTATGCGCCGAAAAACACCTGGGTGGGCGAACGCCGCGAGTTCGAACTGCGCTTTCAGGACGATGCATCAGTCGGCGAGAACCCGTTCAATCTCGACCGGGTCAGCATCGTTGCGCCGCAAAGTGCCCACGGACGACGTGGCGTTCTACCTGCTGTCCAGCCTTGGCCGATTCCTCCAGTGGGCATTGGAACCTGGACCCCGTTGGTGCCGCCGGGCAGCGAACACCTCGGGCCGACCACCACACCGATTTCCCCCTCGACCCCCACGGCTTATCCCGGCAACCCGCTCATCCCGATCCTACCGGCAAACGAGACGTTTCCGGCTGTTGATGAAGGGCTGGCGGGTGCGAGTATTCCGGGGTTCCCGGGGGATATGGAGCTGCCTTCGCCGGATGTTCTGTTTCTGGATCGAAGGGATGATCCGGGGGTTGCGACGGGATTCGGAAAGGCGGTTACGGGAGTTTGGTTGGGGGAGGCGGCGAGAACTGTGGGGGCGTCAATTCCTGTGCAGATTGCCGATCAGTTGAGAGGGAAGGAATTTGCCAATTTTCATCGGTTCAGGGAGGCGTTTTGGAGGGCTGTGGCTGCTGATTCAAATCTCAGCATTCAGTTTTCTGATCACAATTTAAGGCGAATGCAGGTCGGGATTGCTCCTTTCCCACCGGCTGTAGATCAGAGAGGAGGAAGAAAGACGTTTGAACTTCATCATGATTTGGAAGTTGTTAGTGGAGGTGAGGTTTATGGGATCGACAATATTTTGGTGATGACGCCACGGCGACATATTCAGCTGCACCAGGAGAGGAAAGGAAATGAAATTTAAAGATAAATTTGAGCACTACACCGAAGCCGAGTTTTTATCTTTTCTACAAGGATTCGTGCACTTTCCCAGCGGGTTAGAGGGGGCAGCGTTAGAGGTCCATCTGGACAGACTAGTCGATCATTTCGAGCTAATCACCGAACACCCCGACCGCTCAGACGTCATCTTCTACCCCAAGGAAGGACGTGAAGACAGCCCCGAAGGCATCCTGAAAGAAGTGAAGGAGTGGCGCGTACTCAATAACAAACCTGGCTTTAAACCTGAGTAACTTTGAAGCAAGTGACCAAGGATGGAGGACGTTCGCTTGAATGCCCTCCGGTGTCATGCGGACCTACAAGGAAGTTAAAAAACCATGAAACTCAAACCAACCCTCGGCGATTACACCGAGCCGGAGTTCCAGGCGCTGGTCGAGCGGATCTGGGCCGTCGATATGCCCAAAGCGGATCACGACCGATTGATCAATCATTTCGACCGGATTTCAGGCCATCCCAAAGGGGCCGATCTGTTGTTCTATCACCCCGAGGATGATCCGAATCCGAACTCCAGTGGCTCGGTCGTTTATTACGTCAAAGACTGGCACCGGAAACAGGGCCGCGTTGCGTTCAAGGGACAGGCCGCGTCCCCGGCGGTTGCGCCTGCGCAATGGCCGCCGGCGCCGATGGACCGGGCGCAGATCACCCGACAACGCATTGCCCAGACACAGGCTGAGGTGCAAAAGCTCATCGCCGATCTGGCAGTCTCCGAGCGCGACGCCCAAGCTGGGCTCGCGGATCTGCAACTGCGCATCAGCCATCTTCGTCAGCAACTGAGTACGCAAGCGCTCATTGCCCAACGAGAGCTGGATATCCGTGCGCTGGAAGGAAGCGAATTTGATTCCCGTCTTGCCATGCAACGCTTTCGATTCTGGCAATTGCACGTGCAACTCAAAAGAGACAACGCGCAGCGCGAAGTCACGTACGCAGGCGCTGAGCGAGGGCAATGGCAAAGCCTTGCGCAGCAGATCGGTTCCATTTACGACGGTTATGTGGCGAAGTTGAATCACCTCAATCCGCGTCTCAGGCAACTTCAAATGGAGGCCGAAGCGCTGTTGTCTACGGCGCAGACTCAACTTGTAGGGCTGCGCAATCAGCAGCAACTCGGGCCCGCGCAGGTCGGGGCTCAGATGTTTTCCCCTCTGGTTTTCGCCGATGCGCGTCCGGCCATCATCGTTGAAGGCGCACTGTCGCCACCGTTGGAAAACCATCGCGTTGATCTGCAAAAGGCGATTCGTTCGGCGGTGGCGGAGTTCACCTGGCAGATCACCTCCAGTGCTCCGACGCATCAAGGGCAGTATGCCGCTGTGCTGCAATTCGAGTTTCGCAGTCGCGCCGAGGTGGGCCGGTTTGGGGTTTGCGTTCCGCTGGCGGACCTTCTCCCGATTGAAGGGCTGGATTGGCACTACCTTGCGCAAACGCAGGGTGCGGTCGATATCCCGTTCAGAATGAACAGCGGTACCTGTTCCGTACCGCCCGGAACCTTGTCCCAGGGCATCAGGGAAATCGAAACTTTGCACCAGGTGGCCCTTTCACCGGTGAGTATGGGCGACTCGTCATCGGGTGTCAGAGTTCGCCCGGCCGTCTGGATTGAGGATACGCAAACCTACTTGTTCACGGCTGAAGGCGTTGCGCCGTTGTCTGTCAGTTGGTCTCCTTCAGGCGTAGACGAGAATTCCCCGAAACGGACAACGTTCGCCGATCATCGCTTGGGGTTCCTGCGCTCGGCAGCGGTGCCGTTGCTGGAAACGTTCACCGAGCCCTCAACCGTGGTTTTCGATGACTATGTCGTGGTGTTCCCTGCAGATTCTGGCCTGGAGCCTGTGTATGTCATGTTCAGAAATCCACTGGAGTTTGCCCAGGCAACCGGCACTACTCCGGCGCCAGTTGCCCCACCAGAAACTCGATAAACGCCCGGGTCTTCTGCGGTACCCGTCGCGCTGACGAGTACACCGCGTTGATGGTAATCGCCGGGGCTTGCCATTCGCACAGCACCGGCACCAGCCGCCCGGCCGCCAATGCTTCTTCGACGATGAAGTCCGGCAGCAGCGCAATGCCCATGCCGGCCTCGGCCGCTTGCGCCAGCAAGTCGCCGTTGTTGGCGTGCAACGGTCCGGTGACGTTGACGCGCTGGGTCTCCTTGCCATTGCACAGTTGCAGGCTGACCCCGCTCTGCAGATAGCCGTAGTTCAAACACTGATGTGAGCGCAGATCCTGCGGGGTCTGCGGCGTGCCCGCGCGTTCGAGATAAGCGGGGGAGGCGACCATGATTCGCGGCGCCGGTGCCAGTTGCCGGGCGATCATGGTCGAGTCGGGCAGGCTGGCGATGCGGATGGTCACGTCGAACCCGCCGCGCACTGGATCGACCTGCTGGTCGCTGAGTACCAGTTGCAACTCGATGTTCGGATGCTGCTCGTGGAACAGCGGGATCAGCTTGCCCAGCCGCCGCAGGCCGAACGACATCGGTGCGTTGACCCGCAACACCCCGCGCAATTCGCCCACCCCGTCCCGCGCCCGCTGTTCGGCCTCGTCCAGTGCCGCAATCACTTCCCGCGCCGCTTCGAAATACTCGGCGCCGGCTTCGGTCAGGTGCAGGCTGCGAGTGGTGCGTTGCAGCAGTTGTACGCCGATGGCTTCTTCCAGCGCCTGAATCTGTTTGCTGACTTTCGAGCGGGGCACGTCCATGGCCCGGGCAGCCGCCGCGAAGCCGTTTTCGCCGACCGTCACCACGAAGGCGCGCATGCATTCGATGCGATCCATGATTGTCCCTTTTTTAGAATCAATGATTCTCGATTTTAGGTAATTGTCCCTTTATCGGCTAGCCCCTAAAGTGACATCCAAGCCGAGACAACAACGCCGAAGACGGCAAAACGCCTCGACTCACCCAATACCCAATCGAAACTTTGAATCGACATCAAAAGGAACGCGCCATGTCTATCCGTGAACTGCTGAACCCAACCAACTCCGCCCTGATCCTGATCGACCACCAGCCACAAATGGCTTTCGGCGTGCAGTCGATCGACCGTCAGGCTTTGAAGAACAACACCGTCGGCCTGGCCAAGGCCGCCAAGATCTTCAACGTACCGACCATCTACACCTCGGTCGAAACCGAAAGTTTCAGTGGCTACATTTGGCCGGAACTGCTGGCGGTACACCCGGAGCAGAAGCCGATCGAGCGCACCTCGATGAACTCCTGGGAAGACAAGGCGCTGGTTGACGCGGTGAAGGCCACCGGGCGCAAGAAACTGATCATCGCCGCGTTGTGGACCGAGGTCTGCCTGACCTTCCCGGCCCTGGAAGCCCTGGCCGAAGGCTACGAGGTGTACATCGTCACCGACGCGTCCGGCGGCACCACCAAAGAAGCCCACGACATGTCGGTACAGCGGATGATTCAGGCCGGTGCAGTGCCGGTGACCTGGCAGCAAGTGCTGCTCGAATACCAGCGTGACTGGGCGCACAAAGACACTTATCAGGCGGTGATGGACCTGGTGCTGGAACACAGCGGCGCGTACGGCATGGGCGTTGATTACGCTTACACCATGGTGCACAAGGCACCGCAGCGTCAGGCCTGATAAATCGGCAGGACAAAAAAAGACGCAACTCAGGTTGCGTCTTTTTTGTTGCGCTCAAGAAAGCTCTACATCAGATGTTTTTCGGCTTGTGGAATGTGGCTCGCGCCAAGGACTGCCGGCAATATCCCGGAACGCAAATCCCCACCGCTCGGCTGCTGATACAGGCTCAAGCCAAACTCCGGCAGTACCGCCAGCAGGTAATCGAAGATATCCCCCTGAATCCGCTCGTAATCGGCCCATACCGTGGTGGTGGTAAAGCAGTAAATTTCCAGCGGAATGCCCTGGGCCGTGGTCTGCATCTGGCGAACCATACAGGTCATGTTCGGCTGGATCTCCGGGTGACTCTTCAAGTAAGCCAAGGCATAGGCGCGGAAGGTGCCGATGTTGGTCATGCGCCGGCGGTTGGCCGACATCGCCGCGACGTTGCCCTGCGCTTCATTCCAGGCCTTGAGCTCGGCTTTCTTGCGGCCCATGTACGCGGTCAGCAGGTGTACCTGGGAGAGTTTTTCTTCTTCATCGTCGCGGATGAACCGCACACCGCTGGCGTCGATGAACAGGCTGCGCTTGATCCGTCGCCCGCCGGATTGCTGCATGCCGCGCCAGTTTCTGAACGACTCGGACATCAGGCGCCAGGTCGGGATCGAGACGATGGTCTTGTCGAAGTTCTGCACCTTGACCGTGTGCAGGGTGATGTCGACCACATCGCCATCGGCGCCGACTTGCGGCATTTCGATCCAGTCGCCGACCCGCAGCATATCGTTGCTGGTCAGTTGCACGCTGGCGACGAACGACAGCAGGGTGTCCTTGTAGACCAACAGGATCACCGCCGACATCGCACCCAGACCTGACAGCAGCAACAGCGGCGAACGGTCGATCAGGGTGGCGACGATGATGATCGCGCCGAACACGTACAGAACCATTTTTGCCAGTTGCACATAACCCTTGATCGAGCGGGTGCGGGCGTGTTCGGTGCGGGCGTAGATGTCCAGCAGGGCATTGAGCAGGGCGCTGACCGAGAGCAGCAGGAACAGAATGGTGAACGCCAGCGCCACATTGCCTAGGAACACCATGGCGGTCTTGCTCAGTTCCGGCACCAGGTGCAGGCCGAACTGGATCACCAGCGACGGCGTCATCTGCGCCAGACGCTGAAACACCTTGTTATGCCGAAAGTCGTTGATCCAGTGCAGCGCGGGCTGGCGACCGAGCATGCGGCTGGCATGCAGGATCAGGTAGCGCGCCACTCGTCCGAGGACCAGCGCGATCACCAGCAGCAATATCAAAGCCAGGCCGGCGTGCAGGAGCGGGTGCTGTTCGAGGGCACCCCAGAGGTCTTGGGCGTTGAGCCAGAGCTGTTTGAAATCCATGAGAGAGACGATTCTTCTGTAAGACGCGACGGGCGATTAGAGCATTTAAGACGCTGTGTATTACCGTTGAAGACAAATCGAGCAACAAAAAAGCCACTGATTACGGCGTATTTCATAAAGAAACTCGGCCTGAGCGCTCGAAACCGGTAACCTATGCAGCTGATTTTTTGCATATCTTCGAGGTAGCACCCGTGTTTTCCCAATTCGCCCTGCACGAACGCCTGCTCAAAGCCGTGGCCGAGCTGAAATTTGTCGAGCCAACGCCTGTGCAAGCCGCGGCCATTCCGCTGGCGCTTCAGGGGCGTGACCTGCGGGTGACGGCGCAAACCGGTAGCGGCAAGACCGCCGCTTTCGTCCTGCCGATCCTCAACCGCCTGATCGGCCCGGCCAAGATCCGCGTCAGCATCAAGACCCTGATCCTGCTGCCGACCCGCGAGCTGGCCCAGCAGACCCTGAAGGAAGTCGAGCGCTTTTCGCAGTTCACTTTCATCAAGTCCGGCCTGATCACCGGTGGTGAAGACTTCAAGGTCCAGGCCGCCATGCTGCGCAAGGTGCCGGACATCCTGATCGGTACGCCGGGCCGGATGATCGAGCAACTGAACGCCGGCAACCTCGACCTGAAAGAAGTCGAAGTGCTGGTGCTCGACGAAGCCGACCGCATGCTCGACATGGGTTTTGCCGAAGACGTGCAGCGTCTGGTCGACGAATGCCCGAACCGTCAGCAGACCATGCTGTTTTCCGCCACCACCGGCGGTTCCGGCCTGCGCGAGATGATCGCCAAGGTGCTGAACAACCCTGAGCACCTGCAGCTCAACGCGGTCAGCCAGCTGAACGACACCACCCGTCAGCAGATCATCACCGCCGACCACAACCAGCACAAAGAACAGATTGTGAACTGGCTGCTGGCCAACGAGACCTACCAGAAGGCCATCGTCTTCACCAACACCCGGGCCATGGCCGACCGCATCTACGGTCGCCTCGTCGCTCAGGAATACAAAGCGTTCGTGCTGCACGGCGAGAAAGACCAGAAGGATCGCAAACTGGCGATCGACCGTCTGAAGCAGGGCGGCGTGAAGATCCTGGTGGCCACCGACGTGGCGGCCCGTGGTCTGGACGTTGATGGCCTGGATCTGGTGATCAACTTCGACATGCCACGCAGCGGCGACGAATACGTACACCGCATCGGTCGTACCGGCCGTGCCGGCAACGACGGTCTGGCGATCTCGCTGATCTGCCACGGCGACTGGAACCTGATGTCGAGCATCGAGCGCTACCTGAAGCAGAGCTTCGAGCGCCGCACCATCAAGGAAGTCAAAGGCACCTACGGCGGACCGAAAAAGGTCAAGGCCTCGGGCAAGGCCGTCGGCGTGAAGAAGAAAAAGACCGACGCCAAGGGCGACAAGAAGAAAACCGCCGCCAAGACCCCGACCAAGCGCAAGAGCGCCAACCGTCCGAAGCCGGATTCTCTGGTGAGCAGCGACGGCATGGCCCCGCTGAAACGCCGCAAGCCGGCAGCGCCAGCGGCTGAATAAGTCGTTTCAGGCAGGCAAAGAAAAACCCGGGCATGGTCCGGGTTTTTTTATTGCCAGCATTTATCAGCTGCCCAGCAGGCCAGTGGTGTCGGCATCAAATCGCCGCTTCGCCTGATCGGCTGCCGGTTTGAGCTGAGCGAGCAGGGCGGCCTCGCTGTACAGCCCGTTCAGTGCCAGCTCTTTTGGCGTTGGCTCGATCGGGATCAGTACGTCTTCACCCGCCGCATGCAGCCAGATCGCCACGAGGTGCAGCGCCGACACAAACAGCATCCGCAGCTCAACGGTTTTGCCCTTCAGTTGCGGCGATTGCTCTGCCAGTTTCAGCGCATCGACCGTGGCGGCCGCCAGGTTGCCGTGGTTCAACGAGGCGAACTCGACGTGACCGCGTACTTCGGCCAATTGCGCGTCGGCAATCGACACACCGCCGGAAAACACCAGGTAATGCCAGTCACCCACGCGGGCGTTTTTCAGGCCTTTGCCCTGGCTCAGGTCGTCCAGACTGAGCGAGTAGCCGCGATAGGCCTCGCTGAGGCTGATCCCGGCAGGCGCAGCACTGGCGAATTGGCGATTGACGCCGAAACCCTGAGTCTGCAACGCGGCCTGCAGGGCCGGACGCAAGGTCTGTACGCCGTTGGAAGGCGCCTTTGGATAAGTCAGTTGCATGATGTCGCCCTCCTAGTTTTTCGCCGTGAAGTAAGTGTGGGTCCAGTTGCCGCCACCGTTGTAGGAACCGGGGAAGGAACTCAGCGCACGGGTCGAATAGCCGTAGATCGAATCCGCGACCAGCACGTAATTGCCGTTGGTGCCGTAGATCGCCAGAAAGTGCGCACCGCCGCCGTACCACGCGCAGCGCAGGCCGATCGGGCGACCCATGTTGATCTGGGTCTGGATGGCCGACATCTGCAGCGAACCCGAATTCATGCCGTTGAAACTGCGAGTGATCTTCAGCGCTACGTCCAGATAGCCGTACACGTTGCACGGCCCCGGTTGATTGCAGCAGTTGCGATCCAGCGCGGCGCTGGCAACGGCGCATTGGGTCCAGGACCCGGTGCCGTAATAATTGCCGACCGAGGCGGAAGCGGCGGCCCAGCACCAGTTGGTCTGGGTCTGTTGCTGCATGGTGAAGTTCAGGCTGGCGGCGGCCAGTGCGCGCTGTTGAACAGCCGCTTCGACCTCGACCAGTTGCGGGTCGAGCAGATGGCCGATCAGACATTCGGGCAGGGTATTGCCGGTGAATGCCGTTGTTTCAGTGATTAACATTTTTCAATCCTCCATGAATGAAAACAAACGTTCCGCGTTTGCGGGATAACGGTATTGCCGAGCGATCGGTGTTCAAGGGTTGCCATCTCCGATGGCCGGTTCCGATCAGGCTCGGGGTAACCCTAGGTGTGAATATGCATTTGTGCAAATAATAAAATGCACTAATGCAAATTTACGGGCAAAAGGAAGCAGGCTTTGGTATCGATTTAGCCTGATCGATGCCAAAGCCTGCCGTTGTCTGAGCGGGTGTTATCCCTCGGTTTTCTTCTCGGCCGAACCCAGCTCTTTCAAGCGCTGATCGATCAACTGGCATTTGTCCGGCAGATCGGCGGAGGCCGTGCCCAAGTCCATTTTCTGCAACTCGGCGTTGATTTCCTTGGCCTTGGTCGGGTTTTGCTCGGTGATCTTCGCGACTTCCTGGGCCAGTTGCTCGCGTTTGGCGGTGGCTTCTTCCGGCGTACAGGCCCAGACGGGCAGGGCGCAGGCGAGCGTGGCGGCGAGGGTGAGCTTGAGCAGGATCTTCATGGGGGCAGGCCTCAGTTCCGGTTAAGGCGGGTTAACCGGTTGAGGGCTGTCACCCGTGAAAAGTTCAGTGTGTTTGGGGCTCAGTCTCCATGGCAGCAACCGGATTTTACGGCGCCGTCGTAGCGGTCATGGTGCCGCACCCATTCCATGATCTCGTCCTCGTTCCGACCCTTGGGCGTGAGGTCGAGGTAGTTGTAGGCACCGACCAGCAGGTCGAGGCCGCGGGCATAGGTCGAGTAGGTGTGGAAAATCTCGCCGTTGTCGGCGCGATAAAACACACTCAGACCGGGCATTTCTTCCTCGGCGCTGTCGGTCTTTTCGTAGTTGTACGTAGCCTTGCCTGCTTCGACATCCTCAGCGCGAGCACACACGCCAAAGTCGTAGTTGAAATCGCAACCAGCCGACGAAACCCAGTCGAACGTCCAGCCCATCCGCCGCTTAAAGGCCTGGAACTCGGCGAACGGTGCGTGGGACACCGCTACCAGCGTGATGTCGTGATGGGCCAAGTGCAGGTTGGCGCCGTCGATGTGGTCGCTGAGGAATGAACAGCCCGGGCAGCCTTCCTCCCAGCCCTTGGCGAACATGAAGTGGTAAACGACGAGTTGGCTGTGTTTGCCGAACAGATCGGCGAGTTTCAATTCGCCGTTCGGCCCCATGAAGCGGTAATCCTCGTCGACCTTCACCCAGGGCAGGGCGCGGCGTTTGGCGCTGAGGCGGTCGCGCTCCCTGGTGAAGGCCTTTTCGTCGGCCAGATGCTGCTTGCGGGCGGCGAGCCATTCTTCGCGCGACACCACCGGATGATTCTCAACGTTCATGATGATTTCTCCTGCGGGGGTTGAAGCCGTCTGTCTCAGACTAGTCGTTCAACCACCCGGGAAATCGACAGACCGCCGGTCGGTCGGGGCGCCGAATAATCCTGAACGGTGGCGCAGTGCTCCGGTCACAACCTGTGAACGCGCCAAAAAATAACGCGCACCGGAGGTTGAATCAGGATGACGACTTATAACTGGGATTTGATTGAACGCCTGCTGCATGAAGTGCAGAACGGCGCGGGCCACAGCTTTGCGCCACGGTCTTTTGCCGAAGACTATGCGGCGGAGAAAGCGGCGGCGGGCCAGCCGATCGAGAATCTGGATCACCTGAAAACGCTGGCCTGCGACTATGAGCAACTGCTGTTGTTGCGCGGTTACATACAGCCCCGTGGCGATGACGAAGGCAGCACCGGCAACAACTTCAGCCTGACCCCGCGTGGCTCCAGCCTGTTGAGCCTGATCGACAGCAGCATTCCCGGCAATGATCATCCGCGTGAAGTGCTGGATGATCAGGAAGATGCGCTGGATGAGGCGACGTTTGATCACGTGGCATCCAAAGCGCAGATCGCCTGAGGCTTTGCACAAAACACATGTGGGAGCGAGCCTGCTCGCGAAAACGGCTTGGCAGTCAAATATAGGTTGGCTGACAAATCGCTATCGCGAGCGGGCTCGCTCCCACATGGTTTTTTCGGTGGCCTCAGCTTTTTTGCGCTGCCTTCAGGCACTTCAAATCATTGAAGTCCTTGCGCACCCCCTCGATCTTTTTCAAAAGGCGCTGACGCTGCTGCGGCGTGCTGTCGGCCATCAGATCCACGAACAGTGAACGGGCCTGTGCCTCGGTATTGGCGTAGGCCTTTTGATAATCCGCTGTCCATAAACGCTCGCGATTGACCAGAAGCGTCTCGATCCGCTGTGGGAATTCAGGACTTTTGCGTTGCGCTACCGCAGCGCTGAACTGTTTCTGCCAATGGGCGCGGTTGGCGATCCATTGGGTGTTCTGATCGCCCAAAGCGGTCGACCAGGCCATCACGCGTTGCTCTTGAGCAGGACTCAACGGGCCGAGCCAGTCGTTGAGACGCTTGTCCATGCGCGCACCGCGCTCGGCAATCTGCTGCGACAGCGGCGGTTTGAGGTATTCCTGCTGACGCTTTTGCAGGTCCTTGGCGAAGGCGTCGTTCATTTCAGCAACTTGCCGATCATCCAGCCCTTGCAGCAATTCAATCGCCGACGGGGTGATTTCCCGGGCGGTTTCGGCGATCGCCTGCTTGGCTTCTGCGGTGCGGGCCAGGAGTGCGGCGTCGGTGACCTGATTGGTCTCGACCATGGTTTGCAGGCGATCGAGCCAGTCGAGATAACCCGGCAACTGCGTGGTGCAGTGCCAGCTCAGGTGTTCCTTGAGGCGTTCGTTGAACCAGCCTTTCTGCTCGCCGTTCATGTCCAGGTAGTCGCTGAGCGTCCACGGAATGATCACGTCGAGATTGCGGTAGGCCAGACCGACACGGCTGCAGGCACCGAGGGCGAGGGTCAGGATCAGTAGAACGGCGAGGCGTTTGAACCAGCTAGACATGGGCGAATCCTTGCGAAAGCCAGCCTTAGGGGTCTGATTCTCATGTGAACGCAGGATGGACCCGGCAGTTCAGCCAATCAATAGAACGGGCGTTCGGCCTTGAGCGTGACCAGCCCGTCGCACTGACTGTTATGCCCGGAATAGGCCGAACAATCGCTGCCGCTGAGGCTTGAATTGCTGTAGATCAGGTCGAGGTCGATGCCCATGAACGGCCGGGAAAATTTTACCGACCAATCGGTAAAACTGCTGACATAACCTCCGTCCACCGAGACCGGCGTGTCGAGCTGATGAGTGGTGTATTTCATGCTGATCCCGATGCCGAACGGCTGATTGCCGCCCAGGTCGGCAAACAGGGTGTTGTTCTGTTTGTCCGGATCGTTGCTCAGGGCGATGCCGATCCGGCTACCGAGCAGGGTCAGGCCACCGAACAGTTCCTGGCTGTCGAGGGTGTCGACTTTGGGATAGCTGTAATGGATCATCCCGACTTCATAGCCGAGAGTCTGATCGAAAGGTTGTTTAAAACCGACATAGGAATCGATTTCGAGATTCTTCCCCGGCGTGAGGCCCATGCTCGGTGCGTACTGGCCGACATACAGGCCGCTGTCGTGGCTCAGGTCCAGGCCACCGTGAAACGAGCCAACCGCCGAAGGTTTGACCAGCCCCTGTGCCATGCTGCGGCTGGGCGTGGTGCCGAGCTTGAGGTCGAAATCGCCGAGTTCGCGCTGGAAAATCTGCGCGTGCGCCGCCGGGCTCGCCAGAAGGCCTACAAGCAATAAACAGGATGATTTGAGCATGCGTCACTCCTTGAGCAGCGAGCGCAGGCCGGATAAACCTGCTGAAACGCTTGATCCAGACGCGTGCAAGGATACCGGCGAATGATCGGCATCGAAGGCCGTTCGTCGATTTCTGCAGTTTTGAATGTTTGATTAAACGTAAGAGAGGTCTTGCGAGGGATCCGGTCCAGACGCTTCGAAGCTCAAAGCGCCTTTGGACAGGTGTGCTGCGGGGTGTTACTTCTTGCCCAGGCTGATCTGCTTGGACGGGCCGAACGTCTGGCCGCTGACGCCCTTGGCAATTTGCTGGATCTCGCCGCCGGACTTGAGGAATGCCGCGATCTGATCGTTGATCGATTCGCTGGTTTCAACGGCTGGAGCTGGCTTTGCTTTGCTGGTGGATGCTTTTACACGCATGGCGGCCATTAACCTGTAGAAAAGTAACTCGGCCAGGCATCGTACAGGAATAACTTGACAATTGCTTGGTAAATATCCCCCGGAATAACCCAGCGTGCGGGTGGATTATTCTCGATTAATTATTCGAAATATCCCGCTAACCTGCTGTTTTAAATAACAACATTTATTCGATTGGAGGATGCCTGGCTGCGTCGGGATCAGGCTAAAGCCGTCACGTTGGCCTGACGAGTGGCGCGCGTGCGGCGCGAAATCCAGGAAAATCAAGGGCTCCCACAGATTTTCACTCGGCGGTCCGATCTGACGACCGCCGAACCCGGCAAAACCGGGTAGAATGCCGCCCACGCAATGAGGGTATTGGAAATGGCTTTAGTCGGGCGTTACAACAGTTTGCAAGTGGTTAAACACACTAACTTCGGTTTATATCTGGACGGCGGTGCCGACGGCGAAATTCTTTTGCCCAACCGTTATATCCCTAAAGATATTCCCAGCGAAGATGAAGACTGGCTCAATGTTTTCATTTATCTGGACAGCGATGACAAACTTATTGCCACCACTGAAAAACCAAAAGTTCAGGTCGGTGAATTTGCCAGTTTGAAAGTTGTTGAAGTCAACAGCATCGGCGTGTTCCTCGACTGGGGCCTGCCGAAGGATCTGCTGCTGCCTTACTCCGAAGAAAAACGCCAGATGACCGCCGGCGAGTACTGCGTGGTGCATGTCTACCTCGACAAGCACACCCGCCGCATCACCGCGACCGCGCGCCTGGATCGTTATCTGGACAAGACCCCGGCCAACTACAGCGCGGGCCAGGAAGTTGATCTGCTGGTCGCCGAAGCCACCGACATGGGCTTCAAGGCGATCATCAACAACAAGCACTGGGGTTTGATTCACAAGAACGAAATCTTCAAGTTCATGCGTTCCGGCATGCGCGAGAAAGGCTTCATCAAGGAAGTGCGCGCCGATGGCAAGATCAGCCTGAGCCTGCAACCGGTGGGGCAGGAAGCGGCCAGCAGCCTGAGTTCGAAGATTCTCGCCAAATTGCGCGAAAGCAACGGCACTCTGGCCGTCAGCGACAAGAGCGATCCGGCGCTGATCAGCAGTCTGTTCGGTGTCAGCAAGGGCAACTTCAAGAAGGCCATCGGTTCGTTGTACAAGAACGGCCAGATCGTCATTCACGCCGATCGCATTGAACTAACCTGAGTCTCCCGTGGCCCATGTTGCATGGGCTCACTCGAGGTCGGGCAGATGAAAAAAGCACTGATTGCCTACGTCGCCACGTTGCTGGCGTTTCTTCTGCTCGACGGGCTCTGGCTCGGTGTGTTGATGGCGCCGACCTATCGCGAACTGCTCGGTTCGCTGATGCTCGAAAAACCGTTGCTGGTGCCAGCAGCGGTTTTTTATTGCCTGTACGTTTTTGGCTGCGTGGTGTTCGTGGTGTTGCCGTCGCTGACCTGGCAACGCGCCGCCCGGATGGGCGCGCTGCTCGGGCTGGTGGCTTATGGCACCTATGACCTGACCAACTGGGCGACATTGCGCGGCTGGTCGGCGCAGGTGTCCCTGATGGATTGGGCCTGGGGGACATTTGCCACTGCGCTGGCCTGCACGGTCGGGTTCTGGGCTGCTCGCCGAAGTTGACGGTGTGCATGACGCAGCAGAGCAACTCCATGTCTTTGCCGGGCGGCAATTTCTGTCCGACTGGTTGATAATCCCTGCCATCCTTTTTCGCCCCGGACAAAGAGCCGGGGCTTTGTTTGATCATTGGAAAAACTGCCATGTCGTGTGTGTTCGAGGTGTCGAGGTGAGCGTCAGTCGGCGCAGTGCCGACGGTTTTGCCCTGCAAGTGATGATCGGCCTGTGCCTGATCTGGGGCGTGCAGCAGGTGATGATCAAATGGGCGGCGACCGACATTGCGCCGGTGATGCAAGCGGCGGGGCGGTCGGGGATTTCCGCGTTGCTGGTAGGACTGCTGATCTGCTGGAAGGGCGGTTGGGATCAGGTCGGGGCGACATGGCGCGGCGGCTTGCTGGCCGGTGCCTTGTTCGGTTTGGAGTTCCTGTTCATCTCCGAAGGCTTGCAGTTGACCACCGCGGCGCACATGTCGGTGTTCCTCTACACCGCACCGATCTTCACCGCGCTGGGCGTGCATTTCCTGTTGCCGAGCGAGCGTCTGCGGCCGGTGCAATGGCTGGGGATCTTCATGGCGTTCGTCGGGATTGCCGTGGCGTTTGCCGGCGGCGTGTCCTGGGACAACCTCGACCGCCGGATGTTGATGGGCGATGCCCTTGGCGTGCTGGCCGGCGCCAGTTGGGGCGCGACCACCGTGGTGGTGCGCGCCTCGCGCCTGTCGGAAGCGCCGGTGACCCTGACCCTGTTCTACCAGTTGATTGTCGGTTTCATCGGCCTGTTGCTGATCGCGCTGCTCAGCGGCCAGATCACCCACGTCAGTCTGACTGTCGTGGCGGTGGGCAGCGTGCTGTTCCAGGGCCTTATAGTGTCGTTCTTCAGTTACCTGACCTGGTTCTGGCTGCTGCGCCGTTATCTGGCGGCCAATCTCGCGGTGTTTTCCTTCATGACGCCGCTGTTCGGCGTGGTGCTGCTCGGCGAAGAACTCAGCCTGAATTTCATCATCGGTGCCGTGCTGGTGTTGCTCGGCATCACCTTCGTCAGCGCGGAACAGTGGGTGCGTCGGCGTTTGCGCAAAGCCCTCGGTCAGCCGTAACCGATTTGCACGCCAGACCGCCGGCGATCAACAGGCCGCTGCCGGCGATCAGCAGCGCCGGTTGCAGGCCACCGCTGAAATGGCTGCTGACCGCCGCCAGCAACGGCCCGCTGAGCTGACCGACGGCGAAGCACGCGGTGAGCAGGCCGGCGTTGCGCTGGGTGGCGTGGGGCGCCAGTTCCCGGGAGCGTTGCATCACCAGTTGCATGCAGGCCAGGAACGGCGTGCCGCACAGGATCACGCCCAATGCCAGGCCGAGGCCGCTGCCCAACAGGCACGCTAACACCCCGGCAGCCTGCAGCCACAACGTCGCCATCAACCAGTGCCGAGTGGTTTCCGGATCGTGCCGACGAAGACTCACCAGCAATACCCCGATCGCAGCGCCGAGGCCGAAGCACGGCCAGAACAGATCGGCCTGCCATTGCCCGTGAAACTGCGCGTTGGCCATCTGCGACAGAAACGTGGCCGGAATGATGTAGCCCACGCCATACAAGGCATACACCCCCGCCAACCGCCCAATGCCGCGATTCGACGAACTCGCGGCAATCGGTGCGGCCGGCACACCGACGCCCGGTTGCGGCAGGAACCGCACGATCGCCAGCAACATCACCAGTGCCACGGCGGCATAGATCAGCCACAGAGTCGCGGAAGTCTGCTGCGCCAGATGTGAGAACAGCGCCAGCAATCCCGTCAGAAAAATCCCCAGCCCCGGCCCGGCAAACACCAGCGCTCCCAACCGTGGGCGACCCGCCGCCGCAGCCAGTGGCTGACTCAACGCAGTAATCATCACCAGAACCCAGGCGCTGGCCACACCGGTGCCGAAACGCAGCAACAGGTGCGACCAGAAACCGTTGGCCCAGAACGACGCCAGCGTCAGCAGCACACACAACCACAAGCCACCATGCAGGCGTCGCTGCACCTGATCGGGCCGACGGGAAAACATCGCATCCACCGCGCCGAGCAGGTAACCGAGGTAGTTGGCCGCCGCAATCAGACCGGCGGCAGTCAGGTCGATCTGGCCTTCGCTGAGCAGGTGCGGCAGCTGCGGCGTGAGAGCGAAACGCCCAATGCCCATGGCCATCATCAAGGCAATGAAACAGGCGGATAAGCGAATCAGCGGGGACATGGTCTGAATTCCGTTGGAGGTTCAATGACCGTCAGGCTAAGACTGATTGACTTTCTTTAAAATTGAATAATAGTGAGTAACTTGTTCTGTTCAGGAGAAAGGTTGTGGAGTTCAGCCAATTGCGGATCTTCCAGGCCGTGGCGGAGGAGGGCTCGATCACCCGCGCCGCCGAACGTTTGCACCGCGTGCCGTCGAACCTGTCGACCCGGCTCAAACAGCTGGAGGAGCAACTGGGTGTCGAACTGTTCGTACGCGAGCGTCAGCGTTTGCAGTTGTCGCCTGCGGGAAAAGTCCTGCTGGACTACACCGGCAAACTGTTCGCCCTGCGCGATCAGGCCAGTGCGGCGGTGATGGGCGGGCAGCCGGCGGGGGATTTCGTGCTCGGTACGCTGTACAGCACGGCGGCGATTCATTTGCCGGCGCTGCTCGCGCGGTATCACAAGCAATATCCGGCGGTGAATCTTCAGGTGCAGTCCGGGCCCAGTGGTGAATTGCTCGAAGGCCTGCTCACCGGTCGTCTCGACGCGGCGCTAGTGGATGGCCCGCCGCAACTGGCCGGGATCGACGGTGTGCCGCTGTGCAACGAACGGCTGGTGCTGATCAGCGAGGCCGATCACCCGCCGATACGCAACGCCAGGGATGTCGAAGGGCGGGCGGTGTTCACCTTTCGCCATGGCTGCGCCTATCGCGCGCGTCTTGAAGCGTGGTTCGCCCACTATCAGGCGGCGATGGGCCGGGCGATGGAGATCGAGTCCTATCAGGGCATGCTCGCCTGCGTGATTGCCGGCAGCGGTGTGGCGCTGATGTCGGAGTCGATGCTCGCCAGTCTTCCGGGGCGCGAAAGCGTGGCGGTGCATCCCCTGGCCGAGCCTTTTGCCAGTGCGACAACATGGCTCATGTGGCGCCGGGGCATGGTTGGCGCCAACCTCAATGCGTGGATCGAACAGCAGCAGGCGCTCTATCCCGTGGCTGGCGAAGACACCCGGGAAATTGCTTGAACGATCGGTCAGGGATTCTGATCAATCTGGTAACAGATCATTGCGGATTTGGCCGAGCATTGCGTAGGACTTCGGACTATTATCAGTGCGAAGCGGCCTCAGAATTCCGGACGCTCAGCACCACCCTGAAGGGGGCATGACGATGAAAGAGAAAATTCAAAACTGGCTGCACGATTTGGGTGTTGCCCTCGGCTTGATCGAACCGCCTCTGCAACCGGTCCCGATTCGCACCGATGACGAACAGCGTCGGCGTCAGCCACGTCGGCGGTAATGCCCCGCTTTGAAGGATCAAAGGATTTAAACGACAAAAGATCGCACCCGGTCGCCACTCCATGGAGTAGCGACCGGGTGCGATCTTTTGTTTTCAGTGACGCCCGATTTCCATCAGAAACCGGCTCAGGTCATTCGCGGTTTTCGCGGTCTTGAGCATCCGGTCCTCTTCGGCGGTGAAGGCCGTCAGTCCGAATTCATCTTCCAGGTGGAAGATCAGATCTTCGATATCCGCTTTTTCCAGCCCCAGCTGCGCGAGGCTGGTGTTGTCGTCGAATTCACGATTTTCCAGCAGACGCAGGATGAACCGGTGCACGGCAGCACGCACGGCAGCTCTTCTCATGGCAGATCTTTATGGTTGTTGGTCTGACTGAAGTACAGCAGGCCTCAGGCGTGGCGGCGCAACCATTCGTCAATCATCCCGCGCAAATGTTCTCCGGAAAAACTGCCGAAGTGCCCGCCATGCACCGTACGGATCTTCAACCCCTGCAAACGACGCAGGCTGGCGGCGTAATCTTCAAGATTCGAGTGGTAGGCGTCCTCGATCAACGGCCCGTCGTAGATGATGTCGCCGCTGAACAGGGTTTCCGTGGCCGCTTCGTAAAGGCTGATCCCGCCCGGTGAATGCCCTGGCGTGTGCAGCACCTGCAACGTGCGGTTACCGAGGTCCAGCACATCGCCGTCCTCGACAAACCCGGTGGCCGGCGCTGCCTTGACCCGGTATTCGGCGTAGCACAACGGGCAGTCCGGGTGCGCTTCGAACATGTCGTCGCCGACGAAGGCGCGACTCAAGTCATTCTCGCCATCTGGCGCCGCCAGAATGTCCGCCTCGGCGGGATGCACCAGCCGTTCGGCAAACTCGTGATGCCCGGCGATGTGGTCGAAATGGCAATGACTGGCCACTGCCACCAATGGCCGCTCGGTCAGCCACGGCAGTTGCTCGCGCAGGCTCACCAGGCCGGAACCGCTGTCGAGCAGCAGATCCTTGTCCCGCCCCTGAACGTGCCACAGGTTGCAGCGGTAGAACGGGCGGATGAACGGCTCGTGAATCAGCCGAATGCCGTCGCTCAGGTTTTGCACTTCGAACCACTGATCGCGAGAAACAATCTTCATCAAGCATTTTCTCCAGACGAAAAAAAACGGGTGTGGCAACCGACGCCACACCCGTCGAAGAAAGTTGTTGCTACCGCTTCAGCTTAGATCGCGCTCGCCACGGTCGCCGGGCGACGGGAAAACAGGCTGACCACCACAAAACTCACCAGACCCACAGCCAGGCTGTAGTAGATCGGCGTGTTGGCATCCAGACCGTCCTTGAACATGAACAGCAGGGCAGTGGCGAAACCCAGGCCCATGCTGGCGATGGCGCCGGCGGTGGTTGCGCGTTTCCAGAAGATCGCACCGATCAGCGGGATCAGCATGCCGCCCACCAACAGGTTGTACGCGAGGGTCAGGGCGCTGATCACATCGTTCACAACCAGAGCAATACCCAGCACCACGACACCGGTCAGCAGGGTGAACAGACGGTTCACACCCAGGCTCGACTGTTTGCCGCCACGCAGTTTCGGCAGCAAGTCTTCGGTCAGGGTAGTGGCGGCGGCGAGCAGGCCGGCGCTGGCGGTGGACATCATCGCGGCCAGAGCGGCGGCGATCACCAGACCACGGATGCCGTCCGGCAGCGACAGTTTGACGATCGCGGCGAAGGCGTTGTTGACGTTGTCCAGATCAGGGATCAGCACATGTGCAGCCATGCCGATCAAGGCACAGGCCAGACCGTAGAGGATGCAGTAGATGCCCGCGAAGCTACCGGCGTACTGAGCGACTTTTTCATTCTTGACGGTGAACACCCGTTGCCAGATGTCCTGACCGATCAGGATGCCGAAGAAGTAGATCATGAAGTAGGTGATGATCGTGTCCCAGCCGATGGTGGTGAAGCTGAAGGCGGTGGCCGGCAGTTTCAGCACCAGTTCGTCCCAGCCACCGACTTTGTACAGGCAGATTGGCAACAGGATGAACATCAGGCCGACAGTCTTGATGATGAACTGGACGATGTCGGTCAGGGTCAGCGACCACATGCCGCCGATGGCCGAATACACCACGACCACGCCACCGCCGAGCAGTACCGAAATCCAGAACGGCAGGCCGAACAGCACTTGCAGCACGGTGCCGATGGCGAGGATCGAGGTCACGCCGATCATCAGCGCGTAGGCCAGCATGATCGCCGCGCTCGCCGAGCGGGCCATCGGGTTGTAGCGTTTTTCCAGGACCTGGGTAACGGTGTAGATCTTCAGTTTCAGCAGCGGCTTGGCCAGGAACAGGTTCAGCGCCACGATGCCGCAACCCAGTGCCGCGCACAGCCAGAAACCGGAGATGCCGTGCACGTAGCCCAGGCGGACGGTGCCGACGGTGGACGCGCCACCGAGAACGGTCGCGGCCATGGTGCCCATGTACAGGCTCGGGCCGAGGTTACGCCCGGCGACGAGGAAGTCCTCGTTGGTCTTGGCCTTGCGCATGCCGAAATAGCCGAGCAAGAGCATGCCGGCCGCGTAGATGAGGACGACGAATAAATCCAAAGCCATGATGGCGTGTCTCCGATTGTCTTTTTTATGGGGTGGAACACTGTGGGAGAAGGCTGACCCCCACAGGCGATTCGATTATTCAGGCAGCCTGACGCAGCGCCGCTTCAGCCGGCGCATGGGCGCCTTTGCTCCGGGGATCCTTCGGGCCGTAGACCAGCGCCGGTTCCGGGAACAGGCTCAGCAACATCAGGTACATCACCGAGGCCAGACCGAGGGTCACCAGCAGGCTGATGTCGATGCCGCCGGCCAACTCACCGAGCGGGCCGACGAACTGCCCCGGCAGGTTGACGAAGCACAGGCCGACCGCCGCGCTCGGGATCCACGCGCCCAGACCGCGCCAGTTCCAGCCGTGGCTGAACCAGTAGCGTCCGCCTTGCTCGCCGCGGGTGAACACTTGCAGGTCGTCCGGGCAGTAGAAGCCGCGACGCACCACCAGGCCGATGATCATGATCACCATCCATGGGGTGGTGCAGGTGATGATCAGCACCGCGAAGGTCGACACGCTCTGCACCAGGTTCGCCGCGAAGCGCCCGATGAAGATGAAGGCAATCGACAGCACGCCGATCAGCAACGTCGCCTTCACTCGCGACAGCAGGCGCGGGAACACGCTGGACATGTCCAGCCCGGTGCCATACAGCGACGTGGTGCCGGTGGACATGCCGCCGATCACCGCAATCAGGCACACCGGCAGGAAGAACCAGCTCGGCGACACCGCCAGCAGACCGCCGACATAGTTGTTGGCCGCGATGTAGTCCGGTGCCTGGATCGCCACGATGGTGGCGGTAGTCAGGCCGAACAGGAACGGGATGAAGGTGGCGATCTGCGAGAAAACCACTGCCGCCATGATCCGCTTGCGCGAGGTTTCACGCGGGATATAGCGGGCCCAGTCGCCGAGGAACGCGCCGAAGGAAATCGGGTTGCTCATGGCCACCAGCGCGGCGCCGATGAAGGCTGCCCAGAAGCCCGGCTGACCGAGGCTGACGGTGCCGGCGTAGTGCGAATCGAAGGGACCGGCGAAGGCAAAGATGCCCAGCAGGAACAGCAAGCTCGCGCTCCACACCGCGACCTTGTTCACCCACAGCAGGAAGCGGAAGCCGTAGATGCACACGGTCAGCACCAGAATCGCGAACAGACCGTAGGCCAGGCCCAGAGTCAGGTCGGTTTCCGGCAGGCCGATCAGGCGTTTTGCACCACCGATCAGCGCATCTCCCGAACTCCACACCGAGAGCGAGAAGAAGGCGATGGCGGTCAGCAGCGACAGGAACGAACCGACGATCCGCCCGTGCACGCCGAAGTGCGCACCGGACGACACGGCATTGTTGGTGCCGTTGAGCGGGCCGAACAGACCCATCGGTGCGAGGATCAGCGAGCCAAGCAGCACGCCCGAAACAATCGCCCAGACGCCCGCCTGAAACGACAGGCCAAACAGCACCGGGAAACTGCCGAGCACGGCGGTGGCAAAGGTATTCGCGCCGCCAAAGATCATGCGGAACAAGTCCACGGGACCGGCGGTGCGTTCGTTGTCCGGGATCTGTTCGACCCCGTGGGTTTCAATCTGCGTAAGGCTTTGGTCTTTGTTGTTGTTATTCATGATCTGCTCCGATCACAAAGGCGCGCTCATCGTGCGTGAGCGTCACCTGTTTGGCTAAGGGGATGGCAGCCCTTCCGGCATTGCGGACAAATGTTCGTGGCAGGCCAGCCAATGGCCTTGTTGTTCTAGGCTCGACGCTTGTTTCTTGAAAACAATCGTCTCGCGCTCCTGGCTGAAGTGTTGCTCCCCTTGCATGCGCAGCTCGGTGGCCACGTCATGGATGAAAATCGCCACGTCACCCTGCAGGCTGACGAAGGCGTTGCTCGAGCTACACGACAGCACCTCGAAGCCATCCTCGGCGCGCCAGCTGTCCCACAACGCCTGATAGGCATCGCGCGACAGCAGGGGCTGTTCGAGGGTGTAGAACACGAAGCTCGCATCGGCGCTGAACGCGCCGAAGTAGGCTTCGCGATCGTTGCGGGCGAAGGCGGACACCAGATCGGCGGCCGCTTTCAGAACCTGATCACGTTCGTTCATGACCCGACCCTCAGCGGTGGACGACGCCTGGCAGTACGCAGAGCATTTCGTACAGCAGGTTGGCGGCCAGCAGCGAGGTGTTGCCGGTGGTGTCATAAGCGGGCGAGACTTCTACCAGATCGCAGCCGATCAGGTCGAGGCCCTGGCAGCCGCGAACGATTTCAATCGCCTGAATGGTCGTCAGACCACCGATTTCCGGGGTGCCGGTGCCAGGCGCCCAGGCCGGGTCGATGCCGTCGATGTCGAAGCTCAGGTACACCGGACCGCCACCGACTTTCTCACGCACTTCGGCCATCAGCGGTTCCAGCGACTTGTGCCAGCACTCTTCGGCCTGCACCACGCGGAAGCCCTGATCGCGGCTCCAGTTGAAGTCGTCAGCGGTGTAACCCTGCGCACGCAGACCAATCTGCACCACGCGGTCGCAGTCCAGAAGACCTTCTTCGACGGCGCGACGGAAGGTCGTACCGTGGGCGATCTTCTCGCCGAACATGTGATCGTTGACGTCAGCGTGGGCGTCGATGTGCACCAGACCGACCTTGCCGTGTTTTTTGTGGATGGCACGCAGGATCGGCAGGGTGATGGTGTGGTCGCCACCCAGGGTCATCGGGATCACGTTGTGCTCGAGGATGTTGTCGTAGGCTTCTTCGATGATGCGCACGGCGTCGAGCAGGTTGAAGGTGTTGATCGCCACGTCACCGATGTCGGCAACCGACAGCGAGTCGAACGGCGCAGCGCCGGTGGCCATGTTGTACGGGCGGATCATCACCGATTCGGTGCGGATGTCGCGCGGCCCGAAGCGGGTGCCGGGGCGCAGCGAAGTACCGATGTCCAGAGGCACGCCAACGAAGGCAGCGTCCAGGCCGGCAGCGGTCGGTACATGGGGGAGTCGGAGCATGGTGGCGATGCCGCCGAAGCGCGGCATTTCGTTGCCGCCCAGTGGTTGGTGAAGAATCTTGTCCACGGGTAGGGCCTCATCGTCTTTGTTTTATTTATGTCGGCGCGCCGTTCAGCACAGGTTCGGACGCCGCTGTGGGGCCGATTCTGCGAAATGTAGTGAGGCGGAAGAATCGCTACGAACAAAAACTTAGTTCAGAATTTTCTAAACTAATGGGGGAGGGGCGAGATAGACTTTGCGCTTCTCTGGATGTTCGTTCGGCTCGGGATCGTAGCCCTCACCCCAGCCCTCTCCCGGAGGGAGAGGGGGCCTACGGAGTTGTTCTCAGGAGCTTCATCGACCTGAAATATCGAGCCGAACTCAAGATAGTCGTAAGGCAGACGCAGGATTTGAAGGCCATGGAGATCGGCTCCCTTTCCCCCTCTCCCCTCTGGGGAGAGGGATGGGCGGGCGGCGTTCCGATGAGGGGTGGATTGACCAGACAACACAGTTCCAAAGCCCGGAGTAGACATGGCCAACGCTTTACCCGACCTGAAACTTTTGCGCATCTTCGTCAGCGTCGTGCGCCATCAGGGGTTTGCTAACGCGCAGCAGGAACTCAACCTGTCGACCTCGGCGATCAGCACCTACATGAGCCAGCTCGAAGCCGCGCTGGGTCTGGTGTTGTGCCATCGCGGGCGCGGCGGTTTCAGCCTGACCAGCAAGGGCGAGCTGTTCCATCAGGAAACCCTGCGCCTGCTCGCCGAACTCGAAGGTTTCGAGCAATACGCCGCCGCGCTCAAGGGCGAATTGCGCGGCACGCTCAACCTCGGGGTGATCGACTCCACGGTCAGCGACAAGGCCCTGCCATTCGCCGAAGCCATCGGCGCCTACAGCCAGGAACACCCGGCGGTGCATTTGCATTTGTCGGTGATGAGCCCGTATGAACTGCAACTCGGCGTGCAGGACAACCGCCTCGATCTGGCCATCGGTGCGTTTTCCACACGCATGAGCGGTCTGGTGTACATGCCGCTGTACCGTGAGCAGCACTGGCTGTATTGCAGCAGCCGTCACCCGTTGTTCAATGAGCGGCGGATTCCCGAGCAGGTCATCACCCAGCAGCGCATGGTCGGACGCGGTTACTGGAGCCAGGCCGAATTGGCGCGTCACGGTTTCAAACACAGCGCCGCGACCGTGGAAAGTATGGAAGCGCAGCTGATTCTGGTGCTGTCCGGCGCCTACATCGGTTATCTGCCGGAGCACTACGCCCAGGCCTGGGCCGACAAGGGCGACCTGCGGGTGCTGCTGCCGGCGACCTTCGGTTATCAGGCGCCGTTCTCCATGATCATGCGCCGGGGCCGCAGCCGCGAGCCGCTGATCCAGACTTTCCGTGATCTGCTCAAAGCGCAGCTCAATCAGGCATAAGAACATGTCCAGACCTCAATGCCCGCGCTGCCTGCGCCCACAAACTCATTGCCTGTGCCCGCTGATCCCCAGCCTCGACAGCCGCACCCGGGTGTTGCTGTTGCAGCACCCGAGCGAGGTCAATCACGCGCTCAACACGGCACGGCTGGCGGCGCTCGGTTTGAACAATGCCGAACTGATCGTCGGCGAGGTGTTCGAGGATTTGCCAACGCTGCTGAATCGGCCGGGGTATCGGGCGCGATTGCTGTTCCCGGCGGAGGATGCGCAGCCGATGCAGGCGTACACCGCGTCCGATGAACCGCTGTTGCTGGTGGTGCCGGACGGCACGTGGCGCAAGGCGCGCAAGATGCTGCACCTCAATCCGCTGCTGGCGGCGTTGCCTCGGGTGACTTTGGCCGAGGGCGGGGTTTCCCGGTATCGGCTGCGCAAGGCACCGGGGCCGGGGGCGTTGTCGACGATCGAGGCGATTGTTCAGGCATTGCAGACGCTTGAGGCGCCGGCCTCTTTCGATCCGTTGCTCAAGCCGTTCGAGGCGTTGATCGAGGGGCAGATTGCGGCGATGGGCGAGGAGACTTTCCAGCGCAATCATTCTGGAAATTAAGGGTGATCTCACTGGCCCCTTCGCGGGCAAGCCCGCTCCCACAATGTACTTGTCGTACACAAAACCTGAGTACGACGCCATACCTGTGGGAGCGGGCTTGCCCGCGAAGAGGCCAGATCATTCAGCATCCAATCCGGATCATCACTAGCGCTCGCGCATCGCCTCGGTCCGCGCCTTCAGCACCGGTTTGAGCAGGTAATCCAGCACGCTTTTCTCCCCGGTGATGATGTCCACCGTCGCCACCATCCCCGGAATGATCAGCAGCGGTTTCACATCCCCGCCCAAATGGTTTTTGTCGGTGCGCACCTGAATCAGGTAAAAGCTGTTGCCCTTGTCGTCGGTGATGGTGTCGGCCCCGATCAGTTCAAGCTTGGCGCTGAGCCCGCCGTAGATCGTGTAGTCGTAGGCGCTGAACTTGACCATGGCTTTCTGGCCCGGATGCAGGAACGCCACGTCCTGCGGCCGGACCTTGGCTTCGATCAGCAGGTTGTCTTCCAGCGGCACGATTTCCACCATGTCGCTGCCCGGCTGCACCACGCCGCCGATGGTGTTGACCTTCATCTGCTTGATCACCCCACGCACCGGCGAAGTCACGGTGGTGCGGCTGACGCGGTCGTCGATGGCGATGCTCGAGGCGGTGATTTTCGACAGGTCGGTGCGTTTCTCGTTGAGCTCCTTGGCCGCTTCGGAGCGGAAGGTCTGTTCCGATTCGTCGATCTTGCTGCGGATCTCGGCAATGGCCGATTCGGCGCGGGGAATCGCCAGGGTCGTGGCATTCAACGAACCGCGAATTTCCACGGCGCTGCGCTTCAGTCGCAGGATCTCAACCGGCGATACGGCGCCGGTCTTGACCAGCGGTTCGGACATGTTCATTTCCTGATTGACCAGCGCCAGGCTCGAACTGTATTGCCCCTGTTTCGACCTAAACTCCGCCAGCTCCTGCGCCTTCTGCCGCAGTTGTTCGCTGAGGGTGCGTTGCTCACTGGCCAGCCGCCGTTGTCGTTGCTCGTACAGCGAACGCTCGTCCTCGGCGACTTGGGGGGCCTTGGCAATCACCTCGTCCGAAAGCTTGAACGGCCGACCTTCGGCTTCGGCGGACAGGCGTTCGACCTGCGCAGTCAGGGCATAACGATCGGCCTCGCTTTCACCCTTGTTCGACAGAAACCGCGTGTCATCCAGACGCAGCAAGGTATCGCCCTTGCTGACCATTTGCCCCTCACGCACGAAGATCTCGGTGACGATCCCGCCTTCGAGGTTCTGGATCACCTGAACCTTGCTCGACGGAATCGCCTTGCCTTCGCCCATGGTCACTTCTTGGAGCACGGCGAACTTTGCCCAGACCAGCGCACTGATCAGCAGCGCCGCCGCCAGCCACACGGTAATGCGCGACCAGCGCGGCGAATCCTGCAACGAGGCGCCGGCGGTTTCCGGCATGAATTCAGCCTCGGCGCTTTTGCCGAAACTGTCGAAGTAACCGCGCGGTTTTGAAGAGGACGAAGCAGACATGGGGCAACTCCTAGACCGCCGCCGAGCCGACCCGGCCCTTGCGCAGTGCATCGATGACCGCTTCTTTCGGACCGTCGGCGACGATCCGGCCGTTGTCCAGCACCAGCAACCGGTCCACCAGGCTCAGCATCGAAGTGCGGTGGGTGACCAGCAGCAAGGTTTTGCCCTGCACCCAGCCGTGCAGCTTCTGGCGCAGAACGTCTTCGCTGCTGTTGTCCATGGCGCTGGTGGGTTCGTCGAGCAGCATGATCGGCGGGTCGAGCAACAGCGCCCGCGCCAGCAACACGGCTTGGCGCTGACCACCTGAGAGCAACTGACCACGCTCGCCCACCGGCCGGTCGAAGCCTTGCGGATGTTGCCGGGCAAGCTCTGTGACGCCGGTCAGTTCAGCGACTTCAAGCATCCGCGAATCGCTGATGTAGCGGGCGCCGAGGGTCAGGTTGTCACGCAGGCTGCCGGCCAGCAGCGGCAGGTCGTGGGCGACATAACCGATCTGCTGGCGCAGGTCGGCGACGTCCAGTTGCCGCAGGTCGAGGTTGTCGAGCAGTAACTGGCCTTCTTCCGGTTCGTAGAACCCCATCACCAGCCGCGCCAGAGTGCTTTTGCCCGAGCCGCTGCGACCGATGATTCCGATCCGCTCGCCGGGTTTGACGCTGAAACTGACATTGCTCAGGGCCGGTGCGTTCTGGCCGTTGTAGTGGAAGGTCACGGCGTTGGCGTCCAGCGCGCCTTGCAATTGCGTGCGCTCCAGCGGCCGTTGTTTGCCGTCGCGCTCCTGAGGCAGGGACATCAGCGCGTCGGTGCTTTTCATGGTCAGTTGCGCTTGCTGGTAACGAGTAATCAGCCCGGCGATCTGGCCCAGCGGCGCAAGCACGCGACTGCCGAGCATATAACTGGCCACCAGCGCACCGACGCTGAGGTTGCCGGCGATGATGCTGTAGACCCCGGCCACAATCGTCGCCATCCCCGAAAACTGCTGGATGAACAGCGTGCCGTTGGTGGCCAGCGCCGAGAGATTACGCGCGTGGCTGTCGAGGCGGGTGAGGGCGCCGTGGGTACTTTCCCATTTGTGCTGGCGCTCGCTTTCGGCGCTGCACGCCTTGAGGGTTTCCAGACCGCCGAGGGTTTCGATCAGCAACGCCTGGCGCTCGGCGCCGAGGCTCAGGCTTTTCTGCACGGTGTCGCGCAGACGGGCCTGAATGATCATCGCGAACACGATCGTGATCGGAAACGCCAGCAGCGGAATCACCACCAGCCAGCCACCGAGCAGGCCGATCACCACCAGCATCAACACCACGAAGGGCAGGTCGATCAGGCTGGTCAGGGTCACGGCGGTGAGAAATTCCCGCAGGCCCTGAAAGTCGTGAATGCTCTGGGCGAATCCGCCGATGGTCGCCGGCCGGGCCTTCATCGCCATGCCGGTGATGCGCTCGAACAAAGTAGCGGAAAGGATCACATCGGTTTTCTTGCCGGCGGTGTCCAGCAGGTGCGCGCGGACCACCCGCAGCACCAGTTCGAAACCGGTGCCGATCAGCAGCCCGATGGCCAGCACCCACAGGGTCGACGTGGCCTGATTAGGCACCACGCGGTCGTAGGTCTGCATGACGAACAGCGGCACCATCAGGCCCAGCAGGTTGATCAGGAAACTGGCGAGGATCGCATCGCTGTACAGCCATTTCGACAGCTTCAAGGTGTCGCGAAACCACGCCTGCACCCGTGGCACCAACGGCGAGCGCAGGTCTTCCAGTTCATGCCGTGGCCGGGCGAACAAGGCCTGGCCGCTGTAGTGTTCGGTGAGTTCTTCGCGGCTGACCCATTGCTCGCCGCCATCGGCTTCGCTGGGCAGGATCAGCGCCTTGCCGTCTTCGGCAAACCGCCGCAGCACCGCCGTGCGCCCGTTGCCCAGCAGCAACAGCACCGGCAGGTTCAGCGGTGAAATGTCTTTGAGTTCCCGGCGCAGCAAGCGCGCCTGCAACCCGGCCCGGGCCGCGGCGCGGGGCAGCAGGTCCAGGCTCAGGCGTTGTTTGTCCAGGGGCAGCCCGGCACTCAGGCTGGCGCGACTGACCGTCGCGCCATGGAGTTTGCAGAGGATCAACAGACCGTCGAGCAACGGGTCATCGAAGCTCAGCCGCGGATCGATCCCGGTGTTACCGGGTTGCATGCTGGTCATATTGATCGCTCCCCTGGCACTACATCATCGGGACTACTTCAGCTCGGGCAGGCGCGCTTCGTTCTTCACCTCGGTCGCGGCAATCGCATCGGCCGGCAGCACGATCCGCTGCTTGTTCAACAACTGGCCCATGTTCGCCAGCACGCGATACATCGAGAACTCCTCGGTGTAGCGGATCTCGGTGTAGCGACGGTTGGCGTTGTACAGCTCGTTTTCACTGTCGAGCAGGTCGAGCAGGGTGCGCTGGCCGAGGCCGAACTGATCCTGATACGCGGCGCGCACACGCTTGGTGGTCTCGGCGTATTCGCGGGCGGTCGGGGTCTGCTTCTTGGCGTTGACCATGGCGTTCCAGGCCAGGTGAATGTTCTCGTTGAGCTGGCGCAGGGCGTTGTTGCGGATGTCCATCGCCTGGTTGATCTGGTGCGCATCGGAGGCCAGTCGCGCCTTGTCGCTGCCGCCACGGAACAGGTTGTAGTTCATCACCACGCCGACCCGCCATTCGTTGTCGTGGCCCTCGTCACCCTGCACGTTGTTGTTGGCGCCGACTGCCGCTTCGGCGTCGAAGCGTGGGTAGAACGGCGACTTGGCGACTTCGTACTGGCTCTCGGCCGATTGCACGTCAGCCTGGGCGGATTTCAGGTACGGGTTGTTCTCGACCATGCTCTGCTGGGCTTCGGGCAGGGTGGCGGGCAACTCGCCACGGGTCGAAGCGGGCGCTTCCAGCTCATCGGGCATGCGTCCGACCACGCTGTAGAAGTTCGATTCGGCGTCGGCCAGATCGACTTCGGCGGTGTCGAGGTTGTTCTGCGCCAGCGCCTTACGGGCGACCGATTGATCGGAGTCGGCAGTGCTGCCCACGCCGCGCTCGGTGCGCAGGCCGATCTGGTCGTTGACGCGCAAGTGCGCCTGCAGGTTGTTCTTGGCCAATGTCACCAGTTCACGGCGCTTGAGCACTTCGAGGTAGACCTCGATGGTGCGCAGGGCTAGGTCCTGGGCGGTGCCTTGCGCGTAATACGCGCGCGAGTTGGAAACGCCCTTGGTGCGCTTGACTTCGTTGGCAGTGTTGAAACCGTCGAACAGCATCTGCCGCAGACGCAGCTCGGACTGGGTGTAATTGAGGATTTCGGTGTGGTGGTTACCGAAGGCCCGGGTGTTGGTGTTGTCGCTGTAGCCACGCCCGTAAGCAGCGTTCAGGTCCACCGATGGATAGAAGCCGCCCTTGGCGACCTTCACCTGTTCATCAGCTGACAGGCGCGCGTCCACGCGCGAGGCAAGTTCGGGGTGGGTGGCGATGGTGCTCTGGATCGCTTCGGTGAGGTTCATGGCCTGTGCCTGGGAAGTGCAAGCCATGGCCAGCAAAACCGCGCTGCAGAGGGGGGTTAGTACGCGCATGGGTGCATCTCCCTGAGTCCTGATGGTGTTCCGCTGTCGCCAATTTATTGACGATATTTTTAGTAGAAAGCGTTTCATGCCTGTAACAACAGAGCTAAGAACATCCTGAAGCGTAGCTAAGAAAAAATTTTCATATGGGTTATGCCAAAAAAAACTTATGCGGTTCGCCAAATCCAGCACATTGTTCCACTCGAAAGCCTTTGTTTTATGCGCTTTAGGGAGCACAGAAAGGCTTGAGGAAAGTTCCACTCACTTTGCGACATACGGCGAAGTACTGCTAAAGGGGAGGGACGCGTAGCGGCTGATGAACGACAGTTTTTTGTCACTCGGGTGATTCACCACCGTTACGTAGCGCTAGTGGGCCTGCTGCATCGAACAGAGATTCCAAGTGCTTGATGGCGCTGGCGTTTCTGGATTTGCGCAACCTGCGAAACGAACTGTCGAGGTGCGAGCGTCGCCTCGACAACCCGCTTGAGCCATGGGCTGCTTCGCGAACCAGCGCCGACGGTGGTCGGCAGCGGAGGAATGCACATGGCAACGCTCATCGGGATCGTCACTAAAGTCATTGGTCAGGTTTTCGCTCAATCGGCAGACGGCAGTCGGCGCGCATTGGTTGAAGGCGATCGGCTGTTTGCAGGGGATCAATTGATCACCGGGGCGGAGGGAGCGGTTGCCGTCCATCTGCAAAATGGCCAGGAACTGACCCTCGGTCGGGACAGCAGCCTGACCATGACCGGCCAGTTGCTCGCCGATCAGGCCGCCCACGTCAATGCCCCGGAAGCGGTGACCCCGAGCGAGTCGCAACTGACCGACGTCGAACAGATCCAGAAAGCCATTGCCGCCGGCGATGACCCGACCCAAACCGCCGAAGCGACGGCAGCCGGCCCCGGAGCCACCGGTGGCGCGCCGGGCGCGCTGGGTGGTGGCCACAGTTTTGTGTTGCTGACCGAAGTGGCGGGCCGGGTCGATCCGGTCATCGGCTTTCCGACGGCCGGGTTCAACGGCATTCCCGAGTTTCCCGAAGAGCGGCATAACGCCGTGATCGACAACGGTGACGGCCAGGCCGCACCGATTGTTCCGCCACCGCCACCGGTCAACAATCCGGTGACCCTCGGCGGCCTGTCCGTGCCCGGCGGTGAACTGACCCTCAACGAAGCCAATCTGCCCGACGGTTCCGCCGCCAACCCTGGCGCGCTGACCCAGAGCGGCAGCTTCACGGTGTCGGCGCCGGATGGCCTGAGCAGCCTGAGCATCGGCGGCATCAACGTGATTGTCGGCGGCGTGCCGATCGGTTTCCCGCAATCGATCACCACGCAACTGGGCAACACCCTGACCATTACCGGTTACAACCCGGCCACCGGCACGGTCAGCTACAGCTACACCCTCAACGGCAACGAAACCCACGCGGCGGGCGACGGTGCCAATAACCTCAGCGAACAATTCACCGTGATCGCCGGCGACAGCAATGGCGACACCGCCACCGGCACGCTGGACGTCAACATTACCGACGACGTGCCCAAGGCTGTCGACGACACCAATCCGAACACTGCCTCGGAAACCCTGCTGACCCTGACCGGCAACGTCCTGCCGAACGACACCCAGGGCGCCGACCGGATTCCCGTCGGCCCCAACAGTGGCCCGGTGGTCGCCGGCACCTTCACCGGTACTTACGGCACCCTGGTGCTCAACGCCAATGGCACGTACACCTACACGCTGAACACCAACGATGCCGACTTCAAAGCCTTGCACGGTGGTGGCAGCGGTACCGAGACCTTCACCTACACCCTGCGCGATGCCGACGGCGACACCAGCACCGCCAACCTCGTGCTGCAGATCCACAACAACGACGACCCCGTGATCATCAACGGGTTGAACGTCGAGGGCGGTGAACTCACCGTCTACGAGAAAAACCTCGGCGATGGCAGTGCGCCGGATTCGGCGGCCCTGACCCAAAGCGGCACTTTCACCATCACCGCATTGGACGGCGTCACTACGTTGACCATCGGCGGCATTGCCGTGGTCACCAATGGCGTTGCCGCAGGCTTCCCACAATCGGTGACAACGCCACTGGGCAGCACGCTGACCATCACCGGTTTCAACGCTGCAACCGGCGTCGTCAGCTACAGCTACACCCTGGTCGACAACGAAGTGCATCCAACCGCCAACGGCGCGAACGTGCTCAACGAGCAGTTTGCCGTGACCGTGGTCGACGACAACGGCACCACCGCCAACGCCACGCTGGACGTGAACATCGTCGACGACCTGCCAAAAGCCGTGGACGACAGCAATGCCGGCACCGCTTCGGAAACCAATCTCACGCTGACTGGCAACGTCCTGACCAACGACGTGCAGGGCGCTGACCGTGTGCCGACCGGCCCGAATGCCGGCCCGATCACGGCGGGTACGTTCACCGGGACTTACGGCACGCTGGTGCTGAACGCCAACGGCACGTACACCTACACGCTGAACACCAATGATGCGGACTTCAAAAACCTGCACGGCGGCGGCAACGGCACGGAAACCTTCACCTACACCATCACCGATGCCGACGGCGACACCAGCACCGCGAACCTCGTCCTGCAAATTCATAACAACGACGACCCGGTGATCATCAGCGGCCTCGACGTGAATGGCGGCGAACTCACCGTCTACGAGAAAAACCTCGGCGATGGCAGCGCGCCGGATTCGGCGGCCCTGACCCAAAGCGGCACCTTCACCATCACCGCGCTGGACGGCGTCACCACGCTGACCATCGGTGGCATCGCCGTGGTCACCAACGGTGTGGCCGCAGGCTTTCCGCAGTCAGTCACGACGCCATTGGGCAGCACGCTGACCATCACTGGCTTCAACGCCGCGACCGGCGTGGTCAGCTACAGCTACACCCTCGTCGATAACGAAGCTCACCCGACTGCCAACGGCGCCAACGTGCTCAACGAGCAGTTCGCCGTGACCGTGGTCGACGACAACGGCACCACCGCCAATGCCACGCTGGACGTGAACATCGTCGACGACCTGCCAAAAGGCGTGGACGACAGCAACGCCGGCACAGCTTCGGAATCCAACCTCACCTTGAGCGGTAACGTCCTGACCAACGACGTGCAGGGCGCCGACCGCGTGCCGACCGGCCCGAATGCCGGCCCGATCACGGCGGGTACGTTCACCGGGACTTACGGCACGCTGGTGCTGAACGCCAACGGCACGTACACCTACACGCTGAACACCAACGATGCAGACTTCAAAAACCTGCACGGAGGCGGCAACGGCACCGAGACCTTCACCTACACCATCACCGATGCCGACGGCGACACCAGCACCGCGAACCTGGTGCTGAACATCCACAACAACGACGACCAGGTCTACCTCAACGGCCTCGACGTCAACGGTGGCGAACTCACCGTCTACGAGAAAAACCTCAGCGACGGCACCAGCCCCGACACCCCGGCGCTGACTCAAAGCGGCACCTTCACCGTGACGGCCCTCGACGGTCTGCAAACCCTGACCGTGGGCGGCATCGCCGTGATCACCAACGGTGTCGCGGCAGGCTTCCCGCAATCGGTGGTCACGCCGTTGGGCAGCACACTGACCATCACCGGTTACAACCCGGCAACCGGCGTAGTCAGCTACAGCTACACCCTGGTGGATAACGAAACCCATCCGACCGCCAACGGCGCCAACAGCATCACCGAGAACTTCAACGTGGTGGCGACCGACACCGATGGCAGCACCGCCACCGGGCAGATCAACGTCAACATCATCGACGACCTGCCGACCGCCAAACCCGACGCAACGTCGGTGCAGGAGGGCGGCACCGTCAGCGGCAACGTGCTGGACAACGACATCGGCGGCGCCGACGGCCCGGCAGCCAGTGGCGCGGTAGTGGGCGTGCGCGCCGGCTCCGACACCTCGACTTCGGCCATTGGCGGGCTCAACAGCAACATCAACGGCACTTACGGCTACCTGACCCTCGACGCCAACGGCAACGCGGTCTATCACAGCAACCCGAATGCCGTGAGCGGGCCGGGTGCGGTGGACGTGTTCGTGTACACCGTGCGCGATTCCGACGGTGATGAAAGCACCACCACCATCACCATCGACGTCTACAACAGCTGCCTCAAAGCGGTCAGCGACACCGACGTCACCGTGTACGAAAAAGCCCTCGACCTGAACAAGGACGGCCAGGATCTGGCCGCCGGTACGGTCACCGGCAGCGATCCGGCCAGCAACGGGGAAACCGCGTCCGGCACGTTGGTCGGCTCGGTCACCGGCGCGGTCGGTGCGATCAGCTATGCGCTGGTCGGCAGCGCCACCGGCAACTACGGGCAGATCGTGCTCAACCCCAACGGCACGTACACCTACACCCTGACCTCACCGGCCAGCACCACCCCGCACGCCGACGACGGCGCCAACACCCTGACCGAAACCTTCACCTACCAGGCCACCGATTCGCTGGGCAACGTTGTTACCAGCACCATCGTGGTCAACATCGTCGATGACGTGCCGAAGGCGATCAACGACAGCAACGCCAGCACCGCGTCGGAAACCCAGTTGACCCTCAACGGCAACGTGCTGACCAACGACGTGCAAGGCGCCGACGTGGTGGCGACCGGTCCGAATGCCGGCCCGATCACTCCCGGCACCTTCACCGGCACTTACGGCACGTTAGTGTTGAACGCCAACGGCACGTACACCTACACGCTGAACACCAACGATGCGGACTTCAAAAACCTGCACGGCGGTGGCAACGGCACCGAGACTTTCACCTACACCCTGACCGATGCCGACGGCGATACCAGCACCGCCAACCTGGTGCTGAACATCCACAACAACGACGATCCGGTGGTCCTCAACGGCCTCGACGTGAATGGCGGCGAGCTGACCGTCTACGAGAAAAACCTCAGCGACGGCACCAGTCCCAACATCCCGGCGCTGACCCAAAGCGGCACCTTCACCGTGACGGCCCTCGACGGTCTGCAAACCCTGACCGTGGGCGGCATCGCCGTGATGACCAACGGCGTGGCAGCAGGCTTCCCGCAATCAGTGGTCACCCCGCTGGGCAGCACACTGACCATCACCGGTTACAACCCGACCACCGGCGTGGTGAGTTACAGCTACACCCTGGTCGATAACGAAACCCACCCGAACGCCAACGGCGCCAACAGCATCACCGAGAACTTCAACGTGGTGGCGACGGACACCGACGGCAGTACTGCGACGGGGCAGATCAACGTCAACATCATCGACGACCTGCCAACCGCCAAACCCGACACCGGCTCGGTGGCGGAGGGCGGCACCGTCAACATCAGCGTGCTGGGCAATGACATCAGCGGCGCGGATGGTGCAGCGATCGTGGTCGGTGTGCGGTCCGGCGGCGACACCGCGACCTCGGCCATCGGCGGCCTCAACAGCAACATCAACGGCACCTACGGCTACCTGACCCTTGATGCGGCCGGTAACGCGGTCTATCACAGCAACCCGAACTCGGTGAGCCCGCCGGGCGCCACCGACACGTTCACCTACACCATCCGCGACAGCGACGGCGACGAAAGCACCACCACCATCACCGTCAACGTCGCCGACAGCAAACTCGTGGCCTCGACCGATCAGGACGTGACCGTCTACGAGAAAGCCCTCGACCTGACCAAGGACGGACAAGACCTGGCCCCCGGCACGGTCACCGGCAGCGACCCGGGCAACACCGGCGAAACCGCGAGCGGCACGCTGGTCGGTTCGGTCAGCGGCGGCAGCGGGGCGATCACCTACACCCTGGTCGGCAGCGCCACCGGCACTTACGGGCAGATCCAGCTCAACGCCGACGGCACGTACACCTACACCCTGACCTCGGCGCCGAAAACCACGCCGAACGCCAACGACGGGCCGAACACCCTGAGCGAAAGTTTCACCTACAAGGCCACCGATGCGCTGGGAAACAGCACCACCAGCACCATCGTGGTCAACATCGTCGACGACGTGCCCAAAGCGGTAGCGTCGGATCGTTCGGTGGCGGCGGTTGAGATCGACTCCAACATCCTCATCGTCCTCGACATCTCCGGCAGCATGGCCGACGCCTCCGGCGTACCGGGCCTGTCGCGGCTGGACCTGGCCAAGCAGGCGATCAGCGCCTTGCTCGACAAGTACGACGATCTGGGCGATGTGAAAGTGCAGCTCGTCACCTTCAGCAGCAACGCCACCGACCGCACTTCGGTGTGGGTCGATATCGCGACGGCCAAGACCCTTCTGGCCAGCCTCAGCGCGGGCGGCGGCACCAACTACGATGCGGCCGTGGCGACCATGTACAACGCGTTCAACACCTCGGGCAAACTCACCGGGGCGCAGAACGTCGGCTACTTCTTCTCCGACGGCAAACCCAACGAGGGTGACATCGGCACCGCCGACGAAGCGACGCTCAAGGCGTTCCTCGATGCCAACAACATCAAGAACTACGCGATCGGCCTGGGCAGCGGTGTGAGCAACGCCAACCTCGATCCGCTGGCGTACGACGGCATCACGCACACCAATACCAACGCGGTGGTGGTCACCGACCTCAATCAACTCAACTCGGTGCTCTCCGGCACGGTTGAGGGCGCGCCGGTCACCGGTTCGCTGCTGGGCGAGGGCGGGACGTTCGGCGCTGATGGCGGGTTCATCAAATCCATCGTGGTCGACGGCACCACCTACACCTATGACCCGAAAGCCAACGGTGGTCAGGGTTCACTGGTTGCCAGTGGCGGCGCCAACCACGGCACGTTCAACACGGTGAACAACACCCTGAGTATCGCCACCAACAACAGCGGCACCCTGGTGGTCAATCTCGACACCGGCGACTACAGCTACACCTCGCAGAAAACCACCACCGTGGTGATCACCGAGAACATCGGCTTTACCCTGAGCGACAACGATGGCGACCTCGCCAGTTCGACCCTGACCGTGAAAGTGATCCCCAACGCGCCTCCGGTGGCGGTGGATGACCACATCATCACCAACGTGCTGTCGGGCAACATCGTGGTGCCGGGCGAGCTGTTGCTGGCCAACGACACCGATCCCAACGGCGATACCCTCAACGCCACGCCAACCTCGTTCAACACCGGCTGGATCTCGAAGTCCGCGGACTTCACCGGTACCGGCGCGATCAGCTTCACCGGTACCAACGCCAACACCGCCGCCAACCAGAACCTGGCCAACGTGCGTAATTCGTTCAGCGCCAACGCCGCGACCATGACCGCCGTGCTGGTGGTCAGCGGCTACCTCGGTGCGGTGACCAACACCAACGCCAACGATGAAGACCGCATCACCGTCAACCTGCGCCAGGGCGAAACCCTCAACCTGGACCACAACCTGGCGGCCGGCCACATCACCATGGAGTACTCGATCAACGGCGGCGCCTGGATCGCCCTCGCGGATGGCCAGACCCTGACCGCGACGTCCGATGGCGTCTACCAGATCCACATCACCAACATCACCAACACCACGGGCAGCAACGCCAACGCGGCGGAGAACTACCAGCTGACCATGACCCTCAACTACGCCGGGGCCCATGACATCACCCCGGACTACCACGGCACTTACACCGCCAACGACAACCACGGCGGCAGCGACACGGCGAACGTGACCATCAGCTACCAGGACGGCCATACCCTCACCGGCACCTCTGGCGATGACGTGCTGGTGGCCGGCACCGGCGACAACATCATCAACGCCGGCGACGGCAACGATGTGCTCACCGCAGGTTCCGGCAACAACGAACTGCACGGCGGCGCCGGCAACGACTTGCTCTACAGCGGCCCGGGCAACGACCTGCTCGACGGCGGCACTGGTATCGACACCGCCAGCTACGCCCACGCGACCGACGGGGTGACGGTCAACCTTGGCCTGCTCGGTGCGCAAAACACCATTGGCGCCGGCACCGATACCCTGACCGGTATCGAAAACCTCGTCGGCTCGAACTTCAACGACACCCTCACCGGCGACAACAATAACAACGTGATCAACGGCGGCCTGGGCAACGACATCCTCAACGGCGGCGGGGGCGATGACCTGCTGATCGGCGGGATGGGCAATAACACCCTCACCGGCGGGCCGGGCGCCGACACCTTCCAGTGGCTCAAGGGCAACAGCGGCCACGACACCGTCACCGACTTCACCCCCGGCACCGACAAGCTCGACCTGTCGCAACTGCTGCAAGGTGAAAACGGCACGTCGGCGTCACTGGATGACTACCTGCACTTCACCGTCACCGGCAGCGGCGCTTCGGTGGTCACCACCATCGACGTCAGCGCCATGGCCGGCGCCACGCCGAACCAGACCATCGACCTGGCCGGCGTCAACCTGGCCAGCCACTACGGTGTAACGCCGGGGGCGGGTGGTTTGATCGCCAGCGGGCACGACACGGCGACAATCATCAACGGGATGTTGAATGATCATTCGTTGAAGGTGGATACGGTGTGAGCCGGGGCTGAAACGACAAAACCCGCCGTCCTGATCAAACGAGACGGCGGGTTTTTTCTTTGCTCAGGCTACAGCGGCGCTTCAGTCTTCAGTTCCAGATTGTCCAGCACCCGATTTACCGCCAGTTCCGCCAGCATGATCAGTTGCCCGATGCCTAGCAGCACATGCCGCTGCGGCGCATCGATCATCCCGGCGAAATCGCTGGCCATGGTTTTGGCCGAGGTCAGGGTTTCGCAGGCGTCTGCCAGCAGCTCTTCGCTCGGGATGCCGGGGGCGATGAGGTAGCGGGTGTTGGGTTTGAGCAGCGGCTTTCTGGGGTGGAACGGATTGAGGTAGTGATCGAGGGCGCGTTCGGCGGCTTCGTGGAATTTCTTGGAATCGAGGGATTCGTAGGGGGAAGTCGAATCGACTTTCGGCGGGTTTGGCGTGGGTTTGATCATGGCGAATCTCCGTGATTGGATTTAGCCGCCACGACTCATCGCTAAACAAGTAAAGGTGGCGGCTGTACGCAGGTTAGCGATCCGGGTCACAGAAACCCCGGGTAGACCCGAAGGTCTCCCACGCACAGCCACCATTACGCCAGTTGCAGAGAAAAAACTGCAATTGAGAGTGGGCATTGTTGCGTCTGTCTGGAGCCGGATCGCTAAACCCGATCGCTGCTTTTCAGCGACCGCCAAACAATAGAACCCGCCCCCAAGGCGCACAAGCCGGCGGATTCTGGCGGATGCGTAGGCAAAGGCGCAAGGTGGCGTGGCTTTGCGAACATAACCTTCAACACTTTTCAACAAGGGTTGGCGAAGGCATGGAAACGACAAACCCGCGCTCCCGGTTTAAGGACGCGCGGGCTTGTAGGGATGGAGCCGGTAAATAGATGCGTTCCTTTTTGTTCTTCCTTTCCTCGACTACCTGTCATCAATGAATGGTTGTCATCCCACTAGACACAACGCAGGGCGAACCCCATTACTTTCCGGGCCATATGGGGTGTTGCGTCCATTGGCATACGTTCCCGTGAGGTTGAAGTAATAGTATCCCTGTTGACCGCCAATCCATGCACCGTAGAACGAGGTAGGGTGGCTTTGTATAAGCGGCCAACCTAGCAATGCAGCAACATTTCCATTTTCTCTCGCGTAAAGATTATAGAAGTCCAGCATTTCCTGAAGAGTAGCCAGGCGACCGCCTCGGGCAGTGCAATAGTTGTGAGCATCCCCCCATGATCTCCAGATCGTATCGTTTCGAAGTATGGTTTTCATTCCCGTCACATACAGCGCGTAAGACGCACTGTTACCAGCGGCATCAGTGGCGATGATTTGTGTTGATCCATTGGCTCTGCATGTGACTGTCCCTCCCTGAGGCGTGACCGTTGCGATTGCTGGATTTTGCAGCTATATGAGATGGGCGCGGTACCTCCGGTGGCCAACTGTGTAAAAGTCGCAGACGAAGGTGGATAGGCAGGTGGCCGTCCTTCGGCAACAACGAAGTTGGTCAATGCGACGGACTTGTTGGGGCCTGCACTCAATGCCGGGACTGACTGAATTTGATAGCGCCGAACAGGGAACAACACCTTCGACTGCTCATCGGTCTTGCCTGAAAAGCTGACCTGGCATCGGATATTCAGCTCGGATTGATTTTTGAGCCCTTTAAGCCACTCTAGAGGGATCAGCGTCCCATATCCGTCGACGGAGGTAATGCGCTCGCCGACAACCAGTTCCAGAACCACTTTGCTTCCAAGGGAATCAACGCCTTCCAATCTCAACCATATAAGTTGACCGATGGCCTGATGGAGCCATGCAGGTACATTCAGCATGTCAGAGGGTTTCAATGTATTCACATTCAGTTGCGCCGCCGTTACACCCGCTACGGTTACTGTGGGGAAGCGATTGTCCTCCGGCTGGATTGCAGCAATCACAACGTCCGTCGTCGGCGAGGAAGCTAACCTTTCGTTGAACCACAAGTTCCAGAATAGCTTGATCGTCTCCCCCTGATGGCGAATGAGAAACGAACGATCAAGCGGCCAGTTGATACGTTTGTTTTGGTTGAATGGCAGGCGTGGGAAGGAAGTGTCTCCGATCGGGGCGTTCGCTTGCCTCAAGCGACCCATCTGCCCTTCTTGTACTCCAAGGTATTCGGCCCGCATGCCCCAATTGCCGTCCAGCGGATCAATTGTTCCTTTTGGTACTTGTGTCGGCGCATCAATGGTGATCACTTTTTTCGCACTGATCTGTAGTTGCAGCAGGTCGGAAGACACCGTGGCCTCCCCAGGAGTCTTGATTTCGCACTTCACCGACAATGGGCCGCCAGCATAAGGCGCGACGAACTTGTTCACTATCTGGAAGATAATCGGCAGTTTTTCATCAGTGATAATCTGTTGAAAAATTTGCAGAGTCACGGTCCCTGCTTCGCTGAGGGTTTGCCAGTAACACAGAGCTTTTGCACCCAGCTTCAAGGGCCAGTATTTGGCAAACTCTACCGCCACCGTAGGTGCATCTTCCGGCACTTCACCTGCCGCGTTCAGCGGTGTGACAGTCGGCAGGCCCAAGGGTTGGGATGTGCCAATGATAATGGCGTCGGCAGGTTTCGATTGTTGGGTGACGGTGCCTTTGGTGACGGTAAAGAATGCTCGTAACTCTCCCCCGATCGTGTTTCGAATGAATTCATTCGGGATGTCGAAAATTTGTGTTCTACCAGCGGTAGTCCGTGTTCGACTATCGGTGTAGACAATCACTTCACCGGTGCTTGTATGACCTTCCACACTCAGGTCGATCCTGTCTTTAGCGGCAAATACAGCGGTGGCGGTCACCGTTGTATCCGAACCCAGCAACAAGTCGTGATTCAGGACGTTTTCTGTATCAGCTTCATCCCAGAACGGTGCTGCGAGCAAAGATTGCCCGGGTATTACTTTGACGGGTGTCGGAAGCGACCACTTGCTGAAGTTTTCCACGATGTCGTTTACCGACCAACTGACTGCCAGATTGTCGGTTGGCTTGAGGGTGGCCAGCAGAGCTGCCGGGATCTCAATCGAAACGTCCCCGATCGCGGTAATTGTGACGCTGACGAGCAAAGGCCCAAAGGCAACTGTAACTACATCGCCAATGCATTGATTGGGATATTGAGGGATCAGCACCCAGGTACCGTTGTCGATGACAGTCTGATCCAGCACTAAATCCGTGACGATGGGTTTGGACATTGCCTCGTTTCTTGCCGTACTCGCGTCGGGATCCTGTGGGCCGGGTGGTGGATATTTATAAAGCACCCCTACAGGAGAGGACTCTTCTGAGTTGTCGCTGATACGTTTAACAACAATCTTCCCCTCCAGACTGGTCAAGGAATTTGGCGCGAAGCTGAACTCCAGATCACTTAGCGAGATGTAGAAGGAAATCGGCTGCGCCTCTCCCTGATCGTTGAAGTGCTCGGGGCCTACCGTAATTTCAGCGACTGGCAGTGGATGAGGGGCAAGCAAAACGTGAATGACGTCGCCGATGCTCATATTCACGTATGGAAGGATCCAGGCCAGTAATCCGCTGAGGTCACTGTTTGCCATGGCGACGTTGACGCCCATGGCGCCGTTAGGCTGTGGTTTATGGTTTGTGATGTAGAACGGTGAAAGAGCCAGAGCCCCGATACCGCCGGAGGGTGGGGGAAATATCTGGACTTGTTGATTCGTCGCTGAGCCTGAGGGCGAGACTGGACTGTTCATGAGTGCGCACCTTCGCAAGGGGTGCCCAGATGTCTGGATGACGGCACCGTTGACGAAGGATTAGAGCGCTGACGCGTAGGCCTGCCTACTGTCAGATCTGACAGGGGTACGAGGGTTTTCGACGAGCGGTTGTAGGGCAGGGTGGATCAGGATTTACGCAACGTCTTCTGCCGCAAGATATAAACCGTCACCAACACCGCACTGGTCAGCATGAACCCCCGCGCCCACGGCAGCGGCACCAGATAGCACGAGAACAGAATGCTCGCCCACATCAGCCCGATCGCGTAGACCTTGCCCTTGAGCGGTATGCCATTGCCATCGAGGTAATCGCGGATCCATGGCCCGAGCCGGGGATGCTCGACCAGCCATTGATAGAAACGCGGAGAACTGCGGGCGAAGCAGGCGGCTGCCAGCAGCAGGAAGGGAGTAGTGGGGAGAACAGGCAGGAAAATTCCGATCACCCCCAATGCCACGCTGAGCCAGCCGATGGCCAGCAGGATGTAGCGCAACATCAGGGGGCGGTTGCCTATGGGGTTGTCCATAGGCCGGATCTTAGTGGTGACGTGGCTTGAGGATCGCCGGTTTTTCGTCGGGTGCCTGGCACAGCAGGTACAGCGCGGTGAGGGCTTCCGGGATCTGCACGATCATGTCGTCCATCAGGTTGGCGTCCTTGGCGATGTCTTCGAATTCAGGCTGTTCGTCGAACAGGCCCGAACCGACCATGATCGGCAAGAGCATTTCGCTGACTTCTTCTTCGGCGGTTTCGAACCAGGCCGCTTCGCGCAGGAACACACCTTCCATGAAACCGATGCACCAGCCGCGCAGTTCGGAATCGTCCGGCTCGTCGCCCAGGTCCAGTTCGCATGGCAGCTCGAATTCTTCATCCGACGCCAGTTGGCGGGCGATGTGGGCCTTAAGGCCGATCAGCGTGGCTTCGATCTCTTCGCGCTGGGCTTCGCTGCTGTAATGCGGCTCTTCGGCGAACAGGGCGTCGATCCACTCACGGTCCGGCACCACGTCGGCGCAGATCGACAGCGCGGTCAGGTAACCGTGAGCGGCCACGTAGTCCAGCGCCTCTTCATGCAGCTCGTCGGCGTCGAGGAAGACTTGCAGGCGGGTTAGTTGCTCGGCGAAGGACATTAAAGGGCTACCTTGGGGGAATAAACAATGCGGGAATTCTAGGCCTTCTTGAGCCCTCAAGCCAGCCGCACGGCAGATTTGCTCGCACAAGCTTCTTATCGGCGGTGCCCTTTGCCGGGGAGGGCTCGGGTATACTGCCGCGCTTTGCGATCCCTGCCGGTGTCGTGGCTGAATCTGTACGGCGTCATGCAATGCGCCCTTACGTTTTGTTTAAAGCAGCCTCGGCTGTCTTGAACCAGCCTGTGCAGGGATGTTTCGGTGGATTTTTGGAGTTTTTATGCTCGAACAGGCTCAACGCGTCCTCAAGGACATCTTCGGCTACGACAGTTTCCGTGGCCGTCAGGGTGCAATCATTGAGCGCGTGGCCAGTGGTGGTGATGCCCTTGTCCTGATGCCGACCGGCGGCGGCAAGTCCCTGTGCTTCCAGGTGCCGGCGCTGCTGCGCGACGGCCTGGCGGTGGTGGTGTCGCCGCTGATCGCGCTGATGGACGATCAGGTCGCCACCCTCGAAGAGCTGGGCGTGGCGGCGGCCGCGTTGAACTCCACCCTGAGTGCCGAGCAACAGCGCGACCTCGCCAATAGGATCAAGCGCGGCGAAGTGAAAATGCTCTATCTGGCGCCGGAGCGTCTGGTGCAGCCACGCATGCTCTCGTTCCTGCAAGGCTTGAACATCGCCCTGTTCGCCATCGACGAAGCGCACTGCGTATCGCAATGGGGCCACGATTTCCGCCCGGAATACCTGCAACTGGGGCAGTTGGCGGAAATGTTCCCCGACGTGCCGCGCATCGCCCTGACCGCCACTGCCGACAAGCGTACTCGCGAAGAAATCGTCACCCGCCTGCATTTGCAGAACGCCGAGCGTTTCCTGTCGAGCTTCGACCGGCCGAACATCTTCTACCGCATCGTGCCCAAGGAGCAGCCGCGCAAGCAGTTGCTGGCGTTCCTTGCCGAGCGGCGCAGTGATGCCGGCATCGTCTACTGCCTGTCGCGCAAGAAGGTGGAAGAGGTGGCCGCGTTTCTCACCGAGCAGGGCTTCCCGGCGCTGCCGTACCACGCCGGTCTGCCCAACGATCTGCGCGCCTATCACCAGAAGCGCTTTCTCAACGAGGAAGGCCTGATCATGGTCGCCACCGTGGCGTTCGGCATGGGTATCGACAAACCCAACGTGCGTTTCGTCGCTCACCTCGACCTGCCGAAATCTCTTGAAGCCTATTACCAGGAAACCGGACGCGGCGGCCGCGACGGCCTGCCGGCGGACGCATGGATGGCCTACGGTCTGCAAGACGTGGTGATGCTCAAGCAGATGCTGCAGAACTCCGAAGGCGACGAGCGCCACAAGCGTCTGGAGCAGCACAAGCTCGACGCCATGCTCTCGCTCTGCGAAGAAACCCGCTGCCGCCGTCAGGCGCTGCTGGCGTACTTCGACGAAGACATGCCCGAGCCGTGCGGTCACTGCGACAACTGCACCGACGGCGTGCAGACCTGGGACGCCACCGAGCCAGCGCGTCAGGCGCTGTCGGCGATCTATCGCACCGGCCAGCGTTACGGTGTTGGTCATCTGGTGGACGTGCTGCTGGGCAAGGACAACGAAAAAGTCCGCAGCTTCGGTCATCAGCACCTGTCGGTGTTCGGCGTGGGCAAGGCGCTGAGCGAGAGCGAATGGCGCTCGCTGTTCCGTCAGCTGGTTGCTCGCGGCCTGGCGGATGTCGATCACGAAGGTTATGGCGGGCTGCGCCTGAGCGACACCTGCCGGCCGCTGCTCAAGGGTGAGGTGAGCCTGGAGCTGCGACGCGACCTCAAGCCGCAAGTCAGCGCCAAGAGCGGCAGCAAGAGCCCCGCCAGCCAACTGGTGCGTGGCGAAGAACGCGAACAGTGGGAAGCCTTGCGCGCCCTGCGGCGCAAACTCGCGGAAGAACACGGTGTGCCGCCGTACGTCATTTTCCCCGACTCGACGCTGCTGGAAATGCTCCGCAGCCAGCCGACTTCGCTGGCGGACATGGCCCGGGTCAGCGGCGTTGGCGCACGCAAGCTGGAGCGCTACGGCGAGGCCTTCCTCGAAGTGCTGGGCGGCGAGGCCGAGGCACCGAAAGTGGTGGCTGACGTGCGCCACGAACTGATCACCCTGGCCCGCGCCGGCATGACGCCGCTGCAGATTGCCGGTCAGTTGCAGTGCTCGGAAAAGAATGTCTACACCATGCTCGCCGAAGCCATTGGCAAGCAGCAGTTGTCGCTGGAACAGGCGCTGGATCTGCCGGAAGATCTGATGGGCGAAGTCCAGGATGCGTTCCTCGACGGCGAAGGCGAGTTGCCGTCGGTCGCCGAAGTGGCCGAGCTGTTTGCCGGTCGTGTACCGGAAGGCGTGCTGTATTGCGTGCGGGCTGCGCTGCAATCCGAGTTTGAAATGTAAGAGGGCGTTTGTGCCAACCGTTATACGGTTGTAACGATTCAGTACAGAGCGCCTCTTGCCTATAGTCAAATGTCATGCTTAGCTGACTAATAATTAGTTTTTCTCTATTTGTTCAGTCTAATCATGAGTGTTTTATGCCGTTAACCGATCAACACCGCTTTGGCATGCAATTGGCCCAGATGTCCCGTGGCTGGCGTGCCGAACTGGATCGCCGGCTGGCCGGTCTGGGCTTGTCCCAGGCACGCTGGCTGGTGCTGCTGCATCTGGCGCGCTTCGAAGAGGCGCCGACGCAACGTGAGCTGGCGCAAAGCGTCGGCGTCGAAGGGCCGACCCTGGCCCGTCTGCTCGACAGTCTGGAAAGCCAGGGACTGGTGCAACGCCAGTCCGTCATGGAAGACCGCCGGGCGAAAAAAATCGTGCTGTGTGCACCGGCCCTGCCGCTGATCGAACAAATCGAGACCATTGCCACACAACTGCGCAAGGAATTGTTTGAAGGCATCGATGAGGCCGATATGAAGGTGTGCATGCGGGTTCACGGGCACATTCTGGCCAATCTGGAAAAGTCTTGAGGCATAACCGCGTGCCGTTTTTTTGAGAGATCGCGCTGGGCGGACTATAAGAACTACTGGGCAATATCGTGTTCGTACCGGATGTGCGAACGCATAGAAGTCGGTTTTGCTTATTTAAGGGATGCTCATGCTCGGAAGTCGGCACGTGGTACTGCGTTGCGCCAACTCGCTGCTGGTGGCCGGTGTTCTCACCTGGTCCACTGCGTCATTGGCGCTGGGGCTCGGTGATATCACCGTGCATTCAGCCCTCAATCAGCCGCTCAAGGCTGACATCGCTCTGGTGGATGTCGGGGGCGTCAGCGAAAACGAACTGGCGGTCCGTCTGGCCTCGGCGGACGAGTTCGGCCGCGCTGGTATCGAGCGTGTGTTCTTTCTCAACGACCTCAAGTTCACTCCGATCCTGCGCGGCAATCGCAACATGATCCGTGTGACCTCGACCAAACCGGTCAACGAACCCTTTCTGAATTTCCTGGTGCAGCTCGATCAGCCCAACGGCCACCTGCTGCGCGAGTACACCGTGCTGATCGACCCGCCGGGCTCACCGGGAATTGTCCCGGCCACCGACGAGCCAACTGCGCGTGCGCAATCGTCGGAATTCCCGACCCCCGAGGCTCCCTCCGCAACCACGCCGGCCAAACCTGCTGCGCCTGTGCAGCCGCCGGCTCCGGTCGTTGACGCGCAGGCCGAGCAATTGGCGGCGAGCCTTGTGCAGAACCAGCAACTGCAAAAAACCATCGATGAATTGAACGTGAAGCTTCAGGCCCAGGAAGTGCTGATCGCTGACGGTAAGAAGCAGCTCAATGATTTGCAGGCTCGCCTGATTGAAGTGCAACAGGCGCCGCCGGCACCGGTAGCCCCCGTGACGCCTGTGCCGGCGCCGGTCATTGCTCCGGTCGAGTCTCAGGAGGATTCACTTAACTGGCCGCTGCTCGGCGGATTGCTGCTGGTCCTTGGGTTATCAGGGGCGGCGCTGTATGTGCGCCGGCAACGCCAGCAGTCGCAAGGAGCTGAGCTGTCGACGCCGTTCCTGCCAGTACGGAACGAACCCCCGGTCGACGACACAGAACCGATGCAGCCAAGTGCCGTTCACAGTGCTGTCGAGCATCGTGAGGATCACGCCAATGGCGATGTGCTGGAAGCGGTCGGCATTTATCTGGCCTACGGACGTTTGGGCGAGGCTGCCGGTTTGTTGCGCGATGCGTTGCAGCGGGAGCCGGAACGCATCGACCTCGGCGTGCAGTTGCTTGAAGTGCTGGGGCGGCAGGGCGACACGCCGTCCTATGACGAGCAGGAAAGCCGTCTGCGCCAGCTCGGGGTCGAGGATCAGCGTTTGCAGGAGATTCGCGCCCGCTATCCGAAACTGGTCAGCGCCGCACCTTTGGTGGCGGCGGCCCCAGTGATAGCCGCGCTGCCGATCGAACCTTCCAAGCCTGTGGAGCCGGTGGTCGAAGACAATTTCGAACTGAACCTGGATCAGCTCTCGATGGCCTCCAGTTGGGATCTTGAGGAAACGCGCCCGGCCACCGCCGCACCTGAACAGGCGCCATCAACGCTCGGCTCCGATCTGCAGGTATTGCCACAGGATTTCGAGTTACCGGAAACCCTTCCCGACGATGCCGAAACCGTCGAGCTGGAATGGATCGCCGAGCCGGAAACGCAGCCGCTGGACGAAGACTTTCTCAACGAGTTTGGCGATCCCGGTTCGTCGCTGTCGCTGGAGCCACTGGAGTTGCATGCCCCGGAACTGGAACCCGAACCCTCGGACGCCGTCAACGCCGGCAAGCTCGAACAGGCCCAGACCTGCATCGATGACGGCGATATCGACAGCGCCATCGCCTTGCTCAACGAACTGCTCAAGGAAGCCGACGAACCCCTCCGGCAAACGGCGCGTACGCTGTTGGCGGGAATTCGCTGACCGCTGTCAGAAGGTCTGCCCGAGGTTCAGGTACACCGCCTGTTCATCCGCATCGTTCAGGCCATAACTGAAGTTCAACGGCCCCAGCGGCGTATCGAAGCCGATGAATACGCTGGCGGCGTTGATGTAGCCGCTGTCGAACTCATTGTCGTTATTCCATGCCCGGCCGCGTTCCAGCGAGGCGCCGGCGTACAGCGGGAAGTCCAGCGGCAGGTACGAGCGCGGGGTGAGGCGGCGGTAATACACCGCGCGCATCAGACTGACGTTCTGCCCGGAGATCGCGTCCTCGCGGAAACCGGACAATTGCCGGGCGCCGCCGAGCAGGAAACTGGAGGTCACCACGTTGGCATCATCTAGCGTGCGGCCGTAACGACCGCCCATAATCAGCGTGTCCGGGCCACTGCTCATGGCCTTGTCCAGTTTGAACTCCCACTGCCGGTAGCGCGTGTCGGAGCCCAGGCTCGGTTCGAACTGCACCAGCGTCAGGCCGATGTCTTCGCCTTCGTGGGGGTAGTAAACGTTGTCCAGCGAGTCGAACGAGTACTTCAGCGCATAGAAACCTTCGTTGAAGTTTTCGCTCGGCAGGTCCTGATCGCCGATCCGCACATCCGCCTTGCCCCAGGCCTCGCCGACGCCGAAGCGCACTTCGCCGCTGTTGCCGATCTGCCGACCAAAGTTGAGGCCGAAGCCGTAGCGCTCGACGCGATACTGGGCGATCGGATCGTTGTCCAGAACCGAGTCGACGTTCTGCGCGGCGAACGACGCATAAGGCGCCACGAAGTAGCGAGAGCCCACATCCAGCGGCTGATAGAACTCGCTGTACAACTCTTGTTTATCGCCGATCTGTGCCCGGGTCAGCCATTCCGCGCCGAGGCGATTGATACCGTTCATGCGGTAACTGGCGCCGAGATTGAAGGCGCTGTCGCCGCGCATGTCGTCCGACAGGTTCAGGCCGACCCGCAGGTAATCGGTGCCGGTGCGTTTGCCGCGCGCGCTGATCACCAGCGTGTGATCCGCACCCTTGTGCACCACGCGGTATTGCACTTGCTCGAAGTAATCGAGGCCGTACAAGGTGCCCATATCGGTTTGCAGACGACCCAGGTCCAGCGGTTCGCCGATGTGCTGTCGAATGTAATAGCGAATCACATCATCGCCGACTTTCGAGTCGTTCTCGACCTTGATCGCAGTGATGATCGGCGTGCGCTGGCCCGGCGCGCGTGCGGCGTTGAGTTCGGCATCCTGCGACTGCACGGGTTTGAGGCGGGCGAGGCGTACGTCCAGAGCCTTGGTCGCGCGGTAGCCGGCGTCGATCATCTCCTGGCCTCGACCGAAGTCAGTGGCGCCGAAACTGGCCAGCGGCGGCTGGATCAGCACGTCATTGGGGTGCAGGGTTGCCAGTTGTTCTTCGGAGTTGCGCCGGGTCATCAGGGTGATCGACTGGTTCAGCACATCGACCACGGTCACCAGTTGCTTGCGGTTGCGCAACGGGGTGCCGATGTCGACCACGATGGCCACGTCGACGCCCATTTCACGGGCCACATCGAGGGGAATGTTGTCGGTCATGCCGCCATCCACCAGCAATCGGCCGTCGAGCTCGACCGGGGCGAACACCGCCGGGATCGACATGCTGGCGCGGATCACCTGGGGCAGGTGGCCCTTGCGGAACACTACCTTTTCACCGTTGGCGATGTCGGTGGTCACGGCGCGGAACGGGATCGGCAGCTTGTCGAAATCCCGGGTATCGCTGGTGTGGGCCAAGAGGCTTTCCAGCAGCAGTGCGAGGTTCTGGCCCTGAATCACGCCCAATGGCAGGCCGAGGCTGCCGTCGTCGCGAAAGCTCAGTTTCTGTTTCACCAGAAAGTCGCGGTCGTCCTGCTTGCGCCGGAACGGCACGTCTTCACGGGGCGGGGCGTCGGACAATGCCTGCTGCCAGTCGATGGTCAGGGCGAGTTTTTCCAGTTCGTCGATCTTGTAGCCCGAGGCATAAAGCCCGCCGACCACCGCGCCCATGCTGGTGCCGGCAATCGCATCGATCTTGATGCCTTGCTCTTCCAGGGCCTTGAGCACACCGATGTGTGCCAGGCCACGTGCCGCGCCACCGGACAGCACCAGGCCGACTTTCGGGCGTGTTGCCTCACTGGCGTGGACGCTGACACCAGCGAACAGGGGAAGGAAACCAAGCAACAGGCAGATCAGAAGACGACGCATCGTGAGTCTCGGGGCGAGCGATAAAGCCGGCTATTATAGCGGCGCCCCTCTGGCTCAGGAGTTTCAGCGCATGACCGTCACAAAACCGGAAATCGTCATCACCTATTGCACGCAATGCCAGTGGCTGTTGCGCGCCGCGTGGCTGGCGCAAGAACTGCTCAGCACCTTCGGCGACGACCTCGGCAAAGTGTCACTGGTGCCGGGCACCGGCGGGATATTCCACATTACCTGCAACGACGTGCAGATCTGGGAACGCAAGGCCGACGGCGGTTTCCCCGAGGCCAAGGTGCTCAAGCAGCGGGTGCGCGACCAGATCGACCCTGACCGCGACCTCGGCCACAACGACCGAGGTCAGTGAGAGGCCGCCTCGGCCGCGACGGTTTTCTTGTCGCTGCTGCCTGACATCCGGCTCGACACCACGATCGCAACGATGATCAGCGCGCCGCCGATCAACATGCGCAGAGTCGGATCTTCATCGAACAGCAGCCACGCCACGGTAATCCCGTACACCGGCTCCATGGCGAACACCACCGCGGCGGTGCGCGCCTTGATCACCGCGAGGCTGGCGACGAACAAACTGTGTGCGACGCCGGTGCAGAACACCCCGAGCAGACCGATCCACAACCAGTCGATGGCGCGCACTTCGCTCAGTTGCGGCGCCGCGACCGGCAGCAGACACAACGCCACCACCACGTTTTGACACAACGCTGCCTGCACCGCCGGGATACGTCCGGAGCTGGCGCGGTTGGTCAGGGACAACAGGGAAAACAGCAGGCCGGACAGGATCGCCCAAAGCAGGCCGGTGGTCGCGCCGCTGGCCAGATCGAACGCCGGCGTCACCAGCACCAGCCCGACACTGACCAGCACCACGAGGACGATTTCGTTGGCGCGGATGCGTTCGCGGAAGATCAGCCCTTCGAGGATCACCGTGAAGGCCGGGAAACTGGCGAAGCCCAGGGTCGCAATGGCGACGCCCGCGACCTTGACCGCAATGAAGAAACTCACCCAGTGCCCGGCCAGCAGCACACCGCTCAGGGCCAGCCGTCGCCAGTCCACGGCTTGCAGTTTCTGCCAGCCGCCCTGTTGGGCGAAACGGGCGAAAAACGCCAGGGCCAGCACGGCAAACGCGGCGCGTCCGAACACGATGACCGCGGGCGTTGCGGCCGCGAGTTTGCCGAAGACGCCGGTCAGGCCGAACATCAGTGCGCCGATATGCAGGGCGCCGAGGGCGGTACGGGGAGTCATTGCAGTCCTTTTTCCAAACACCATTACAGGCACACATTGAAGCGTGTCACGACGCAAAAGTCTGTCGGCAGGCTATCGACTTTTGTCGTCAGCCTCGCGCCGCAATTGTGTAGGAGAGGTTCCAAATTCACGCAGGAAAGCGGCCGAGAATGCACTTTGCGAGTTGTAGCCGACGCGGCCAGCCACTTCACCGATGGGTAGCGTGGTGTTTCGCAGCAGAGCGACGGCTTTGTGCAGGCGTCGGCTGCGAATGTAGTCCATCGGTGTCTGCCCGCATTCGGCGACGAACCGCGCATGCAACCGGGCGCTGGACAAGCCGGCGACGCGCGCCAGATCCGCGACTTGCAGCGGATAGGCCGCGTATTGCTCGATGTGCGCATCGAGTGCTGCGTAGGGCAGGCGGCGCGTGACGATTTCGGTGGGTGGCACGTGGTTCAGGCTTGCCAGCAGCAACACCGCGCCCTGTTGCGCAATCAGCGGGTCGTCCACCGGACTGTTCGCCAGCCAGTTGACCAATTGACCTTGCCCGGCATCCAGCGACAACCGCGCGGCGTTGTCCAGCAGACGGCGGCTGGCATCGGCGTGATCGCCCAGCGAGCGTGTCAGCCATTGTTCGTCGGGCACATCCAGCACCAGACAGCGGCTGCCTTTGGGACTGCCGCACGCATGATGCGCGCCAGCGGGGATTACCACGAAGCTCTGCTGCAATACCTGACTGCCACGCCCTTCGACTTCGAAATCCAGCGCGCCGGACAGGCCGAACACCAGTTGCGCGTGGTCGTGGCTGTGGGCGATCAGGTCGTGGCTGTAATGGCGCAGGGTCAGGATCGGTTGCATGGCGGTCTCCGGGCGAGCCGCCAGTCTACACCGGCGCAGGGGCGACGCGTTTGTCACACGACTGACGCATACCTGTCATGGTCGATTAACCGGGCGCGCGCAGAGTGGCGAAAACATCGCAGAGGGTTGCCCATGACCAGCGCCGAGCTCGCCAGACCCAGCCGTAAACAACGGGTTCGCACCCTGTGGATCTCCGACGTGCACCTGGGCACGCGGGATTGCCAGGCCGAGCATCTGTCGCAATTTCTCAAGGGCTATCACGCCGACAAGATTTACCTGGTGGGTGACATCATCGACGGCTGGAAGCTGCGTGGTGGCATGTACTGGCCGCAGGCGCACACCAATGTGATCCGCCGTTTGCTGACCATGAGCAAGCGCGGCACCGAGGTGATTTACGTCACCGGCAACCATGACGAATTCCTGCGCCGCTATTCAAAACTGATTCTGGGCAATATCCAGTTGGTTGACGAAGCTGTGCACGTCACCGCCGATGGCCGGCATCTGCTGGTGATTCACGGCGACCAGTTCGACGTGATCACCCGCTATCACCGCTGGCTCGCGTTCCTTGGCGATTCGGCCTACGAATTCACCCTGACCCTCAACCGCTGGCTCAATCACTGGCGGGCGAAATACGGTTACGGCTACTGGTCGCTGTCGGCCTATCTCAAGCACAAGGTGAAGACCGCGGTCAGCTTCATCAGCGATTTCGAAGAAGCTATCGCTCACGAATGCGTGAAGCGCGAGTTGCACGGCGTGGTCTGCGGGCACATTCACCACGCCGAGATCCGCAAGGTCGGCGAAGTGGATTACCTCAACTGTGGCGACTGGGTGGAGTCATGCACGGCGCTGATCGAGCACTGGGACGGCACGATCGAGCTGTATCGCCTGGCGGATGCGCAGGCCCGGGAAGCCGAACTGAAAGCGGCGAAGGTTGCCGAGCTGGCCTGAGTTTTCAAATCAACTCAGGCCGGGCTGTGCTCTTCCATCGCCGCTTTGTAGATCGAGTTTTTCGGCTGGGCAAACAGCCTTTCCATCATCGGCTCGAAAAAGCTCAGCGGCAGGGTGTCGTACTCGGGGTCGAACGCCGCCGCGTCGTATTTGGCGCAGAACTCCGCGGTCGCCAGAAACTGCGGGTGGTCGCTGAATTGCTCGCGCAAGTGCCGATCCATGCCCAGGTGATGGAAGAAGTAGTAGCCCTGGAAAATCCCGTGCTTCTCCACCATCCACAGGTTTTCGGCACTGACGAACGGCTTGAGGATGGCGGCAGCGATGTCCGGGTGATTGTAGGAGCCGAGGGTGTCGCCGATGTCGTGGAGCAGGGCGCAGACCACGTATTCCTCGTCGCGCCCGTCGCGAAAGGCGCGGGTCGCGGTTTGCAGCGAATGGGTCAGTCGATCCACCGGGAAACCGCCGAAATCGCCTTCGAGCAGTTTTAGGTGCGCCATGATCCGGTTCGGCAGTTGACGGGCGTAGGCGCTGAAGTCCGCCGCAATGATCGCCCAGTCGTCCTGTGTACCGTCCTTCATGTGGGTGAAACGGGCAGTGGCATTCATCGGCAATCCTCTTGGTCGGAATTTCTAGAACGGCACGCGGCCCAGGATCATGTCGCGGTACATGACGAAGTCGCCGAGCAGGCTGTAGAACGGGTGCTGGAAGGTGGCCGGGCGGTTCTTCTCGAAAAAGAAGTGCCCGACCCAGGCAAAGCTGTAGCCGGCCAGCGGCAGGGCGAGCAACAGCAGCCAGGCGCCCTTGGCGATGGTCAGGGCGAGAATGAAGATCACCAGCGTCGTACCGATGAAATGCAGGCGACGGCAGGTGCTGTTGCCGTGCTCGCTGAGGTAATACGGATAGAACTCGGCGAAGCTGTTGAAATGCTTGATGTTTTCCACGACTGCGATCTCTGTGGTTATTGTTCTGATTGCAAGTTGTTCGGCGGGTAGCTTATTTGAGTCTAGAGTGATCAATGGCGTCGGCCAGTGACAATTGGCGCCACTTTACTATCCTTGGGAAATCCGCCGTAGTATGCGGCTCATCATGTCATCCAAGAAAAAACGCCATGAGCGAACGAACGACTTCTGCAAGCTGGGCGATGGGGATTGTCAAGGCACTGGAAATGGACGGCCTGGATTGTCGGGTTTTGTTCAGACAGCTGGGGCTCGACTACGCGGCGCTGGAGGATCCGGACGCACGCTTCCCGCAGGATTCCATGACCCGACTCTGGCAACGGGCAGTCGAGCTGTCCGGTAATCCGGCGATCGGCCTGAACATGGGCAAGGTGGTGCGACCGGCTTCGTTCCATGTCGCGGGTTATGCGCTGATGTCCAGCAATACGCTGGCCGAAGGTTTTCAGCGACTGGTGCGTTATCAGCGGATCATCGCCGAAAGTGCGGACCTGAGTTTTCGCCTGCTCGACGAAGGTTATGCGCTGATCCTGACGGTGCATGGCGATCATCTGCCGCCGACCCGGCAAAGTGCCGAAGCTTCGCTGGCCTGTGCGCTGGCGCTGTGCGGCTGGCTGACCGGGCGCACGCTGCACCCGCGCAAAGTGCTGGTGCAGGGCGACGAGCCGGATGATCTTGAACCCTATAAACAAGCCTTCCATGCACCGCTGGTGTTCAACGCGCCGTATGACGCGCTGATCTTCGAACGGGCCGACATGGAAGCGCCGCTGCCCACCGCCAACGAGGCGATGGCGCTGTTGCATGACCGGTTTGCCGGGGAATATCTGGCGCGGTTTTCCGAAAGCCGCGTGACCCACAAGGCGCGTCAGGTGTTGTGCCGCCTGCTGCCCCAGGGCGAACCCAAGCGCGATACGGTGGCGCAGACCCTCCATCTGTCGCAGCGCACCTTGCAACGGCGTTTGCAGGAGGAGGGCACCAGTTTTCAGCAGTTGCTCGATGACACCCGCCGCGAGCTCGCCGAGCAATACCTGGCGCAGCCGAGCATGACCTTGCTGGAGATTGCCTATCTGCTGGGGTTTGCCGATCCGAGCAATTTCTTCCGCGCCTTCCGCCGCTGGTTCGACACCACGCCCGGCGATTACCGGGCGCGGTTGCTGGAAGCGCCGAACGCGGTCAGTGACGCCAGAACGCCGGAATACACAGTACAAACACCGTGATGATCTCCAGTCGGCCGAGCAGCATGCCGAACGACAGAATCCACTTGGCCGCATCCGGCAGGCTGGCGAAGTTGCCGGCCGGGCCGATGGTCTCGCCCAGTCCCGGGCCGACGCCGGACACGGTGCTGGCGGCGCCGGTCAGCGCAGTCATCCAGTCCACGCCCAACAGCGACAGCAGCAGGGCGATCACGCAGATGGTGATGGCGAAGAAGAACGAAAAGGTCAGAATCGAACGGACGATTTCTTCGTCGAGTCGGTGACCGTTGTACTTCTGCTTGATCACCGCGCGCGGGTGGATCAGCTGGTTAAGGTTGGCCTTGAGCAGGATGTAGGCGACCTGGAAACGGAAGATCTTGATCCCGCCGGCCGTCGATCCGGAGCAGCCGCCGACGAAGCCCAGATAGAAGAACAGCATCAGCGAGAAGTTTCCCCACAGGCTGTAATCCCCCAGCGCGAAACCGGTGGTGGTGACCACCGACGTCACGTTCAGCGCCACATGCCGCAGCGCATCCAGCCAATGCAGGTTGGTAGTCCACCAATACCAGGTGCCGAGCACCAGCCAGGTCACCAGCAACATCCCGAGCAAACCCTGCACCTGCTGATCCTTGATCAGCGCCCGGCGGTTGCCGCGCAGCGTCGCCACGTACAGGGTGAACGGCAGGCTGCCGAGAATCATCACCACCACCGCCACCCAGTGCACCGCCGGTTGCGTCCACTTGGCCAGGGACTGGTCGGAGGTCGAGAACCCGCCGGTGGAAATCGCCGACATCGCATGGTTGATCGCATCGAACGGGCTCATCCCGGCCCACCAGAACGCCAGGCTGCCGAGAATCGTAATGCCGACGTACGCCGCCACGATCAGCCGCGCCACCATGTGCGAGCGGGGCATGACCTTTTCCGAGCGGTCCGAGGATTCGGTCTGGAACAGGCGCATGCCACCGATGCGTAGCAGCGGCAGGATCGCCACCGCCATGCCGATGAAGCCGATACCACCGATCCAGTGCAGCAGCGAGCGCCACATCAGGATGCCCGGGGACATGTCGTCCAGATGGTTGAGCACGGTCGAGCCGGTGGCCGTGATGCCGGACATGCTTTCGAAGAACGAGTCGGTGTAACTGATGTGCTGAGTCAGCAAAAACGGCAGCGCGGCGAAAATGCACACCACCAGCCAGCTGCTGACGGTCAGCAGGTACATGTCCCGGGGGCGCAGGTGAATGTGTTCCGGGCGACCGGGAATCACCAGCGCGAGGCCGGCGACGAAGGTGATCATGCTCGCCCAGAGGAACGACGGCAGATCGCCGGTGCGCTCGAAAATCACCAGGGTGGCCATGGGCACGACCATGGCGATGGCCAGGGTGATCAGGAAGATGCCGATGATGAAACCAATGATCCGTAAGGTCGGCAACGCCATGAAGTCCGCTCGGGCTGATGTGGGAAGGGCGCCATTCTACCTGCGGTGCAAGGCATGTAAACCGACGCGGCTGGATCACTTGCAGCTAGAATAGCCGGACATTTTTTTCAGGAGGTGGCCGATGCAGGCTCTCGACGCTTTGCTCAACCGTGTTTCCGTTCCACGACTGATCGATCCGGCCCCCACCGCCGAACAGCGCGAAGTGCTGTTTGCCGCCGCGACCCGCGCACCGGATCACGGCCATTTGCAGCCGTATCGCTTCCTGACCGTCGAAGGCGCGGCGCGTGAGCAGATGGGCGAGTTGCTGGCCGAAGCTGCACAAATGCAGGAAGGCGAAGTCACCGAAGCGATGATCGACAAGGCGCGCAACGGCCCGCTGCGCGCGCCGCTGGTGGTCGTGGTCATCGCCAAATTGCAGGATCACGTCAAATACCCGAAGGCCGAGCAACTGCTGGCGGCGGGCTGTGCGGCGCACGGGATTTTGTTGGCGGCTTACGCGCAGGGGATTGGTGCGGTGTGGCGTACCGGTGATCTGGCTTACTCGAAACATGTCGCCAAGGGCCTGGGCCTGACGGATGACGAAGAGGTGATTGCCTTCCTGTACCTCGGCACGCCGCAGAAAGAACCGCGGGTGGCCGAGAAGGTTGATCTGGCGGAGTTTGTCAGCGCCTGGCCGGGTAAAGCCTAAAGGGCGTTAAAAGCTTTAAAAGCGCCCTCACCCTAACCCTCTCCCGGAGGGAGAGGGGACTGATTGGGGGATGCTTGAGAGGTTCACCGACCTGACAGAACTTGGCCGAATCCGGAATTGACTCGGTTCAAGTGCTTTTACAGAACCATAATCGACTCGATTTTTCAGGTCGATGTCTGACGTAAGACCCCTCGGTCGGCTCCCTCTCCCTCCGGGAGAGGGCTGGGGTGAGGGCAGCTATTTAGGGCTGGACAATCGCCCCGGGTTCCAGCGGCAATTCCAGACTGGCCACAAACCCACCCTGCGGATGGTTCGCCAGCACCAGCGTCCCGCCATGCCGCTCCGCCGCCCGCCGGGCAATCGCCAGCCCCAGGCCATGGCCCGCGGCAGTCTGCCCCGGCGCCCGATAGAACGGTTCGCCCAACTGGCTCAGATGCTCGGCCTGCACCCCCGGCCCATGGTCACGCACGCTGACCACGATCCGCTCGCCCTGACGTGACGCCTGCATTTCAATCGACTGTCCGACCGGGTTGAAGCGCTGGGCATTGCGCAGCAGATTGTCCACGGCGCGTTCGATCATGGTCGGCCAACCCGTCAGATTGAGCGCCGGCTCGGCCTCCAGACGTACGGTCTGCTCAGGCGAACCGAGTTGCGCGTCCTTCTGCAAGGTGGCGAGCAACGCATTCAGATCCACTTCTTCGGCGCTGGCGTTGTCGGCATCGACCCGCGCCAGCACCAGAATTTCACTGATCAGCGCTTCCAGCCGGTCGCATTCGCGGGTCAGTCGTGGCCAGAGTTTTTCCCGTTCTTCCGGGCTTGCCCGTTCGGCCAACGCCAGGGCAATGCGCAGTCGGGCCAGCGGTGAACGCAATTCGTGAGATACGTCGCGCAGCAACTGGCGCTGACTGCCGATCAGGCTTTGCAGGCGGGCGCCCATGCGGTTGAAGTCGTTGGCCAGCACGCCGAATTCATCGCGACGGTTGGCCAGTTGCGCCAGGCTGTTCTGTTGATAGGTGGTCTGGCCGAGGTCATGCACCGCGCCGCGCAGGCGACTGAGCGGGCGGGTGATGGAAAAGGTCACCAGCAGGCTGAACAGCGTCAGCACCACCAGCGCGATACCCAGCGCACTCAACGGCCAGAGCAGGCTTTCGCGGTGCCAGGCGTCGAGTTCCGGGTGCGGGATGCGGTAGATGAAGAGGTAGGTGTCGCCGCTTTTGTCGCTGGTGAACTCGTCGGTCAAACGGCGCCAGGGCAGGCGTCGGTCATCGTTGTTCTGCCGTGCCTCGAAGGCGGCCGCGCGCCGGGGAAAGGTGCCGCGCACCACCGGGTCGCCGCTTTCGTTCAGCACTTGCACGTCGATGTGGTACTGGCGTTTGCGCTGTTCGAGGATGTCCTGGGCGGCGTCTTCGCCCTGGGCTTCGTAGGTCTGCGTCCATTCGGCAGCCAGGGTGTTAAGGCCCGGGTGACGACTGAGGATCCACGCGTCCTGGTTGAGCATGTGCCCCAGCAGAATGGAAAGCCCTGCAACCAGAGCGATGGCCAGCCAGAAGCTGGCGAGGATACGCCAGAACAATGAACGCACAGAAAATCCTCAAACAAATACAAATCTAATGTGGGAGCGGGCTTGCTCGCGAAGAGGGAATGTCAGTCGACATCATCGGTGACTGACACTCCCTCTTCGCGAGCAAGCCCGCTCCCACATCTGAATTGAGTGGCAACAGATCCGACGGTGTTTAGCCGTCGGATCTGAAGTTACTGCATTATTGCGCCTTTTGCGGCTGTTGCGCTTTCCAGGCTTTGAACTCGGCCCATTCGGCGCGACGCTCGGCCTGTTTCTTCTGGATCTCGTCGAATTTCTTCTGTTGATCCGGTTTCAACACGGCGCGGACATCGGATTCGGCTTTCTTGTGGTTGGCCGCCATCTCGTCCTTCATGGCTTTCTGGTCGGCTGGCGAGAGTTTCTCCAGGTATTTCTCGACCGTCTGCTTACGCTCGTGCATCTGCTCGCCCATGATCTTGCGGATCTGCTCGCGCTGTTCGCGGGACAGGTCCAGTTGGCTGTACGGGCCTTTGCCGTGCATGCCGTGCATCTGACCGCCATGGCGCGGGCCGTCCAGCGGGCCACCCATCGGGCCGCCATCCTGTGGCATGGCCATGGCGACGGTCGGCAGGGCAGCGGCAAACATCAGAGCGATAAGAGTCTTGCGCATGGTGAATCTCCTTTGTCTCGTTCCCGGTACGTTCCGGATGAGTACAGATTACGGAGATCAAGGTCAGCGGCGGTCAGCGCTGTGTAAAGCTTGGGTAAACACGTTTTCGCGCCGACCTGACAAAACTGACAGACGCTCAGAGGCTGTAGTAGTAGCCACGGCTGCGCAGGGCAACGATGCGCGGGCGGCCGTCGGGGTGCGGGCCGATCTTTTTGCGCAGGTTGCTGACGTGCATGTCCAGGCTGCGGTCGTACAGGGTCAGCTTGCGGCCGAGGGCGATCTGCGCCAGTTCCTGTTTGTCCAGCGGCTCGCCCGGCTGCTTGAGCAGGGCTTCGAGCAGGCGGCTTTCGGAGACGGTGAGGGTGAATTCCTTTTCGTCGATGCTGACCACGCCGCGCACCGGGCTGAAGCTCAGGTCGCCCAGTTCGAGCTGGGTCGACACGGCGGCCGGGTGACTGCGGCGCAGCACGGCGCGCAGCCGGGCGGTCAATTCGCGCGGATCGCAGGGCTTGGCCAGGTAATCGTCGGCGCCCAGTTCCAGGCCGAGGATCCGGTCCAGCGGTTCGCCCCGCGCCGAGAGCATCAGCACCGGCAGGTCGGCGTGATCGCTGCGCAATTGCTTGAGCAGTTCCAGACCGCTGCCGTCGGGCAGCATCACGTCCAGCACCACGGCCGCCGGTGCGGTTTCGGCCAGCGCCTTGCGGGCGCCCTGGCCATCGTGGCAGGCCCGGACCTGAAAGCCTTCCTGGCTCAGCCAGCTACTCAGGAGTTCGCACAACTCCTGGTCATCATCAATCAGTAACAGCTCGCTCATGACTCACTCAATTTAGCCATTGCCGACGTTTTCGGCTTGCTCCACTGGCAAAGATACCGCAGAGCAGCGCCAATAGCGCTACCCCGGCCCCGGTGACGAACCATTGCTGCTGTTCGGTCAGCAGGCGCGGCAGCGGGCTGGCCTGGGCTTCCTTGAGTTGCAGCTTCAGACGCTGGTTCTCCTGGCGCAACCGGGCGAGCTGGGCGCTTTCGCGGGTGTTGTCGGCACTTTGCAGTTGTTTGCTCAATTCTTCCCGTTGCTGCTCGCTGGCCTTCAGGCGCTGCTGCAACTCGGTGATCTGACTGCCGGCACTCAACGACAGCGGCGTGGAGTTGCCGCCTTCGGTGCTTTCTTCACCATGGGCGGGCGCCACGATCGACAACGTGACCAACATCAGACACAACGGACCCTTGCGCATCGCGACTCCTGTTTCCAAATGGATATTGGGCAGGTTGTCGGCCGGCAAACGAGAATAATGAGCGATTGAGAACGCGATGAACCGACAAGGTTCATCGCGTTGAGGTATTGGCGGGGGAGGTTACGGCAGGACTTGCTTGAACGGCTTGACGATCACGTTGGCGTAGACGCCGGCGGCGATGTACGGGTCGGCATCGGCCCAGGCCTGCGCTGCGCTCAGGGAGTCGAATTCGGCAACGATCAGGCTGCCGCTGAAACCTGCTGCGCCCGGATCATTGCTGTCGACCGCCGGGTGCGGGCCGGCCAGCACGATGCGGCCTTCGCCCTTGAGCACTTGCAGGCGTTCAAGGTGTGCCGGGCGCGCAGCGAGGCGGGCGTCCAGGGAGTTGGCGACGTCGGTGGCAATGATGGCGTAGAGCATGTCAGTCCTCGGTTTTTGGCGTTGTGGTATCGGCGTCGTGCAGGTGACGGGACAGGTAGATGCCCTGACCGACCAGGAACAGCACGGTCATGCCCAGGCTGCCGAACACCTTGAAGTCCACCCAGATGCTCTGGAAGGTGAAGGCGACGAACAGGTTGGCGGCCCCGCAGAACAGGAAAAAGGCGATCCAGGCGATGTTCAGCCGGGTCCAGACCGGATCCGGCAGGGTCAACGCGTGGCCCATGATGCGCTTGATCAGCAGGCGGTCACCGATGAAATGGCTGCCGATGAAGGCCAGGGCGAACAGCCAGTTGACCACCGGGGCTTTCCACTTCAGGAAGGTTTCGCTGTGGAACGCGAGGGTCAGGCTGCCGAACACCAGGCAGGCGACCAGCGTCAGCCACTGGCTCTTCTCCAGCTTGCGCTGTTTGATGAAAAGCGCGCCGTACACCACCAGGGAGCTGATGATCAGCATGGCGGTGGCACTGTAAATGCCGCCTACCGTCAGTTCATGGCCGGCAACGTCGACGGTGCGTGGATCGAGTTTGTAGACGATGAAGAACAGCAGAAGCGGGATGAAATCGATGAATTGTTTCACAGTGAGAGCCAGAAGCTGGATGTGGCGGCATAATAACAAACATACGGGCGCGCGATAGCGCCAGCTGATTTGAGGTTACACATCCCCGTGAATGTTGATTTGCACTGCCACAGCACGGCCTCCGATGGCGCCCTGGCGCCTGCGGCACTGGTTGCGCGTGCGTTCGAGAACGGCGTGCGAGTCCTGGCCCTGACCGATCACGACACCCTCGAAGGCCTCGCCGAAGCGCGCATCGCGGCCGAAGAGCTGGGCATGCAACTGGTCAACGGCGTCGAATTGTCCTGCACCTGGGGCGGGGCGACCATTCACGTGCTTGGCTACGGTTTCGACGTCAACGCCGCACCGTTGGTCGAGGCGATTGCGAAGTTGCACGACGGCCGCTGGCTGCGGTCTGAGGAAATAAGCCGCAAGCTCGCCCTCAAGGGCATGCCGAATGCCCTCGACGGCGCGCGGCAGATCCAGCAGGAACTGGGCGACAGCGGCAATGCGCCGGCCCGTCCGCATTTCGCCGACTGGATGGTGCGTGAAGGTTTTGTAAAGGACCGCGCCGAGGCGTTTCGCAAATGGCTCGGCGCCGGCAAGCTGGGGGACGTCAAGCAACACTGGCCGACCCTCGAAGACACCGTCGGCACGCTGCGCGCCGCCGGTGCCTGGGTCAGTCTGGCGCATCCGTGGCACTACGATTTCACCCGCAGCAAGCGCCGAAAGCTGATTGCCGACTATATTCAAGCGGGCGGGCACGCGATCGAAGTGGTCAACGGTCACCAGCCTGCGGAACAGGTGGGCAGCCTTGCAATCCTTGCCCGTGAGTTCGGTCTGCTGGTCAGCGCCGGCAGTGATTTCCATGGCCCTGGTGGCTGGTCGGAGATCGGCCAGTACCGGCCGGTGCCGGAGGACCTTCCACCCCTGTGGTGTCGGTTCAAACATGACACAGTTATTGCCGCCGTCTGAACAGGTAGAGAATGTGAGTCAATTTTTCCAGATTCATCCGGAAAACCCGCAAGCGCGCCTGATCAAACAGGCGGTCGAGATCATCCGCAAGGGCGGGGTGGTGGTCTATCCAACGGACTCTTCCTACGCAATCGGTTGCCAGATCGGCGACAAGAACGGCATCGAGCGGGTTCGACGCCTGCGTCAGCTCGACGAAAAGCACAACTTCGCGCTGATCTGCAGCGACCTGTCGCAACTGGGCAATTACGCCAAGATCGACACCGGGACCTTTCGAATCCTGAAAGCCCACTTGCCCGGGCCGTACACCTTCATTCTCAACGCCACTCGCGAAGTGCCGCGCCTGTTGCTGCATCCGAAGAAACGCACCATCGGCCTTCGTGTGCCGAGCCACCCGATCGCATTGGCGCTGCTCGCAGAACTGGGCGAGCCGCTGATGAGCGTGACCCTGATCATGCCGGGCGAAGAAGACCCGCTGAGCGATCCGTACGAAATGCGCCAGTTGCTCGAGCATCAGGTCGATTTGATCATCGACGGCGGTTCCGGCGGCATCAAGGCTTCCACCGTGATCGACCTCACGGGCGACGATCCTGAAGTGATCCGCGTCGGTTGCGGCGATCCGGCGCCATTCATGGTCGAGGCCTGAATGTCCGCAGTGGAAACCGTTGATCCCCAGGCCGGTGCCCAGCAGGAACTGCCGTTTGCCATGGTCTATGGCCAGGCGGTCACGGAGATGCCGCTGGACCTGTACATCCCGCCGGACGCCCTGGAAGTCTTCCTCGAAGCCTTCGAAGGCCCGCTCGACCTGCTGCTGTACCTGATCCGCAAACAGAACATCAACATCCTCGACATCCCGGTGGCGGAAATCACCCGCCAGTACATGGGCTATGTCGAACTGATGCAGTCGGTGCGTCTGGAACTGGCCGCCGAGTACCTGGTGATGGCCGCGATGCTGGCCGAGATCAAGTCGCGGATGCTGCTGCCCCGGGCCGAAACCGTCGAAGACGAAGAAGACGACCCGCGCGCCGAACTGATCCGTCGTCTGCAGGAGTACGAACGGTTCAAGGCTGCTGCCGAAGGCATCGATGGCCTGAGCCGGGTCGGTCGCGACGTGATCGTGCCCAAGCTCGACGCCCCGGAAGCCCGCGCGCGCAAGCTGTTGCCGGACGTGGCGCTGGAAGAAATCCTGATGTCCATGGCCGAAGTGCTGCGTCGAGGCGACATGTTCGAAAGCCATCAGGTCAGCCGCGAGGCGCTGTCCACCCGCGAGCGCATGAGCGACGTGCTGGAACGGCTGAAGGGCGGCGGGTTTGTGCCATTCATCGAGCTGTTCACCGCCGAAGAAGGCAAGCTCGGCGTGGTGGTGACCTTCATGGCGATCCTTGAACTGGTCAAGGAATCCCTGATCGAGCTGGTGCAGAATGAGCCGTTCGCCGCGATCCACGTGCGAGCCCGAGCCGAATAACGAGTCCCGATATGAACCTGACTGAACCCCGCGAGCTGGCGTCCCTGCTTGAAGCCTTTCTGTTGGCCTCGGGAAAGCCGCAATCCCTCGAGCGCCTGTATGAACTGTTCGAAGAAGGCGAACGCCCGGAACCGCCGGTCTTCAAGAAAGCCCTGACCCTGCTCGGCAAGTCCTGCGAGGGCCGGGCGTTCGAGCTCAAGGAAGTCGCGTCCGGCTATCGCCTGCAAATTCGCGAAAAGTTCGCGCCGTGGGTTGGTCGCTTGTGGGAGGAGCGTCCACAGCGCTATTCCCGAGCGCTGCTGGAAACCATGGCGCTGATCGCCTATCGCCAGCCGATCACTCGGGGCGAAATCGAGGACGTGCGGGGCGTGGCGGTCAACACCAACATCGTCAAGACGCTGATGGAGCGCGAGTGGATCCGCATCGTCGGCTACCGTGACGTGCCGGGCAAACCGGCGATGTTTGCCACCACCAAGCTGTTTCTTGATCACTTCAATCTGAAAAGCCTCGACGAACTGCCGCCACTGGCCGAGCTGCGCGAAATGGAGGCCGATCCGGTGCTCGACTTCGACGACGCCCCGGTGCCGCCGGGCTTGCAGGAGCTGGCCGATGCCAGCGCCGAGCCGGAAGAGCCGAAGGAGGAAACCAGTTTCCACACCTTGTTGCTGGAGCTGGACAGCATGGAGGAGGGGATCAAGACCGACTTCGACGACTTGCTGCGTGACGGCGCGGACGGTGAATCGATGCCGGTCGGGTTTGAATCCGATCCGGTCGAGCCGCCGGACGAGGGTGAGCCAGAATTTGAATTTGAGCCTGAATTCGAGTCCGAGTCAGAATTCGAGCCAGAGCAGGAAGACGATGTGCTCGGCGTGGCCGAAGCCCGGGAAAAACTGCTGGCCGCCGTCGCCCGGCTCGAACAGCCCGCACCGGAACCTGCCGCCGAGGAAGAACTGAGCGAAGAAGAAGCCGAAGCCCGCGCCTTGGCCGAAGCCATTGAAGCCGAACGTCGCGAGTTCGAGGATTGAGCATGAGCTCGACCAAGGACCCGTGCATCAGCGTCTGCAAGTTCAGCGACGACATCTGCCTCGGCTGCGGCCGCAGCAAGCGCGAGATCCGGGCCTGGAAGAAACTCGACAAGGACGACAAGCGCACCGTACTGGCCGAAGCCGCGCTGCGTCTGATCAAGCTCGGGGCCACCGGTCGGCGGAAAAAGAAATAACCTTGTCCTGATCGACTAGTCTCTGATGCGCGCGCGGCCGCATCCGCGTATGATTCGCGACCCTTCGGCGATCCTTTCGCCCGAAAACCCAGATTTCAACGCTTCAGCGGCTCAATTCAACGCCGCTGAACAGACCACACCGGGAGGTGCCCAGATGAGTGACATCAATCAGAAAGACGACCAGGAAATCGGCCCAGCAGGCGAAAAGCTGCAGAAAGTCCTCGCCCGTATCGGCGTCGGCTCGCGCCGTGACGTCGAATCCTGGATCAGCCAGGGCCGGATCAAGGTCAATGGCAAAGACGCCACCTTGGGCCTGCGTGTCGACATGCACGACGCCATCACCATCGATGGCAAGGTCATCAAGCGCGAAGAAGCCGCCGAGTCGGTTCGCCGCGTGATCATGTACAACAAGCCCGATGGCGAGATCTGCACCCGTGACGACCCGGAAGGCCGTCCGACCGTGTTCGACAAGCTGCCGCGTCCGAAAGAAGGCCGCTGGATCAACATCGGTCGTCTCGACATCAACACCACCGGACTGCTGATGTTCACCACCGACGGTGAGCTGGCCAACCGCCTGATGCACCCGTCCTACGAGATGGACCGTGAGTACGCGGTGCGTGTACGTGGCGAAGTCGATGACGAAATGATCGAGCGTCTGAAGGCCGGCGTTGTGCTGGAAGACGGCCCGGCGCGTTTCACCGACATTCAACAGGCACCGGGCGGCGAAGGCTTCAACCACTGGTATCACTGCGTGGTGATGGAAGGCCGTAACCGTGAAGTACGTCGCCTGTGGGAATCCCAGGGCCTGGTGGTCAGCCGCCTGAAGCGTGTGCGTTTCGGTCCGGTGTTCCTCAACTCCGACCTGCCGATGGGCCGCTGGCGCGAAATGAGCCAGTATGAAGTCGACGTGCTGAGCGCCGAAGTCGGCCTGACCCCGGTGGCCATGCCGCAACTGAACGCCAAGAGCAAAGACAAGCTCGACCGCATGCAGCGCAAGTCGTCGCGTCCGATGGCCCGCACCGAGCGCGTGCGCACCCTGCGTCCGGCCAACGGTGCGCCGATTGGCGCTGGTCCGCGTCCGGTCCGCGAGCCGCAGATCGAAGGCGAGCGTCCAGGTCGCAAGCCGGCAGCGCGTCCGGATGGCGAGCGCGGTCCACGCACGCCGCGTCCGGCCAATGGCCGTACCGAGCGCGGCGAAGGTCGCGGTACGCCGGTGGCGGATCGTCCAGCCGACACCAAGCGCCCGGCCAAGCCGGCGCCGAAGCGTCCGGGCATCAAGCTGGCTGACGATGACAAGCCGTCGGGCAAGCGCCGTGGCGCACCGGCCGGTTCCGGCCAGCGTCCGGGTTTCGGTCGCAAGAAGCCGGAATAAGGCCGTTGCAAGCTTCGAGCGGCAAGCTTCAAGCTGAAACAGAAAACGCCAACTCTTAGAGTTGGCGTTTTTTTTGGACTTTTTATTTCTTTTTTTTGGGTGTGTTTTTCTTGTTTTTAAACAAAAAACTTAACGCCTTTCAAATAGTTAGCCAGCCAACGTCAACCGCCGGGCACAGCTTCGACGGGTCTGGAGTGGAAACTTTACGTTACGCGTTGTCAGTGAATGTTTACAAAAAAGCCGTCGCCGTCCCGTGAATCGGGTGCTTCTGTCGGGCTGTAAGGAAAATCTGCCGGAGCCAGCCCCGCCGGGCCTTGCGCAGCGCTCTGGCGCGCTTGTTTCAGCGTCGTTTGGAAGGTGAGATGCGCTGCATGCCTGTCGTGCAGGTGCATAACAAGAAGGAGGCGCAATGAACGCCGATATCCATTTTCACTTCTCCACGTGGGGCGGATTTTCCATCGTCCACGCCGATGGCCTGCAAAGGCCTGACTCAATTTTTGCAGCCGCCCGGGCCTCCCGGGGTGGACACATGCAATCCCGGCAACCGACACGCTGATCCGGCGAGGTCTGGCAGCAGGGGGTTAGCGGTGTACAATGCGCCGCGTTTTAACTGTGACCCTCTGCGTAATCGCGCAAACCTCAAGGTTTATCCGCCTTGTTCACTCCGTCGCGTCACAAGCGTGTCGGGTTCGATTTCGTCACAGATAAAAACAAACAGGTGACGCATGACCGTTGTAAAAAAGCTGAATTCCTGGTGCCTGCGCTGGGGTTTGATCAAGGTTGGTTGAAATCGCAACCTTGCAGCAACGTCTACTGAACATCATCAAACCTTGCGTGAGACCTTTTTCATGAGTGGACAAAACTCGCAATCAGGCGAGCTGAAACGCGGCCTGAAAAATCGCCATATTCAACTGATCGCCCTCGGTGGCGCGATCGGTACCGGATTGTTCCTCGGCTCGGCCGGGGTGCTGAAATCCGCCGGCCCGTCGATGATCCTCGGCTATGCCATCTGCGGCTTCATCGCCTTCATGATCATGCGCCAGCTCGGCGAAATGATCGTCGAAGAGCCGGTGGCCGGCTCCTTCAGCCATTTTGCGCACAAATACTGGGGCGGTTTCGCCGGCTTCCTGTCGGGCTGGAACTGCTGGATCCTGTACATCCTGGTGGGCATGTCGGAGCTGACCGCGGTCGGCAAATACATCCACTACTGGGCGCCGGAGATCCCGAGCTGGGTCACCGCCGCCGCGTTCTTCGTGCTGATCAATGCGATCAACCTGGCCAACGTCAAAGTCTTCGGTGAAGCCGAATTCTGGTTTGCGATCATCAAGGTCGTGGCGATCGTCGGCATGATCGCCCTGGGCAGCTACCTGCTGGTCAGCGGCCATGGCGGCCCGCAGGCTTCGGTCAGCAACCTGTGGTCCCACGGCGGTTTCTTCCCGAACGGCGTGAGCGGTCTGGTGATGGCCATGGCGATCATCATGTTCTCCTTCGGCGGTCTGGAAATGCTCGGTTTCACCGCAGCCGAAGCCGACAAGCCGAAAACCGTGATCCCGAAAGCGATCAACCAGGTGATCTACCGGATCCTGATTTTCTACATCGGCGCACTGGTGATCCTGTTGTCGCTGACCCCATGGGACAGCCTGCTGGAAACCCTCAACGCTTCCGGCGATTCCTACAGCGGCAGCCCGTTCGTGCAGGTGTTCTCGATGCTCGGCAGCAACACCGCCGCGCACATCCTCAACTTCGTGGTTCTGACCGCGGCGTTGTCGGTGTACAACAGCGGCACCTACTGCAACAGCCGCATGCTGCTGGGCATGGCCGAGCAGGGCGACGCGCCGAAAGCGCTGGCGAAGATCGACAAGCGCGGCGTGCCGGTGCGTTCGATCCTGGCGTCGGCGGCGGTGACTCTGGTGGCCGTGTTGCTCAACTACCTGATCCCGCAACATGCGCTGGAACTGCTGATGTCGCTGGTGGTTGCAACGCTGGTGATCAACTGGGCGATGATCAGCTTCTCGCACTTCAAGTTCCGCCAGCACATGAACAAGACCAATCAGAAGCCGCTGTTCAAGGCGCTGTGGTACCCGTACGGCAACTACATCTGCCTGGCGTTCGTCCTGTTCATCCTCGGCGTGATGCTGCTGATTCCGGGCATTCAGGTCTCGGTGTACGCGATCCCGGTGTGGGTGGTGTTCATGTGGGTCTGCTACGTGATCAAGAACAAGCGCGGTGCTCAACAGGCACTGCACGCCGCGAACGCTGCCAAGTAAGCGTTACGGCATAAACGACAAACCCGGCCACGTGCCGGGTTTTTTGTGCTTTCGCGGTATCCTGCGGGTTCTGAATACGGACGCTTTTCCATGCTGGTGATTTCCAACAACGTGCATCTGCCGGATGCCGAGATCGAACTGACGTACATCCGCGCCCAGGGCGCCGGTGGGCAGAACGTCAACAAGGTCTCCAGCGCCGTGCACCTGCGCTTCGACATTCCGGCCTCGTCCTTGCCCGAATTCTACAAGGAGCGGCTGCTGGCGCTGCGCGACAGCCGCATCACCGGCGACGGTGTGCTGATCATCAAGGCCCAGCAATACCGCACGCAGGAGCAGAATCGCGCCGATGCTTTGGAGCGTCTGACCGAGCTGATCCTCAGCGCCACCAAGGTCGAGAAGAAGCGCCGGCCGACCAAGCCGACGCTGGGGTCGAAGAAGCGTAGGCTCGAATCGAAAACCAAGCGCGGCAGCATCAAGGCCGGGCGCGGCAAGGTGGATTTCTAGTCTTCGCGGTACTTCGCCGTGTGGCGGTAGAGATAGACACTCAATGCCAGGCCACTCAGTGCGGCGAGGGCGGCGAACAGGAAGATCGAGGCAAAACCGAAGCCCGCTGCAATCGCACCCGCCAGCGGTCCGGTGATGCCCAGCGACAAGTCGATGAACAACGAATAGGCCCCGACCGCCGCGCCTCGGCTGGAGGCCGGCACCAGGTTCACCGCTTCCACGCCCAGCGCCGGGAACACCAGCGAGAAACCGAAACCGCTCAATGCCGCACCGGCCAATGCCCAGTGCGCGTCCGGTGCCAGCCACAGCAATAGCAGGCCCAGGGTTTCCACCGACAGGCAGGCAATCGCCACGCGAAAGCCGCCGAGGCGGTTGATCAGGTTGCCGAACAGCAGTCGCGCACCGATGAAGCTGGCGCCAAACAGGCTCAGGCACAGCACGGCGTTATCCCAGTGTTGCGTGGCGTAATACAGGGTGATGAAGGTGGCGATGGTGCCGAAACCGATCGAGCCCAGCGCCAAGCCGCAGCCGTGCGGGAAGACGCGACCCAGCACATGCATGAACGGCAAACGCTCGCCGGCGACAATCGGCGCAGCAGTCTTCGGCCAGGCCAGCAGCAGCCCCAGCGCCGCCAGCAGCAGAATGCTCACGCCCATGCTCCACAGACCGAAACGGCTGACCAGCCACACCCCCAGCGGAGCCCCGATGGCCAGTGCGCCGTAACTGGCGATGCCGTTCCACGAGATGACCTTGGCGGTGTTGGCGCCGCCGACGCGGCCGATGCCCCAGCCGATCGAGCCTGAGCCAACAAGGCTTTCCGCGCTGCCCAGCACCAGTCGCCCGACGAACAGGCTGATCAGGCTCAGCATCGGCAAGTTGGGCGTCCACGCCGAAATCAGCATGAACACACCGCTCAAACCGCAACCCGCCAGACCAATCATCACCGCACGTTTGCTGCCCTGATTGTCGATGATCTTGCCGGCATACGGACGACTGAGCAGGGTGGCGAGGTATTGCACGCTGATCACCAGACCGGCGATGACCGCGCCGAAGCCCAGGTCGCTGTGCACATAGCCGGGCAGCACAGCCAGCGGAATGCCGATGTTCAGGTAGCCGATGAAGGTGAACAGGACGATGGAAACGACTTGCAACGTGACCGCCAGGGGGCGCTGGGGTTCTGGCATAAAGGACGACATGAATAACGATCCACGGGAGAGCAGAATAGATAGGCTGCTCATGATACCGATGCGGACGCGTCTGGGGCGGGGAAAAGTAAAACTATTTGGCCGGGGCGACCAGTTGCGTGGTGACTAGAGCGGCCAGCGCGTTTTCTTCGCTGCCGAAACGGGCGAGCAGGGCGGCCTGTTTCTCGGGCGAAAGACGGCTCCAGATCTCGATCATCTTCTCGGTGGCACCGATCAGGATCTCGGCCTGTTGTTCGTTGAAGGGTTCGTCGGTCATGGCGGGCTCGGTTTCAGGCAGTGTGGAAAGCGCATGTTAGCGCTTTCCACACGGTCTGTACGGCGGGTGTTGCTTACTCTTCGCTGTCGGCCGGACGGCTTTCGGCGGCTTCTTTCGGCTCGGGCTGTTGGGCACCGGCTTGTTGCGTGGTCGTCTGCTCAGGTACGTGCAGGCTTGGGAAGGGGAGATTCGGAATCTCGTGCATGGTTGCGCTCCTCGCTAAGTCTGTTGATAGATCTGGTAGATCCGCGCTTTCAGAAAGCCTGCGAAGGATACAGCAGGAAAAGTGACAAACAGATTTTTAAATTCATCTGTTTCGACGGGCGGGATTGTCTAGACAAGTGCGACAGGGTGACGCAGGGCAAATGCAGGGGCGGCGGTATGCCCGCCGTCCCCGACATTCGTTTATTTGCAGACGTTGGCGATCGCTTCGGCCAGCAGGTCGAGGCGCGTCGCATCAATCCCTGCGACGTTGGCCCGGCCCGAGCTGACCATGTACACGCTGTGATGCTCGCGCAGGTTTTTCACCTGTTCCGGCGACAGGCCGGTGTAGGAGAACATCCCGCGTTGCACGCCGATGTGTGCGAAACGCTCGCGCAGGCCGTGCGGTTCCAGGGCTTCCACCAAACCGCTGCGCAACTGGGCGATGCGCAGGCGCATGGCTTCCACTTCGTCGGCCCAGCGGCGTTTCAGCTCCGGGTCGGCGAGGATCGTGGCGACCACAGCCGCGCCGTGATCCGGCGGAGTCGACCACAGGTTGCGGGCGATGTGGGCCAGCTGGCTGCGGATGTCGATGAGCTTGTCAGCGGTTTTCGCGCAGACGATCAGCGCACCGGTGCGGTCGCGGTACAGACCGAAGTTCTTCGAGCAGGAACTGGTGATCAGCAGCTCGGGCAGCTCGGCGGCGAACAGCCGGGTCGACCACGCATCCTGCTCCAGACCGTCGCCAAAGCCCTGATAGGCAAAGTCGATCAGCGGCAGCAGATCGCGACGACGGACCACGTCCAGCACCCGTTGCCAGTCGTCGTGACTCAGGTCGAAACCGGTCGGGTTGTGGCAGCACGCATGCAGCAGCACCACATCGCCTTTCGGCACTTCGTTGAGCACAGCGAGCATGGCGTCGACGTCGAGGCGGTTGTCGCTGCCGACGTACGGGTAATGGCTGATCTTGACCCCGGCAGCCGCGAAAATCGTTTCGTGGATCGGCCAGGTCGGGTTGCTCAGCCAGACGCCTTTGCCCGGCAGGCATTGCGCGATGAAATCCGCTGCCAGACGCAGGGCGCCAGTGCCGCCCGGGGTCTGGGTGGCGCCGGCGCGTTGCTCGGCGATCAGCGCCGAATCGGCACCGAGCACCAGTTCGTTGATGACCTTGCCGAACAGCGGATTGCCGTGACCACCGATGTAGGTCTTGGTGTCCTGGCTCTCGACCAGACGCGCCTCGGCGATTTTCACCGCCTCGGGAATCGGCGTCAGGCCTTGGGCATCCTTGTAGACGCCCACGCCGAGGTCGAACTTGCGCGGGTTGGAGTCCTGCGCGTAGGCCTCCATCAGGCCGAGGATCGGGTCGCCGGGCACCCGGCCGATGGCGTCGAAGTGCATTACTTGCGTCCTTCTGCGGTCTTGGCCACTTCGTCAGTGCGCGCGGCCATGATGAAGTCGTTGCGGTGCAGGCCCTTGATCGAGTGGCTCCACCAGGTAACAGTGACTTTGCCCCACTCGGTCAGCAGGCCCGGGTGGTGACCTTCGGCCTCGGAGATCTCGCCGACGGCATTGGTGAAGGCCAGCGCGTGCTTGAAATTCTTGAACAGGAAGACTTTTTCCAGCTGCATGATGCTGTCACGCACTTCGATGTTCCAGTCAGGGATCTGCTTGATCAGGATCGGCAGTTCTTCATCGCTGACTTGTGGGGCATCGGCACGGCAGGCTTCGCAATGGGCTTGGTTCAAAGTGGACATGGTGGACTTCCTGAAATCTGAAGGTGTTTTTTTATATTGGCGGTCAGTGTCGCCACGCTAAACCAAAGTGGCGACGACTGACAGACTCACTTGTAAGCAAAAGTCGCGGGTCACGCGGCTTTCGGTTTTGGCGGAAACTTCGGTGCGTGCAGACCCAACTGCATGCCTTGCTTGACCATGGCCATGATGTCTTCGTGGGCCAGGTCGAACAGGCGCTTGAGGTTCGGCAGGACAAAATACAGCGGTTGCAGAATGTCGATGCGATACGGCGTGCGCATGGCTTCCAGCGGATCGAAGGCCTGATGCTCGGGCTCGTCCGACAGCGAGTAAACGGTTTCTTTTGGCGAGGAAAGGATGCCGCCGCCGTAGATGCGTTTACCTTGCGGGGTGTCGACCAGGCCGAACTCGATGGTCATCCAGTACAAACGCGCCAGGTAAACGCGTTCTTCCTTGGTCGCCTGCAGGCCGAGCTTGCCGTAGGTGTGGGTGAATTCGGCGAACCACGGGTTGGTCAGCAGCGGGCAGTGGCCAAAGATCTCGTGGAAAATGTCCGGCTCTTGCAGGTAGTCCAGTTCTTCACGGGTGCGAATGAACGTGGCCACCGGAAACTGCTTGCTGGCGAGCAGTTCGAAAAAGGTCTGGAAGGGGATCAGCGCCGGGACGCGGGCAACCTGCCAACCGGTGGTCTCGCCGAGCACCTTGTTGATCTCGCCCAGTTGCGGAATGCGGTCGTGGGGCAGACCGAGTTTTTCGATACCGTCCAGGTATTCCTGGCACGCGCGACCCTCGATCACTTTCATCTGGCGGGTGATCAGCGTGTTCCACACCGCGTGTTCTTCGGCGGGGTAGTCGATAAAACCTTGCGCATCGGGCTCGCGGGCCACGTATTGCGTCTGCTTCATACTGCTCTCCTGCGAGGGGAATTTCGTTCTTGTTATGTCCTGCGATGGACTGAGAAATACCCCGGAACGTTCGTTGTTACAGCAGGTTGAAGAGCGGTCGAGTAGGAAAAGTCTCTTTAATTCGTAAAATTTTCGTTACGCTTCGTGCGATAAGTCGTGTTTGCGGTGGCTGTCGGGTTTGAAAAGGCTCATGGCTGTCACATAATCTTGACGACTATCTTGCGCGTTGCGCAGAAAATTCCGGCGCCAGACCGCCTCTTCACCTGTTTCGGGCCTTTATATGCGTATCAAAGTCCACTGCCAGAACCGCATCGGCATCCTGCGCGACATTCTCAATCTGCTGGTGGAGTACGGGATCAACGTCGCCCGTGGCGAGGTGGGCGGTGAGCACGGCAACGCGATCTACCTGCATTGCCCGAATCTGATCAACATTCAGTTCCAGGCGCTGCGACCCAAGTTCGAGGCGATTGCCGGGGTGTTCGGCGTCAAGCGGGTAGGGCTGATGCCCAGCGAGCGGCGGCACATGGAGTTGAATGCGCTGCTCGGCGCGCTGGAGTTTCCGGTGCTGTCGATCGACATGGGCGGCTCCATCGTGGCGGCCAACCGGGCGGCGGCGCAGTTGCTCGGGGTGCGGGTGGACGAGGTGCCGGGGATTCCGTTGTCCCGTTACGCCGAGGATTTCGACCTGCCGGAACTGGTGCGCGCCAATAAATCGCGAATCAACGGCATGCGGGTCAAGGTCAAGGGCGACATCTTTCTGGCCGACATCGCCCCGCTGCAATCGGAACATGACGACAGCGAGGCGATGGCCGGTGCCGTGCTGACCTTGCATCGCGCGGACCGCGTCGGCGAGCGCATCTATAACGTGCGCAAGCAGGAGCTGCGTGGCTTCGACAGCATCTTCCAGAGTTCGAAAGTGATGGCGGCAGTGGTGCGCGAAGCACGACGCATGGCGCCACTGGATGCGCCGCTGTTGATCGAGGGCGAAACCGGTACCGGCAAGGAATTGCTGGCGCGGGCCTGCCACCTGGCGAGCCCGCGCGGTCAGTCGCCGTTGATGGCGCTCAACTGCGCGGGATTGCCGGAGTCGATGGCCGAGACCGAATTGTTCGGCTATGGCCCCGGTGCCTTTGAAGGCGCGCGGGCCGAAGGCAAGCTCGGGCTGCTGGAACTGACGGCGGGCGGCACATTGTTTCTCGATGGCGTCGGCGAAATGAGCCCGCGCTTGCAGGTGAAATTGCTGCGCTTCCTGCAGGACGGCTGCTTCCGTCGTGTGGGAAGTGATGAAGAGGTTTACCTCGATGTGCGGGTGATCTGCGCAACCCAGGTCGACCTGTCGGAATTGTGCGCACGAGGCGAGTTTCGCCAGGATCTGTATCACCGCTTGAACGTGCTGTCGCTGCACATCCCGCCACTGCGCGAATGCCTCGACGGTTTGACGCCGCTGGTGGAGCACTTCCTCGATCAGGCCAGCCGGCAGATCGGCTGCCCGCTGCCGAAACTGGCGCCGGCGGCGATGGACCGGCTCAGTCACTACCATTGGCCGGGCAACGTGCGGCAGCTGGAGAACGTGCTGTTCCAGGCGGTTTCTCTGTGCGACGGCGGCACGGTCAAGGCCGAGCACATTCGCTTGCCGGATTACGGTGTGCGTCAGCCGCTTGGCGATTTCTCTCTCGAAGGCGGGCTGGACGAGATTGTCGGGCGCTTCGAGAAAGCGGTGCTGGAGCGTTTGTACTCCGAGCATCCGAGCAGTCGGCAACTGGGCAAGCGGCTCGGGGTTTCGCACACCACGATTGCCAACAAGCTGCGTGAGTATGAAGTCGGCAAGGACGCGTCAGAGTGATTACGGCCGGGTCAGGTGTTTGCCGCCCAGCGGCATGACACCGCCGGTTTTTCGTCTTCGATACATTTCCCTCCTCTCCACAAAATCCCTCAAGTCCTTTGTTTACCGGGCCCTCGGCCGCCAGAAAAAAGTTGGTCTGCAAATTGCTTATGGCTCAGCAGTACAGCGGTGGGCGGCAAACGTCCGGCATGCAGAGGAAAGAGTGTGGACAAGTACCTTTATGTGGCAATGACCGGCGCCAGCCAGAACGCACTGGCGCAAAAGGCTCATGCCAACAACCTGGCGAACATCTCCACCAATGGTTTTCAGCGCGACCTGGAGCAGGCGCGTTCGATGCCGGTGTTCGGTGACAGCTTTCCGGCGCGTGCGTTTGCCATGAGCGAACGGCCCGCCACCGACTTCACGCCGGGCTCGCTGGTGCAGACCGGACGCGACCTCGACGTCGCCGTGTCGGGCAACGGCTGGATCGCCGTGCAGAACCCTAATGGCGGTGAAAGCTACGTGCGCACCGGCAGCCTCAATATCGACGCCCTCGGCGTGTTGCGTGCCGGCAACGGCATGCCGGTCATGGGCAATGGCGGGCCGATCGCCGTGCCGCCGGAGCAGCAGGTGGAAGTCGGTGAAGACGGCACCATCAGTATTCGTGCGATGGGCGAGGGCCCGCGCGTCATGGCTGAAGTCGACCGCATCAAGCTGGTCAACCCGGACATCAAGAACATGAACAAGGGCCTGGACGGTTCGATCTACACCAAGGACGGCCAGCCTGCGCCGGCCGATGCCAACGTCAAACTGGTGTCGGGTTTCCTGGAGTCGAGCAACGTCAATGCCGTGGAAGAAATGACGTCGGTGCTGGCCCTGGCCAAGCAGTTCGAATTGCACGTCAAGATGATGAACACCGCCAAAGACGACGACCAGGCCATGGCTCGGGTCTTGCAGATCAGCTAATTATCAGAACGTCGCGCCGTAAAACAGGCGCACGAGGAGAATCGAATGCTTCCGGCTCTATGGGTTGCCAAAACCGGTCTGTCCGCCCAGGACACCAACCTGACCACCATTTCCAACAACCTGGCGAACGTGTCGACCACGGGTTTCAAACGTGACCGCGCCGAGTTCCAGGACCTGCTGTACCAGATCAAGCGTCAGCCTGGCGCCCAGTCGACCCAGGACAGCGAACTGCCGTCGGGTCTGCAAGTGGGTACCGGTGTGCGCATCGTCGGCACCCAGAAAAACTTCACCGCCGGCAGCCTGCAAACCACCGAGCAGCCGTTGGACATGGCCATCGACGGTCGCGGTTTCTTCCAGATCCTGCAGCCGGACGGCACCACGTCTTACACCCGTGACGGTACTTTCCACCTCGACTCCAACGGCCAGATCGTCAACGCCAGCGGTTTCGCCCTGGAGCCGGCGATTGTCATCCCGAACAACGCCCAGACCTTCACTGTGGGCCGTGACGGCACCGTGTCGATCACCGTTGCCGGCAACGCCGCGTCGCAAGTGATCGGCAACCTGCAAACCGCCGACTTCATCAACCCGGCCGGTCTGCAAGCGGTGGGCAACAACCTGTTCCTGGAAACTGCCGCTTCCGGTGCGCCGCAAGTCGGTACTCCGGGCCTGAACGGTTTCGGCACCACCCTGCAGAACACCCTGGAAACCTCCAACGTCAGCACCGTGGAAGAGATGGTCAACATGATCACCACCCAGCGCGCGTACGAGATGAACTCCAAGGTGATCTCCACCGCCGACCAGATGCTCTCGTTCGTAACGCAGAATCTGTAATCAAGTCTATGAGGCGGCCATGAGGTCGCCTGCAACACCGTGAGGTAAGGGTCATGAAGCGCTTTGTATCTGTTGTGGCATTGAGTGGGGTCGTCTCGCTCGCGGGCTGCGTCGCTCCGACGCCCAAGCCCAATGATCCTTACTACGCCCCGGTGTTGCCGCGCACACCGTTGCCGTCGGCCGCCAACAACGGCTCGATCTATCAGGCCGGTTTCGAGCAGAACCTGTACAGCGACCGCAAGGCGTTCCGGGTCGGTGACATCATCACCATCACCCTGAACGAGAAGACCCAGGCCAGCAAAAACGCCAACTCGCAGGTGGCCAAGAACAGCAAGACCGGCATCGGCCTGACGTCGCTGTTCGGCGGCAGTGGCACCACCAACAACCCGTTGGGCGGTAACGACCTGAGCCTTGACGTCGGCTACAGCGGCGACCGCGCGACCAAGGGTGACAGCAAGGCCGCCCAGGGCAACACCCTGACCGGCTCGATCACCGTGACCGTCGCCGACGTGCTGCCCAACGGCATCATCGCCGTGCGTGGCGAGAAGTGGATGACCCTCAACACTGGCGACGAGCTGGTGCGGATCGCCGGCCTCGTGCGCGCCGATGACATTGCCACCGACAACACCGTGTCCTCGACCCGGGTCGCCGATGCGCGCATCACCTACTCGGGCACCGGTTCGTTTGCCGATGCGAGTCAGCCAGGCTGGTTCGACCGTTTCTTCCTCAGCCCGCTGTTCCCTTTCTAGGTGGCTACGTTGAATCTGAAAAGCTTTATGGTGGCTGCGCTGTTGCTGTCGGCGGCCTTCAATGCACAAGCCGAACGGTTGAAGGACATCGCCAGTATCTCTGGCGTGCGTTCCAACCAGTTGATCGGCTATGGCCTGGTGGTCGGCCTCAACGGCACCGGCGACCAGACCACGCAGACCCCGTTCACCCTGCAGACCTTCAACAACATGCTCTCGCAGTTCGGCATCAAGGTGCCGCCGGGATCGGGCAACGTGCAGCTGAAAAACGTCGCGGCGGTGTCGGTGAGTGCCGATCTGCCGGCGTTCGCCAAACCGGGTCAGCAGGTCGACATCACCGTTTCGTCCATCGGTAACTCCAAGAGCCTGCGCGGCGGCACCCTGTTGCTGACCCCGCTCAAGGGTATCGACGGCAACGTCTACGCCATCGCCCAGGGCAACCTGGTGGTCGGCGGTTTCGATGCCGAAGGCCGTGACGGTTCGAAGATCACCGTCAACGTTCCGTCGGCCGGTCGCATCCCTGGCGGTGCGTCGGTCGAGCGTTCGGTGCCGAGCGGTTTCAACCAGGGCAACAGCCTGACGCTGAACCTCAACCGTTCCGACTTCACCACCGCCAAGCGCATCGTCGACAAGATCAACGACATGCTCGGCCCTGGTGTTGCCCAGGCCATCGACGGTGGTTCCATTCGTGTGACCGCGCCACTCGATCCGAGCCAGCGTGTCGACTACCTGTCGATTCTGGAAAACCTCGAAGTCGATCCGGGTCAGGCGGTGGCGAAAGTCATCATCAACTCGCGTACCGGCACCATCGTCATCGGCCAGAACGTGAAGGTCTCGCCGGCCGCCGTGACCCACGGCAGCCTGACCGTGACCATCACCGAAGACCCGATCGTCAGCCAGCCGGGCCCGCTGTCCAACGGCCAGACCGCCGTGGTGCCGCGCTCGCGGGTGAATGCCGAACAGGAAGCCAAGCCGATGTTCAAGTTCGGCCCGGGCACCACCCTCGACGAGATCGTCCGGGCGGTGAACCAGGTCGGCGCAGCACCGGGTGACCTGATGGCCATTCTCGAAGCACTGAAGCAGGCCGGCGCGTTGCAAGCCGACCTGATCGTGATCTGAGGACGGCGACCATGGATATGCGCAAAAGCGGTCTGGTCAGCAGCAGCGATTCGGGTTCGTACTCCGACCTCAATCGTCTGAATCAGTTGAAAGTCGGCGACAAGAACAGCGACGGCAACATGCGCAAGGTTGCGCAGGAATTCGAATCGCTGTTCCTCGGTGAAATGCTCAAGTCGATGCGTTCGGCCACCGAAGCGCTGGGCCAGGACAACCCGCTCAACACGCCGGCCGCCAAGCAGTATCAGGAAATGTACGACCAGCAACTGGCGGTCTCCATGTCCCGCGAGGGTGGGGGTATCGGTCTGGCCGACGTGCTGATGCGTCAGATGTCGAAGAACAAACCGATGGCGCCGGGCGAGGCTGCGGCCGCATCCGCCGCCAAGCAGGAAGAAGCCAAAGCCAAGGCCGCTGCCGTGGCGACGCCGATTGCCGCCGGCACCGTGGCCACCAATGGCCCGTTGTCGCGACTCAATGGCGAACGTCCGTTGTGGGCGTCGCGTTCGGTGCATGCGCCGAACACCGAGCTGACCCATCGCAACGACATGGAAATGATCAACCAGCGTCGTCTGGCATTGCCGCCGAAACTGGCGGATCGCTTGCTCGCCGGTCTGGTGCCGTCGGCCACGCCGGCAGCGGCCACTCAACTGCCGCAACGCGCCACGACCGCCGCTGTTACCGGTTCCGGCCCGCTGTACAACGGCGACTGGCTGGACCGCGCCGAGGCAGACAAGGCCTCCGGCGGACAGATGCAGATTTACGGCCGCGCGATGGCGCAGATCCCGCTGGCTCCCGCCAAGCGCGCGTTCAGCAACGCCGACCAATTCGTCAACACCATGCTGCCGATGGCCCAGGAAGCCGCCGCACGCATTGGCGTCGATCCGCGTTATCTGGTGGCTCAGGCCGCGCTGGAAACCGGTTGGGGCAAATCGGTCATGCGCGCCCAGGACGGCAGCAGCAGTCACAACCTGTTTGGCATCAAGGCGAGCAGCAACTGGAAGGGTGATTCGGCCCGGGCGATCACCAGCGAATTCCGCAACGGGCAGATGGTCAAGGAGACGGCCGAGTTCCGTTCCTACGCCTCGTACAAGGACAGCTTCCACGATCTGGTGACTTTGCTGCAGAGCAATAATCGCTATCAAGATGTGCTGAAGTCGGCCGATAACCCAGAACAGTTTGTACGCGAATTGCAAAAGGCCGGTTACGCGACCGACCCGAACTACGCGACGAAGATTTCGCAGATTGCCAGGCAGATGACGGTCAATCAGAACTACGCTGCGGCCGGCGTTTCAACAACGCCCTTATAAACACAAGGTAAGGTTTGAATCATGAGTTTGCTCAATATCGGGATGTCGGGGCTGGCCGCGAGTTCGTCCTCTCTGGCTGTGACAGGTAACAACATTGCCAACGTCGACACCGCCGGTTATTCGCGCCAGCAAACCGTGCAGGGCACCAAGTCCTCGATTCAGTACGGTAACGTGTTCATCGGTACCGGTACGACCCTCGCCGACGTGCGCCGGGTGTACAACTCCTACCTCGAATCGCAGCTGCACACCGCCACCTCGCTGAGCAGTGAAGCCGACGCCTATGGCGCGCAGGCGACAGCACTGGACGGCTCGCTGTCTGACACCAACACCGGCCTGACCGGCGTGCTGCAGAAGTTCTTTACCTCGATGCAGGGCGTATCGACCTCGGCCACCGACGACACTTCGCGTCAATCGGTGCTGACCGGCGCGCAAGCCCTGACCAGCCGCTTCAATGCACTGGCCAAGCAGCTCAACGACCAGAACACCACGATCAACGGCAACCTTGGCGACATGGCGGCTCAGGTCAACAAACTGGCCACCTCGATTGCCAATCTCAACCAGAAGATCGGCGAGATTTCCACCAGCGGCGGTCAGCCGAACGATCTGCTCGACACCCGTAACGAAGCCGTGCGCCAGCTCTCGCAACTGGTCGGCGCGCAGGTCGTCGAGCGCGGCACCAGCTTCGACGTTTACGTCGGCAGCGGTCAGCCGCTGGTTGTCGGTAACACCACCAACACCCTGAGCACCGTACCGAGCAAGGATGACCCGTCGCGCATGGGCATTCAGATGGATCGCGGTTCGAGCACCATCGACATCACTTCGGTGATCAGCGGTGGCGAAATCGGCGGTCTGCTGAGCTATCGCAAGGAAGTGCTCGACCCGTCGCTCAACGAGCTGGGTCGCGTGGCGCTGGTGATCGCCGATCAGGTCAACCGTCAACAAGCCCAGGGCATCGACAAGAACGGTGACTTCGGCGCCGCGATTTTCAACAACATCAACAGCGCCGCGCTGATCAGTCAGCGCAGCATTGCCCAGGCGGGCAACAGCGCAGGTTCGGGCAACCTTGACGTCACCATCAAGGACACCGGCAAGCTGACCACCAACGATTACCAGGTCACTTTCACCAGCGCGACCAACTACACGGTCAAGCGCTCGGACGGTACCGACATGGGGTCGTTCAGCACCACGACCACGCCGCCTCCGGTCATCGACGGCTTCACCCTGGCCCTCAATGGCGGTGCCCTGAGCGCCGGTGACACCTTCAAGGTGACCCCGACCCGTGGCGCGGCTTCGAGCATCCAGACCGTGCTCACCGACCCGAAAAAAATCGCGGCAGCAGCACCGTTGACCGGCGTGGCCAGCACCAATAATTCCGGCACCTACACCCAGCCGACGCTGACCGACACCATCGACATCTACAACCCGACCTCTCAGGCCGAGTTGCAGAACGCGCTCAAATATTCGACCCCGGTCAAATTGGTGTTCGGCGCGGTTGCCAGCGGCAGCCAGTCGTACAACATGGTCGACGCCAAGGGCAACACCATCGGTACCGGGACCATCGTGCCGGGGCAGGCCAACACCCTGAACCTGAAGATCGGCATGGTCGACTCCACCGGCGCTCCGGTGATGGACACCAGCGTCACGCCGAACGTGCAGAAAACCTTCACCGTGCAGACCACCGTGGGCGCGACGCCGAAAGCCGGCGAAACCTTCACCATGAGCCTGACCGGCGCGGCGTCTTCGGACAACCGCAACGCCCAGGCGCTGGTCGGCCTGCAGACCAAGCAGACCGTGGACACCGGCTCGGGCAGCAAGGGCATCAGCCTGACCGACGCCTACAACAAACTGGTGACCAACGTCGGTACCAAGGCCGCTCAAAGCAAGTCCGACATCGAAGCCACCACGGCCATTCTGGAGCAGGCGCAGGGTGCGCGTGATTCGCTGTCTCAGGTCAACCTGGACGAAGAGACCGGCAACCTGGTCAAGTATCAGCAGTACTACACAGCGTCTTCGCAGATCATCAAGGCTGCGCAGGAAACCTTCGCCACGCTGATCAACAGTCTTTAAGGAGTCGTAATTCATGCGCATTTCCACCGCTCAGTATTACGCGACGCAAGCAGCTCAATATCAGCGCAACTACAGCAAGGCTGTCGCGACCGCGAACGAAGCCAGCAGCCTGCAGCGCATCAACACCGCCGCCGACGATCCGATCGGTGCCGGTCGCTTGCTGAAGCTCGGCCAGCAGGCCGCGATGCTCGATCAGTACAAAGGCAACATCGATACCACCAAGAGCTCGCTGACCGTTCAGGAATCCACGCTGACGGCCATCACCGATGCCTTGCAGCGCGCCAAGGAAATCGGCCTGGCAGCCAACAACGGCATCGCCACCGACAAGGACCGCCAGGCTTACGCCGCCGAACTGAGCCAGATCCAGCAACAAGTACTGGGCCTGATGAACTCCAAGGATGCCAACGGCAATTACCTGTTCTCCGGTTCGAAGACCGATACCGCGCCGTACTCGCAGAACGCCGATGGCACTTACACCTACAACGGTGACCAGACCCAGATCAACCTGGGCATTGGCGACGGCATGTCGGTGGCCACCAACACCACCGGTTGGGATGCGTTCCAGCAGACCATCAACACCAGCCGCACCCAGACCACCATGACGGCTCCGGCCGTCGATGACGGTCGCGTGGTGCTGACCAACGGTACGGTCGGCACCGCTGCCACCTACAATTCCAAGTTTGCGGCCGGTCAGCCTTACACCGTGGACTTCATCAGCAGCACTCAGCTGAAGATCACCGATGCCCTGGGCAACGACGTGACTTCCGAGGCCAGCCAGAACGGTCTGATCAGCAACAGCAACGGCGCCAACCAGACCGTCAGCTTCCGTGGCGTCGACATGAAGTTGAACATCAACCTCAAGGCCGGCGATACCAACCCGGACGCGGTCATTGCCGGTCACAGCTTCCAGCTGTCGGCTTCGCCGGACTCGTTCACCGCTTCGCGCAGTCCGGGCAACCCGTCGACCGCGGTCATCACCGGCTCCAGCGTGACCAACCAGGCAGCCTATGACGCGGCTTTCCCGTCGGGCGGCGGCGCAGTCCTGAAATTCACCAGCGCCACCGCGTTCGACCTGTACGCGGCGCCTGTCACCGCCGACAGCAAGCCGATCTCGTCGGGTACCGTAGCTGGCGGCAACGCCACGGCCGCGGGTGTGACCTTCGCCCTCGGTGGCACGCCTGCGGCCGGTGACCAGTTCTCGATCCAGTCCAACAACCACCAGACCCAGAACGTGCTCGACACCCTGGGTCAGATGGTCACGGCACTGAACACCCCGATCGACGGTGACCCGGTAGCCAAGCAGAAATTCCAGGGCGCGATGGAGGCCGGCCTCGGCAACATCGACAGCGCCGCCAACCAGATCGGCAGCGCGGTAACCTCCATCGGTGCCCGCGGGCAATCGCTGGACGACCAGAGCACCACCAACCAGAGCCTGCAGCTGGCAAACGCCAACACCCAGGGCACGATCCGTGATTCGGATCCGGCCGAAGTGATGACCCGCCTGACCTTGCAGCAGACCATGCTGCAGGCCTCGCAACTGGCGTTCAGCAAAATCTCCCAACTGGGGCTGTTCAACAAGATCTGATGCCTGAGCGGGCGCGCAAGCGCCCGCTTGCTCCGATCGCTCTGTATCCTTTGTTTTTTTCTGCGGCTTCAAAGGGCTCGCTGTTCCGGGCGGGTTCCCGCCGCTTGCGAGTCCGCCGTGAATTCACTTCCCCTTGTCAGTCTGGTCATCCCTGCCTTCAACCCGCGCTTTTTCGAGCGGACATTGAACAGTGCCGTCAGCCAGACTTACAGCCCTCTGGAAATCATCGTCTGCGATGACAGTCAGGGTCCCGAGATCGAACGCATCGTTGCGTCGGTCATCGAGGAGTCCGGCGTCGAGGTGCGCTACGTGCGCAATCCGCGCACCTTGGGAATGATCGGCAACCTCAAGGCCTGCCTGAGTCAGGCGCAGGGCGAATTCATCAAGTTCCTGTGCGACGACGATCACTTGTATGCCGACTGCATCCGGCAGCAGGCCCAGGAAATGTTGCGTGAAGAGGTCAGCCTGGTGCTGGCTCAGCGATTGTTCTGGGATGCACAAGACATCATCCTGCCGGCGCGCCTGGAAAACACCTCATTGTCGCCGCACAGCGGACTGTTCAAGGGCGACGACCTGCTGGGCATCTTCGAGAAATTCCCGGTCAACGTCCTCGGTGGCTTCACCAACGCGCTGTTCCGGCGTGCCGACGTTGAAGAGCTGTTGCCGGCCCTGACTCAGGACGGTCACTGCTTTGTCGCGTCGCTGGATTTTGCCCTGTATGTCTGCCTGCTGCGGCGCGGCAATCTGGCCGTGTCCAACAACGTACTCAGCGCCGAGCGGCTGTACCCGGAACGCCTGAGTGCGCAACAGCCGATGAAGGATGCGCTTGAGGTCGAGCGTGAGTGGATGACGCAGATGCTCAAGGCCCGCAGCGGCGAGTCGGCACCTGCGCCGGGCTGGGTTCGTTACATTCCACTGGCCAAGTCCGATGAGCAGCCTCGGGTCTGGGAAGAGTTGCCGCTCAGTCGCACCCTCGGCACCAAGCAGAGCCGCCAGGAGTGGAGCGTCGGCATCGACAGCTGGAGTTTCGCCGAGCTCTACGCGCAGTGGCTCAGTTGCCGGGTGCTGACCGAAGGTCAGCGCACATTACTGCCGGAAACTCTCGCCGGCTGGTCGCATCAGCCACGGATCGTGCCGATCATTATCGACGGGCAGGGCAGTCGTGACGGTGTCGAACGCACGCTGGCGTCGCTTGCCGCTCAGGATTATCCACCGGAGCTGATTCTTGTCCTGTCGGCCTCGTGTACCGATACCGAGCTGGACGGGCGAGTGTTCCGCATGCCCCTGCAAGACGACGGCATGGAGCAGATCAATACGCTGCTGCCGCAACTGGAGGGCGCCGACTGGTTCTACCTGCTGCAGGCCGGTGATCGTCCGGTGGCGCCGGCGTTGCTGGTCATGGCCGAGCGTATCGTGCATTTCCCGTCGCTCAAGTGCCTGTACAGCGACGAGGGCAGTTTGCGTAACGGGGAGTCGGCAGAGCCTGCGTTCAAGCCGGATTTCAATCTCGACCTGATGCGCAGCTACCCTTATGTCGGGCGGGCACTGGCGTTCGAGCGCGAGCGTTTTCTGGCGCTCGGTGGTTTCGCTCCTGACTTCGCTCAACTGGCGCCGCACGATGTGCTGTGGCGACTGGTCGAGAACGATGGCACTCAGGTTGTCGGCCACATCGCCGAGGTCATGCTGGAGTCGCCGTTCGACCTGTCCAAATGGCTCATGGACCCGGGCGTCATCGAACAGAATCCGTGCGTGCTCGAAGCGCATCTGCAACGGCTCGGGCTGGCCCATGACATTCGCCGTGGCAGCTCCGAGCTGCTCAATCGCGTCGACTATCACCACGCACGGCGTCCGCTGGTCTCGGTCATCATCGTGACCAGGGATCAGACTGCCGCCTTGCAGCGCTGCGTCGAGACGTTGCTGGAAAAAACCGCCTACACCGAATATGAGCTGCTGCTGGTGGACAACGGCAGCACCAGCGTCGAAGCGCTGGCCTGGCTGGACGGCATGGCGCAACTGGGCAGCGACCGGGTTCGCGTGCTGAATTTCGCTCAGCAGGGCAACGCAGCCGCCACGCTCAACTTTGCGGTAGGGCAGGCGCGCGGTGAATACGTGCTGATGCTCAATTCCTTTGCAGTGATCACCCAGTCCGACTGGCTGGACGAACTGCTCAATCATGCGCAGCGCCCGGAAGTCGGGGTGGTCGGCGCCAAGGTCTACAATCCGGACGGTTGCGTGCTGCATGCCGGCCTGATTCTGGGCATGCAGGGTGCCGTGGGATTGCCCTTTTATGGTCAAACGTTGCAGGCAGACGGGTACATGTTCCGCTTGCAGGCGGTGCATGACCTGAGTGCTGTCGGCGGCGATTGCCTGATGATTCGCAAGGCTGTGTTCGAGGCTGTCGACGGGCTCGACGAGCAGGACCTGGCGCAGGCCCTCAATGTGGCGGATCTTTGTCTGCGTGTGGGGCGGGAAGGTTACCTGGTGGTCTGGACGCCTTACGCCAAACTGGCGCTGGGCGCGCGGCCAACGAGCGAGGCCACGGCAGAAGAGCAGCAACAGCAGTTTCAGGAGCACGAGACGTTCTACAAACGCTGGTTGCCGCTGATCGCGCGCGATCCTGCGTTCAACGTCAATCTGGCAGTGCAGGGTGTCGGCGCTTCCAGCTTCAGTCTGGAGCCGGGCCTGCGTACCGGTTGGAGCCCGTTTTCGCGCACGCAGTTGCCAAACGTACTGGCGGTACCGATCAACGCTTCCGCCATCGGTCACTACCGCATCAGCCAGCCGATGATCGAGCTTGAGGCGGCCAATCGTGCCGAAGGGCGGATCTGCTACGGCTTGCCTTCGATCATCGATATCGAGCGCCAGTCGCCCGACGTGATCGTATTGCAGGGGCGCTACTCGGAAGGTGCCATCGAGGAAATTCCACCGTTGAAGAACTTTTTCAACGCCCGGCGGATCTACGAGCTCGATGACTATGTCATCGATGTCCCTCATCGCAACGCGCACATCCGCAACATGCCGAACAAGCACGAAATGGAGCGGTTGGTGCGGCGGGCGATCGGTCTTTGCGATCGTGTGGTGGTGTCTACCCAGCCGCTGGCCAATGTCCTGTCGGACATGCATCACGACATCCGGGTCGTACCGAACATGTTGTCGCAGCATTTGTGGACCGACCTGCGCAGCCAGCGTCGCACCTCGAAAAAGCCGCGCGTTGGCTGGGGTGGCGGCACCAGTCACCACGGTGATCTGGCGGTGATTGCCGATGTGGTTCGCGAATTGGCGAACGAGGTCGACTGGGTGTTCTTCGGCATGTGCCCGGACGACTTGCGTCCGTACATGCACGAGTTCCACGGCGTGATCCCGCTGGATGTGTATCCGGCGAAACTGGCCAGCCTCAACCTTGATCTGGCGCTGGCACCGCTGGAGTTCCACATCTTCAACGACTGCAAGAGCAACCTGCGCCTGCTGGAGTATGGCGCGTGCGGTTATCCGGTGGTCTGCACCGATACCGAGGCCTATCAAGGCTACTTGCCCTGCACCCGGGTCAAGACCAACTCCACCGAAGAGTGGCTGCAAGCGATCCGCATGCACCTGGCCGATCCGGATGCCAGTTACCGCATGGGTGATCAGCTGCGTGAAGTCGTACTGCGTGACTACGTGCTGCGCGGCGACAACCTGCGGTACTGGGAAAACGGCTGGCTGGCGGACTGATCGGCACTGCTGAAAAAAAGGCGACTTTCGAGTCGCCTTTTTTGCGTCTTCAACATTCTGTTTGTATCAGTATCGATACTTTTTAATCGGGGGGCCTCAAGCAACGGGATTTTCCTGTCGATACTTCTCTATTCGCTGACCTCGGACGGTTGCTGCTGGCGTGATCGGCTTGTGCCCGGGAGGCAGGTTTCCCGATTCAACAACAACGCAAGGAAGACGCAAATGTCAGTAGTGAATGGAACGAGTGATGCGGACGGCCTGTGGGGCACCGATGGCAATGACGAACTCTATGGAATGGAGTCGGATGATCTGCTGTTCGCCACTGCGGGATCAGACGTGCTGGATGGCGGTGAAGGTTTTGATACGGCGAACTATTTTGCCATGGGGGCGGGAATCAGCGTCGAGTCTGGCGCTGGCGCGACAACGGTCAGCGGGCCTGATGGCAAAGTCGATACGTTGCTGTCGGTGGAAAAGGTATTCGGTACTTATCACAACGACACATTCTCCGCTTCCGTGGCAGGTGTGACGCTGGAAGGCAGCGGTGGCGATGATGTGTACATCGTCGACGCCGAAGGTGTGACCATCATCGAAGAAAACGGCCTCGGCTACGACGAACTGCGCACCAGCCTCAATGCCATCAAGATGGACTCCTTCATTGAAAAGCTGACGTTCACGGGCACGGGTGATTTCAAGGGTTACGGCAATGCCAGCGACAACGAGATCATCGGTGGCGTCGGCAACGACTGGCTGTGGGGTGGCGCCGGCGCCGATCACTTCGTGGGTGGCGAAGGCTTCGATACTGTCAGCTATTTCGATAGTCTCGAGGGCGTGAGAGTCCAGGACTTCGAGAACTACGATGCATTGACCATCGCTGCTGGCGACACCTTCACCGGCATCGAGGCGATTCAGGGATCGAATTTCGATGACGTGGTGTATCTGCTCGATAACGCGATGATCGTGGATGGCGCCGATGGCTACGACACCGTCAGCTACCGTCACTCCTGGGATGGCGTCAATATCGGCATTGGTCAGCAAGCGGGTCCGGATGTCACGTTGCTGAACGTCGAGAAAGTCATCGGTACTTCGTTCGATGACCGATTCACCGCCAACGTCGCGGGCGTAACGCTGGAAGGCGGAAGAGGCGACGATGTGTACATCATCAACAGCGCCGGTGTGAGCATCGTCGAGACGGATCTCTTTGGTGGTACCGACCATGTGTACACCAGCCTGTCGTCGATGCACATGGATCCGTTCATTGAAAAAATGACGTATACCGGCACCGCAGACTTTACGGGCTACGGTAATGACGGGGACAACGTCATCGTTTCGGGCGCCGGCAATGACGTCCTGCTCGGCGGCGCGGGTGCCGATCGCTTCGAAGGCGGAGCCGGTGTCGACACCGTCAGTTACGAAGACAGCACTGAGGGTTTGAGCGTTTCCCTCGGCTGGGGCCCGCAGAGCGGTATCGCCCTCTACGACACGTACATCGACATCGAAAACCTGCGTGGCAGCCATTTCAATGATGTGCTGCAAGGTGATGGCGGTGACAACATTCTGGAAGGCGGTGCTGGCGACGATTTCATTCACGGTGGCGCAGGTGCGGACATTCTTTACGGTGGCCTGGCATCCGGTCTGGATGGCGAGGCGCCGCAGAACGATACGCTGATTGGTGGCGATGGCGATGACACCTATGTGGTGAATGCCCCCGGCCTGGTATCCATTCAGGATATGGCCAGCAGCTACAACGACACCCTGATCATGAACACCATTGCCAACCTCAGTCAGTTGAGCATCACGCGTGTCGGCGACGATGCCTACTTGCATGGCGCCAATGACGGCAGCAGCGGTGTGCCGGCCAATGGCGTGAAACTGGTGGACTGGTATGTGGGTGGGTACAACAACATCGAGCATCTGCAGACCGCTGACGGCCAGGTTTACGATCTGCCGGCCACGATCGATGGGTTCGCGATGTTTGGCTGATCTGTCCGATTCAATGAAGTAGCTTGATGAAGGGATGAGTCCGGCAACGGTCTCATCCCTTTTTTCATGCCTTGAATTCCCGCCGACGCAGGGCTGGCGGAGCTGGCGCGTTTCCTGCAAGTCCCCCTCAAATCGCCATAAAACGAGCGCTCACGGTCATTCACCTGCGCCCGGACTGGCAAAGGTTCAGCCGCAAAGGCCCGCAATAGCGGGGCCGAGCCCTGTGACGTAGAAGAGGGGAGACGATGAAGGCAGTTATTTTGGCGGGTGGCCTCGGCACGCGCATCAGTGAAGAGTCGCACCTCAAGCCCAAGCCGATGATCGAGATCGGCGGCAAGCCAATTCTCTGGCACATCATGAAGCAGTATTCCGCCCACGGAATCCACGACTTCGTGATCTGCCTCGGCTACAAGGGCTACGCGATCAAGGACTTCTTCGCCAACTACTTCCTGCACACCTCCGACGTCACGTTCGACATGCGCAACAACCGCATGGACGTGCACCAGAACTACAGCGAGCCGTGGAGCGTCACCCTGATCGACACCGGCGAGGAAACCATGACCGGTGGCCGTCTGCTGCGTGCCGGCCGTTACCTCAAGGATGAAGAGGCGTTCTGCTTCACCTACGGCGACGGCGTCTCCGACATCAACATTGCGCAACTGGTGGACTACCACAAAGGCCACGGCCGTCTGGCGACCGTCACCGCCGTGCAGCCGCCGGGCCGTTACGGCGCCCTTGAGCGGCAGGGCGATCAGGTACTCGGCTTCACCGAAAAGCCGCGCGGCGACGGCGGCTGGATCAATGGTGGCTTCTTTGTGCTATCGCCAAAAGTGCTGTCGTACATTGCTGGCGACGAGACCACTTGGGAAGCCGAGCCGCTGGCGCAACTGGCCCAGGACGAACAACTGAAGGCCTTCGAACACGAAGGCTTCTGGCATCCGATGGACACCCTGCGCGACAAGAACCATCTCGAAGCGCTGTGGCAGAGCGGGGAGGCCCCATGGAAGCAATGGGCCTGAGTCCTGAGTTCTGGCGCGGCAAGCGGGTTCTGGTCACCGGTCACACCGGTTTCAAGGGCAGCTGGCTGACCCTGTGGCTGCAAAGCCTCGGCGCGCAAGTCAGCGGTTTTTCCCTCGACCCGTCGACCGAGCCGAGCCTGTTCGAACTGGCGCGCGTGAGCGAAGGCATCAACGATCAGCGCGGCGACCTGCGTGACCTCGGCGCCTTGCTTGAGATCATCGCCGACACCGAGCCGGAGATCGTCCTGCACCTGGCGGCCCAGCCACTGGTGCGCGAAGGCTATCGCGATCCGCTCGGCACTTATTCGAGCAACGTCATGGGCACCTTGAACCTGCTCGAAGCGATTCGTCAGGTCGGATGCGTGCGGGCCTGCGTGCTGGTGACCACCGACAAGGTCTACGCCAACAAGGAATGGCTGTGGCCGTACCGCGAGGACGAAGCCCTCGGTGGCCACGACCCTTACAGCAGCAGCAAGGCCTGCTGCGAGTTGCTGGCGCAGTCTTACGCGGCATCGTTCTTCCCGGCCGACAAGTACGCCGAGCACGGTCTGGCCCTGGCCACCGCGCGCGCCGGCAACGTGTTGGGCGGCGGTGATTTCGCCCCTGAACGGTTGATTCCCGATGTCCTGAAAGCCTGGTCGGCCGACGAGCCGGTGACCCTGCGCTATCCGCAAGCCGTACGTCCGTGGCAGCACGCGCTGGAGCCGCTGGCCGGCTACCTGCAACTGGTCGCCGGGCTCTATGAAGACGGCCCGGAATACGCCGGGGCGTGGAACTTCGGCCCGGGCGAAGCGGACATGTGCAGCGTCGGCGAAGTGGTCGAACTGCTCTCCAACCGCTGGCCTCAGGCCCGTGGCCTGCGCCTCGAAAAGAGTGACCTGCACGAAGCCGGTCTGCTGCGTCTGGACAGCAGCCGCGCCCGTCAGGTGCTGGGCTGGCAACCGCGCTGGACGTTGCGGCAATGCCTGACCCAGACCCTCGACTGGCACCTGGCGTGGCAGAACGGCGACGACATGCGCACCGTGACCCTCGGCCAACTGAACCTGTACCGGGGCGCGCTGTGAGCGAGTTTTCCTTGAAACCGTTGCCGCTGGCCGGGTTGTTCAGCGTCCAGCACAAACGCTTCGAAGATCAGCGCGGGCACTTCGCCCGGCTGTTCTGCGAGGGCAGCCTGAAGGCGTTCGGCAGTGAATTTCACATCCGCCAGATCAACCATTCCTGCACCCGCGAGAAGGGCAGCGTGCGCGGTCTGCATTATCAGAATGCCAACGCACCGGAAGCCAAGTTGATCACCTGCCTGCGCGGTGAAGTGTGGGACGTGGCGGTAGACCTGCGCCCGGATTCCGAAACCTTCCTGCACTGGCACGCCGAGCACCTGAAGGCCGGCGACGGTCGCAGCCTGCTGATTCCGGCCGGCTTCGCCCACGGTTTCCAGACCCTCACCGAGGACGCCGAACTGCTTTACCTGCACAGCGCCGATTACGCGCCGGAGCACGAGGGCGGACTGTCGGTGAACGATCCACGGCTGGCGATTGCCTGGCCGTTGCCTGTCAATAATTTGTCAGCGCGTGATTCCAGCCATCCCGCGCTCGATCAACACTTTGCTGGAGTGCGTCTATGAATTGCCGTGGGTGCGCCGCACCGCTGAGCCTGCCGCTGATCGACCTCGGCACCTCGCCACCGTCCAACGCCTATGTGCACGCCGATCGGCTGGAGCAGGCCGAACAATGGGTGCCGCTGAAAGTCGCGGTGTGCGAGCAATGCTGGCTGGTGCAGACCGAGGATTACACCTCCGCCGACAGCCTGTTCGACGCCGAATACGCCTACTTCAGTTCGTTCTCCAGCACCTGGCTGGCCCACGCCGAGCGTTATGTGGCCGAGATGGTCGAACGCTTCGGTCTGAGCGCCGACAGTCGCGTGGTGGAAGTCGCTGCCAACGACGGCTACCTGCTGCAATACGTGGCCGGTCGCGGCATCCAGTGCCTGGGCGTCGAGCCGACCCGCAGCACCGCGCAGGCGGCACGGGAAAAAGGCCTGGAGATCCGTGAACTGTTCTTCGGTCGCGACACCGCCGCGCAGCTGAAAAGCGAAGGCTGGGCCGCCGACCTGATGGCCGCCAACAACGTGCTCGCTCATGTGCCGGACATCAACGATTTCCTTGGTGGTTTCGCCGCGCTGCTCAAACCGACTGGCGTCGCCACTTTCGAATTCCCGCAATTGCTGACGCTGATGGCGGGCGCGCAGTTCGACACGCTGTATCACGAACACTATTCGTACCTGTCGTTGACCGCCGTACAAACGCTGTGCGAGCGCAACGGTCTGGAAGTGTTCGACGTCAGCCAGTTGACCACCCATGGCGGATCACTGCGGGTGTTCGTCCAGCGCAAGGACGGCGAACGCCGCGCCGTGCAGCCAGCGGTGCAACAGCAGTTGCAGGCCGAGCTCGATGCCGGGGTGAAAACCGCCGGGTACTACGCGACGCTGGCGCCGGCTGCCGAGCGCATCAAGCACGATCTGCTGCGCTTCCTGTTGCAGGCCAAGGCCGATGGCAAGCGTGTGGTCGGTTACGGCGCCGCTGCCAAGGGCAACACCTTGCTCAACTACGCCGGGGTCAAACCGGATCTGCTGGCCTGGGTCGCCGACGCCAACCCGCACAAGCAGGGCAAGTATTTGCCGGGCAGCCGCATTCCGATTGTCGCGCCAGCGCAGATCGACATCGAGAAGCCGGATTACGTGCTGGTGCTGCCGTGGAACCTGCTGCATGAAGTCAGTCAGCAACTGGCTCAAGTGCGTCAGTGGGACGGCCGTTTCGTGATCGCCGTGCCTGAGTTGAGCGTGCTGTGAAGGTGCTGGTCACCGGAGCCACGGGCTTCGTCGGTCGTCATCTGGTCGCGGCGTTGTTGGCCCGTGGTTGCACCGTGCGGGCGGTGGCGCGTGATGCGCAGAAAGCCGCGGCCATGTCGTGGATCAATGACGTCGAGTTCGTGAGCGCGGATATTCACGCGGCGGATCTGAACGTCGCGGCGCTGACCGAGGGCGTCGACGCACTCGCGCACCTGGCCTGGCCGGGGTTGCCGAACTATCGGGCGCTGTTCCATTTCGAGCACAACCTGATGGCCGACTACCGCTTCATCAAAAGCGCGGTAGAGGCGGGCGTGAAGCAGGTGCTGGTGACCGGCACCTGTTTCGAGTACGGCATGCAGAGCGGCCCGTTGAGCGAACAGAACGACGCGCAACCGGCCAATCCTTACGGTCTGGCCAAGCACACGCTGCACCTGTTTCTGCAAAATTTGCAGCAAGAGCATTCGTTCACCCTGCAATGGGCACGGCTGTTCTATCTGCACGGTGAAGGGCAGAACCCCAACAGTCTGTTGGCGGCACTGGATCGGGCAATCGATGCCGGCGATGCGACGTTCAACATGTCGGCGGGTGAGCAGCTGCGCGATTTTCTGCCGATTGAAAATGCCGCCGCTCATCTCGCCGCGATCCTGCACAAACGTGATTTCGACGGCACGATCAACTGCGCCAGCGGCCAGCCGGTTTCGGTGCGGGCGCTGGTCGAACAGCACGTGCGTGAGCGCGGCGCGAGCATCGGCCTGAACCTCGGCCATTACCCGTATCCGACACACGAACCGCTGGCGTTCTGGGCGGTGACCGAGCGCTTGCAACAGTTATTGGGAGAGCCGCAATGAGGCACGAGTTGTATCGGGTCACCGACCTGCCGGTGCTGCAGAACCGCACCTTTGCCGATTCCGAATCGGCGAAGGCATCGGCCAGCGCCGACATGCTGCTGGTGCAGGATGAGCGCAGCGGTCTGATCTTCAATGCGGCGTTCGACGCCGACAAGCTCAGCTACGACGCCGACTACCAGAACGAACAGGCGCATTCCGGCCAGTTCCAGAAGCACCTGAGCGATGTAGAGGGCATCATTGCCCGGCACTTCAAGGGTCAGGAGCTGATCGAAGTCGGCTGCGGCAAAGGTTATTTCCTCGAGCTGCTCAAAGGCCTGGGCTACCGCATTACCGGCATCGACCCGGCCTACGAAGGCGAGAACGCCGACGTGATCAAGGCCCCGTTCACCCGAGGTCTGGGCCTTGAGGCGGACGCCATCGTGCTGCGGCATGTGCTGGAACACATTCAGGATCCGCTGAGTTTTCTGGCGGTGATCGCCGAAGCCAATCAGGGCGGCGGGCAGATCTACATCGAGGTGCCGTGCTTCGACTGGATTCTCGAACACCGCGCCTGGTTCGACCTGTTCTACGAGCACGTCAATTACTTCCGCCTCGACGACCTGCGCCGGATGTTCGGTACCGTGCATGAGGCCGGTCACCTGTTCGGAGGCCAATACCTGTACATCGTCGCGGACCTCGCCACGTTGCGCCTGACCCCGGAACAACCGGTGCCGCGCCTGGCCTTGCCGGACGACTTCACCGCCAGCCTCGAGCGCGCGGTGCAGATCATCCAGGGCGCGCCCGAGCAGGGTTCGGCGATCTGGGGCGCCTCGTCCAAAGGCGTGATCTATTCGCTGTTCCTGCAACGCGCCGGCGTGGCGGTGGACCGGGTGGTCGATATCAACCCGGCCAAGCAGGGGCGTTACCTGCCCCTGAGCGGCGCCCGGGTGTCCTCGCCGCAAGAGGCGATGGACGCCTTGCCCGATGGCGCCAACCTGTTTGTGATGAATTCCAATTACCTCGAAGAGATCAAGCGGATGACCGGTGGACGTTACGTCTATCACGCCGTCGACAGCGCTTCGTTCCAGTGACCCTTGAGATTTTGAAAATGACCGACAACAGCATCAACAAAGCTTTCGAAGCCGAATGCCGCGAGCAGATCGCCCAGCAGGGTGACGACCAGAAACTCACCGGTCTGGCCCGCGATTTCTTCAACGAATCGGCCAAGCACAAGTACAGCTACCACTTCTCGTGGATGGGCCGTCCGATCATCCAGCTGCCGCAAGACATGATGGCCATGCAGGAAATCATCTGGCAGGTGAAGCCGGATCTGGTCATCGAGTGCGGCATCGCCCACGGCGGGTCGATCATCTACTACGCCTCGCTGCTGGAACTGCAAGGTCACGGCGAAGTGCTGGGCATCGACCTGGACATCCGCCCGCACAACCGCGAAGCCATCGAAAGCCACCCGATGAGCAAGCGCATCAAGATGATCGAAGGTTCGAGCATCGACCCGGCCATCGCTGCCCAGGTACGCGCGGCGGCCGAAGGCAAGAAAGTCATTCTGGTGCTCGATTCCAACCACACCCACGACCACGTGCTCGAAGAGTTGCGCCTCTACGCGCCACTGGTTTCGGTCGACAGCTACTGCGTGGTGATGGACACCGTGGTTGAAGACATGCCGGCCGATTTCTTCCCGGATCGTCCATGGGGCCCGGGCGACAACCCGAAGACCGCCGTGTGGAAATACCTGGAAGAGAACAAGGATTTCGAGATCGATGTTCAGCTGCAAAACAAACTGCTGATCACCGTGGCGCCGGACGGATATCTGCGTCGCGTTCGTTAATTCGCAACATCACCCAAGCGTTATCTCGGCGAGTCGCCGGTTGTGGAGAGAAGTTATGCAAGGCAAGTACAGTTCTGAACTGACGCTACCGCTCAACGAGCTGTTGACCGTGGTGCTGATTACGCACAATCGTCCGGCGTTCCTGCGTCGGGCGGTCAAGTACTACAGCAGCCTGCCCTGCAGAATCATGGTGCTGGACTCCACCGCCGAGCGGCCTGAAGGCGACTTTTCTTCGGTCGATTACCACCACGTGCCGCAATTCGCCTACTGGGGCATGCAGGCCAAACTGGCCTATGGCGTGGAGCAACTGACCACGCCGTACATGGTGTTGGCGGCCGACGACGACTTCATCCTGCACGATTCGCTGGCCGAGTCGGTGGGCTTCCTGCAGGCGAACCCCGACTACGGCATGTGTCACGGCTACTGCATGATGTACCTGACGCTGGCCGGTGGCGTGAGCTACTACCGTCGCGACAAGAAAGTGCAGGAGGACTATGCGTCCGAGCGGGCGCAGGACCGGGTCGTGGACTACATGAGTCAGTACATCCCCCCGTTCTACGCGGTGACCCGTACCGACCTGATGAAAACCTGGCATTCGGCATTGCCGCCGGGCACCAGTTTCCAGTGGCAGGAAATCGGCCATGTGTACTTCCTGCTGGCCAGTGCCAAGGCGCGGATCCTGCCGATGCCGTATGTGGTGCGCGAGATCAACTACGGCAACTCCGAGCACAGCACCGAGGTGTACCACTCGCTGACTTACATCGATCCCAAATCGGTGGCCGAGCGCGAGGCCTTCGCCGTGTTCCTGGCGGGATTGCCGACCGGTATCAAGGATCTGAATGCAGAGCAGGGCAAGGCCTTTGCCCTGAAAAGTTTCGAGGCGATGGTCGACAGCCTTCAAACCAATCGGGCCCTGACGGCAGAGCTGATTATCCAGTCCACCTGGAACCAGGAACTCAAGCATCCGGATCGCCGTTTCGGACCTCTGCAGTACGTCGAAATGCCGTTCTACAACCAGGCGTTCTTCGATCGCCTCGCGCAGTTCGAATTCATGCTGCACGCGATGCCGGCCGGCCGCATTCAACTGGAAGGTCTGGAAGGGGTGTGGACCCGTCAGGCGCATCTGATCGAGGCGCGCAACAACGATACCCCTGAAAGTGTGCTCGACCGACTGTGGCAGGCCCACGATCTCAACGCGTTCAACCGCACCGTCGCCAAGCGCCTGGCATCGCAACTGGAACTGTCTGGCGAAGATGAAGAAGCGCAGACGATGCGTGACTGGATCGCCCGCCTGGAAGCGTTGACCGTCGCCGATCATCATCAGGTGTTCGACAAGATGCAGTCCGGGCGTCTGCTCAAGTGGCTGGCGTCGCGTCAGGCCGATGCCGGGCAGATGGCGTCGATTGCCGAACACCTGGCCGTCAACGGTGGCGGCCCGCAGTTCGGCATCTTCCTGGTGGACATGGATAACGATATCGACAAGTTGCAGGTCAGCCTCGACAGCCTGCTCGAAGGTCAATGCAAGGCGTTCCGCATTGTCGTGTTCACCACCGGTGAAGCCCCGGCAGCGACCACGGCGCAGAACACCCTGCACTTTGTCCGCGTGACGCCGGACAATCTTGTCGACAAGCTCAACCAGAGCGCTCGTCAGTCGCCTTGCGACTGGTTGCTTCTGGCGCAAGCGGGGGATGAGTTCACCGCCGGCGGCCTGTTGCGCGCCAGCCTGGAGTTGATGAATGCCGACGGTATCAATGCCGTTTCCACGGACGAGATTCAGCGCCGGGAAAACGGGGCGCTGATGGACGTGTTCCGTCCGGGCTTCAATCTCGACCTGTTGCTGAGCCTGCCGGGCCTGATGGCGCGGCACTGGCTGATCCGGCGTGAAGTGCTGTTGGAAGTTGACGGCTATCGCGCCGATTTCAGCAAGGCGCTGGAGTTCGATCTGCTGCTGCGCATCATTGAGCAGGGTGGCCTGAACAGCCTGGCGCACCTCGATGAACCGCTGCTGATCACTCAGGCACCGGAGCTGGAAGAGAACGCCCATGAGCGTCTGGCATTGCTGCGTCATCTGGGCAATCGCGGTTACAAGGCCAAGGTCACGTCGGCGCTGCCGGGTGTCTACCAGATCGATTATCACCACAGTGATCGTCCTCTGGTGTCGATCGTTATTCCGGCCGGGGACGATCTGCCTGCTCTGCAACGCTGCCTGCAAGGTGTGCTGTTGCGCACCCGTTATCACAAGTACGAAATCCTGATTGCAACCCAGGCTTCTCAATCGGCCGAGGTCAATGACTGGCTCGGGACTTATCAGCATCCGAAAGTCAGTGTGCTGCGCGCCGACCAATCGCTGAGCACCCCAGCGCTGTGCAACGCGGCCAGCCAGCAGGCGCAGGGCGAGTTCCTGGTGTTGTTGGCGGCGGACGCCGAAGTGGTCAACCCGAACTGGCTCGACTCGCTGCTCAACCACGCCCTGCGCCCGGAAATCGGCGTGGTCGGTCCGAAGCTGGTCGACCGCGACGGCAAGGTCAGCCAGGCCGGCCTGATCCTGGGCATGAACGGTGGCGTCGGTTCGGCATTCGTCGGCGAGAAACATGATGCCGAAGGCTATCTGTACCGGTTGTCCGTGGACCAGAACTACTCGGCGGTTTCGAGCGTATGCCTGATGGTGCGCAAGGAGCTGTTCGATGCGTTGGGCGGTCTGGACAACGAGACGTTTGCCACCGGCTTCAGCGATGTCGACCTGTGTCTGAAGGCCGGCCAGGCCGGTTACCTGACCGTATGGACGCCATCGGTGCAGGTCATCCATCAGGGCGAGATCGATCAGGCGAGCCAGGCACTGGCTGCATTGCAGGAAAAATGGGCGGCGGCGTTCGCCCAGGATCAGGCGTACAACGCCAACCTGAGCCTGATTGGAAAAGGCTTTGTGCTGAACGACAGCGCTTCGCTGAACTGGGCGCAGTTGATCGCCTAGGTCTGGCGCACAAGGAACGGGATTCAAGACATGTTCAACGGAAAATCGATTTTCATCTCCGGCGGCACCGGCTCGTTCGGGCGCAAGTTCATCGCGCGCCTGCTCGAGCAATACCAGCCCAAGCGCGTGGTGGTGTTTTCCCGCGATGAACTCAAGCAATACGAGATGCAGCAGACGTTCAACGCGCCGTGCATGCGTTACTTCCTCGGAGACGTGCGCGACGCCGATCGTCTGCGCCAGGCCATGCGCGGCATCGATTACGTGGTGCATGCCGCGGCGTTGAAGCAAGTGCCGGCGGCGGAATACAACCCGACCGAATGCATCCGCACCAACGTCAACGGCGCGGAAAACATCATCGCTGCCGCCATCGACAACGGCGTGAAAAAAGTCGTCGCGCTTTCCACCGACAAGGCCGCAAGCCCGATCAACCTGTACGGCGCCACCAAGTTGCTGTCGGACAAGTTGTTTGTCGCGGCCAACAACATCGCCGGCGAACAGCAGACGCGTTTCGCCGTGGTGCGCTACGGCAACGTGGCCGGTTCGCGCGGGTCAGTGGTGCCGTTCTTCAGCAAGCTGATCGCCGATGGCGCGACCGAACTGCCGATCACCGACGAGCGCATGACCCGCTTCTGGATCACCCTCGATCACGGCGTGCAATTCGTGCTCGATAGCTTTGCGCGGATGCACGGCGGTGAAGTGTTCGTGCCGAAGATTCCGTCGATTCGCGTGGTCGATCTCGCGCGGGGAATGGCTGAGCACCTGCCGCACAAGAACGTCGGCATCCGTCCGGGCGAGAAGCTGCACGAGCTGATGGTGCCGCTGGACGATGCGCGGATGACCCTGGAATTTGCCGATCACTACACCATCCAGCCGTCGATCCGTTTTACCAGCGTCGACGTGGATTTTGCCGAGGACAAACTCGGTGAGCGTGGCGTGCCGGTCGGTGAAGATTTCGAGTACCGCTCCGACACCAACCCGCACTTCCTCTCGGTGGGGCAGATCGCCGACCTGCACGCGAAGCTGTCGGTATGATTCCCTACGGTCGGCAGAGTCTCGACCAGGCGGACATCGACGCGGTCGTCGAGGTGTTGCAGTCCGACTGGTTGACCCAGGGCCCGACCATCGAGCGCTTCGAGCAGGCGATGGCCGAGCGTTGCCAGGCCGATTTCGCGGTGGCGGTGTGCAACGCCACGGCGGCGCTGCACATTGCCTGTCTGGCGGCGGGGCTCGGCGCGGGCGACCGGTTGTGGACCACACCGAATACCTTTCTCGCGTCGGCCAACTGCGGCCGTTATTGCGGTGCCGACGTTGACTTCGTGGACATCGATCCGCTGACCTGGAACCTCGACGCCGAAGTTCTGGCGAGCAAACTCGATGCTGCCGAGCGCGACGGCACGCTGCCCAAAGTGCTGGTGGCGGTGGCGTTCTCCGGGCAGAGCTGCGACATGCGGCGGATTGCCGAACTGGCCGAGCGCTACAACTTCACGGTGATCGAAGACGCCTCCCACGCGGTTGGCGCCCGTTACGCCGGGCGTCCGGTGGGTTGCGGTGAATTTGCCGCGATGACCGTGTTCAGTTTCCACCCGGTGAAGATCATCACCAGTGGCGAAGGCGGCATGGTGCTGACCAATCGCCCGGAACTGGCCGAGCGTCTGCAACGCCTGCGCAGCCACGGCATGACCCGCGATCCGCAGCAGATGACTGAACCCAGCCACGGCCCGTGGTACTACCAGCAGGTCGAGCTGGGTTTCAATTACCGGATCACCGATCTGCAAGCTGCGCTGGGCCTGTCTCAGCTGAGCAAACTGGACGAATTCATTGCCCGCCGTCGAGAGCTGGCCGCGCGTTACGACCGTCTGCTGGCGTACCTGCCGGTCACCGTGCCGAGCCTCCAGCCGGACGCCGAATCAGCCTGGCATCTTTATGTGGTGCGTTTGCAGACCGAGCGCATCAGCCTCAGTCACCGTCAGGTGTTCGAAGGCTTGCGCGCCGCCGGTATCGGCGTGAATCTGCACTACATTCCGCTGCATTTGCAGCCGTACTATCGTGACCTGGGTTTTGCCGAGGGAGACTTCCCCGAAGCCGAGCGTTATTACGCCGAAGCGATCAGCCTGCCGCTGTTCCCGTTGTTGAGCGATCAGCAGCAGGACTACGTGGTCGAGCAATTGCGTCGGTTGACTGAATGAGTGCCGCTGCGGCGGTGGATGGAAAACGGTAATGCGTGATCTGAGCGAGCAGGAACAGTTCTGGCAGGGCGAATTCGGCAACCAGTACGCTGACCGCAACGTCGGCCAGCCACTGGTGGCGGCCAATCTGGCATTGCTCGCCAAGGCGCTGACCCGGGCCGGGCGGATCGACAGCCTGCTCGAACTGGGCACCAACGCCGCCAACAACTTGCAGGCGCTGCGTCAGTTGCTGCCTCGCTGCGAGCTGTTCGGGGTCGAAATCAATGCCAGCGCCTGTGCCCAGGCGCGTGCGCTGGACATCGCGAACATCTGGCACGGTTCGCTGTTCGACTTTCCCCGTGAACGCCAATACGACCTGACCCTGAGCAAAGGCGTGCTGATCCATCTGGCGCCGGAGCTGTTGGCGACGGCGTATGCGCAATTGTATGAGCTGAGTTCGCGCTACATCCTGATTGCCGAGTACTACAATCCCTCGCCGGTGGAAGTGTCCTATCGCGGCAACAGCGGCAAGCTGTTCAAGCGCGATTTCGCCGGGGAAATGCTCGATCGATACCCTGATCTGCAACTGCTGGACTACGGCTTCGGTTATCACCGCGATCCGCAATTTCCGGTCGACGACATCACTTGGTTCCTGCTGGAAAAACGTCCTTGAACAATGTCGCAATCATCCCGGCCCGCGGGGGCAGCAAACGCATCCCGCGCAAGAATCTCAAGCCGTTCGACGGCGTGCCGATGATTGTCCGTTCGATTCGTACGGCCCTCGATTCAGGGTTGTTCGAACAGGTGGTGGTCAGCACCGACGACGCAGAAATCGCCGACGTGGCGCGGGCCAACGGTGCTCAGGTGCCGTTCATGCGTCCGGCGGAGCTGGCCGATGATTTCACCGGCACTGCGGCGGTGATCGTACATGCCTTGCAACTACTGCCGGCCTTCGATTACGCCTGCTGTGTGTACGCCACCGCGCCGTTGTTGCAGGCGCGGTTTCTGCGTCAGGGACTGGAATTGCTGGCGCAGCATCCGGACAAGTCCTTTGCTTTTTCGGTCACCGATTTCGGTTTTCCGGTGCAGCGCGCCTTGACCCTCGACGGGCAGGGCGCGGTGACGGCGTTGTACCCCGAGTTTCGCAATACCCGCTCCCAGGATCTGCCGGCAGCCTTTCAGGATGCCGGCCAGTTCTATTGGGGCCGCCGCGAGGCCTGGCTGGGTGGCGAGGTGCTGTATTCGCCGGCCAGTCTGCCGGTGATCCTGCCCCGTTATCTGGTGCAGGACATCGATACCGTCGAAGACTGGAAGCGCGCCGAGTACCTTTACGCCGCCCTCAAGGCTGGCGGGGAACTGCAATGAGAGTGCTGATCCGTGCCGACGCGTCGCCGACTATCGGCAGCGGCCATATCGCCCGTTGCCTGACACTGGCGCGGGTGCTGCGCACGCAAGGCAGCCATGTCGCGTTCGCCTGCCGTCGTTTGCCCGGCCATCGGCTCGATGCGTTGCAGAGCGAAGGCTTCGAGACCTTTGCGTTGCCCGATCGCTATGCCGGTGAAGACCCGGAGCAGGCCATCGAATCGATGCTGCCGTGGCAGGCGGATATCGAAGCACTGGCGACGCAACTGGAAGGACAGCCTGAGTTTGACTGGGTGATCGCCGACCATTACGGCCTCGATCATCATTGGCAGACTGCTGCCCGCCGCTTCGCACCACGGATCGCCGCCGTCGATGATCTGGCGACCCGACGCTACAACGTGGACCTGCTGCTCAATCAGAACCTCTCCGGGCTCAGCGAAAACTATCAGCCGCTGCTGCCGGCCGGGTGCCGAACGCTGCTCGGTCCGCGCTTCGCCATGCTGCGCGAAGAGTTCAGCGGCCCGGCCATCGACATCAAACCTGTGGCGCGTCGGGTGCTGGTGAATTTCGGCGGTTTCGATGCGGCGCGCCAGACCCATCACGCGATGCTGGCGCTGGCGGATTTCTCGGCGCTTGAAGTGGATTTCGTCGCCGGCGCGGACAACCCGGCCTGGGCAGAGATGCAGGCGCTGGCTGAAAGTCGGCCGAACTGGCGCCTGCACAGTTTCGTCAGTGATTTTCATCGACGCATGACCGAGGCCGACCTGTTCATCGGTGCCGGCGGTGGCACCAGTTGGGAACGCGCGGCGTTGGGCCTGCCGACGATCTGCATTGCGGTATCGAACAACCAGCAGGCCAACGGCGAGGTGATGGCGGCGGCCGGCGCGCATGTGTTCATGGGCGCGCGGGAACAGGTCAGCGTCGAACAACTGCGCGATGCCGTCGGCTTTGTCGTGGGCAACTTTTATTTGCGCCAGAGCCTGGCCAAGCGTTCACGGCAGCTCGTCGACGGACGCGGTGCGCTACGGGTAGCGGTGGCACTGGCCGGCGCGGTGCTCAAGTTGCGTCTGGCGACGCCGGATGACGCGCAGTTGCTGTTCGACGGGCGCAATGCCGAGGCGGTGCGCCGCTGGTCGCTGGACAGCGGGGCGATCGATTGGTCGCAACATGTGAACTGGCTGGAAGCGAGCCTGCGCAATCCTCAGCGGTTGCTGCTGGTGGCCGAGGCAGATGACGGCCCGGTCGGCGTCCTGCGCTACGATCTGCGCAGCTTTGAGGCAGAGGTTTCGCTGTATCTGTTCGAGGGGCATTTCGGCCTCGGCTGGGGCAGGGCGCTGTTGGCGCAGGGTGAGGCCTTTGTGTCTGCGCACTGGCCGCAGATGACCGCCATCACCGCCCAGGTGCTGCCGGCCAATCGGCCCTCGATGAATGTTTTTCGTGACGCCGGGTTCACCCAGAGTGTCTGCGCGTTCAGCAAGGTTTTGAAGGAATCCCGTCAATGAGCAGTTTCAAGATCGGCAACCGCCAGATCGGTGCCGATGCGCCGCCGTTCATCATCGCTGAAATGAGCGGCAACCATAATCAGTCGCTGGACGTCGCCTTGCAGATTGTCGAAGCGGCGGCAAAGGCCGGTGCCCATGCCTTGAAGCTGCAAACCTACACCGCCGAAACCATGACCCTGGATCTGGCGCAAGGCGAATTCTTCATCAAGGATCCGAACAGTCTGTGGGCCGGTACCTCGCTCTACGACCTGTATGAAAAGGCCCACACACCCTGGGAATGGCACGCGCCGATTTTCGCCCGGGCCAAGGAATTGGGCATGCTCGCGTTTTCGACGCCGTTCGATGACAGCGCCGTGGACTTCCTTGAAAGCCTCGACGTGCCGGCGTACAAGATCGCCAGTTTTGAAAACACCGATCTGCCGTTGATTCGCCGTGTCGCAGCGACCGGCAAACCGCTGATCATTTCCACCGGCATGGCCAGCATCGCCGAGCTCGATGAAACCGTGCGCGCCGCCCGTGAGGCCGGTTGCACGGATCTGGTTCTGCTCAAATGCACCAGCACTTACCCGGCGACCCCGATCAACAGCAACGTGCGCACAATCCCGCATCTGCGTGAGCTGTTCGGTTGTGAGGTTGGTCTGTCAGACCATTCGATGGGCGTCGGCGTGTCGGTGGCGGCGGTGGCGCTGGGCGCGACGGTGGTGGAAAAACACTTTACCCTCGACCGTTCAGCCGGTGGGGTGGACGCCAGTTTCTCGCTGGAACCGGCAGAACTGGCCAGCCTGGTGGTCGAGACCGAACGCGCCTGGCAGGCCATGGGTCAGGTGCATTACGGGGTGACCGAGGCTGAGCAGAAGTCCCTGGTTTACCGTCGGTCGCTGTACGTCACGGCCGATATGGCGGCCGGTGAACCCTTCACGGCGGCCAATGTGCGCGCCATTCGTCCCGGTCTCGGTCTGCCGCCCAAGCACACCGATGCCGTCCTCGGGCGCCGCGCGCGCCAGCCGATCAAACGCGGTACGCCGCTGGACTGGTCATTGGTCGAATGACCCGATCTGTCACCGATTCGGCAAAATAGCGTGACCTGCGAGTCATAACGCGCATCTTCACTGTATTGTAATGACCGGGGAGATGGCGCCTGGCCCGTTTTCGGTTCCAGTGATAGCCCTTTGCGCTCCCCGTGGCTGCCTGTTGTGGCGGCCGTTTTCTGTTTGTCGGCGCCCCTCGAATCCTTGCGAGCGGTGGTATTGGGCTGTTTATTATTGGGAAGCCGTAATGATTGGCATAAAAAGCATTGCGAGCTACGTTCCTGTAGCCGGCGTGGACAATTACGCACAAGGTGCAAAATTCGAGAAGGATGAAGAATTCATCCTCGGCAAGATCGGTTCGGCCTTCCTCCCACGCAAAGACGCGGAACAGGAAACCTCCGATCTGTGCGTTGAAGCGGCCAATGCGCTGTTTGCCAACAACCCTGAACTGAAACGTGAATCCATCGATGCGCTGATCGTCGTCACCCAGAACGGTGACGAAGAAGGCCTGCCGCACACCGCGGCCATCGTCCAGGACAAGCTTGGCCTGCCGACCCATGTCGCGGCGTTCGATATTTCCCTGGGCTGCTCCGGTTACGTCTACGGCATCTACGCGATCAAGGGCTTCATGGAAGCCGCCGGCCTGAAGAACGGTCTGCTGATCACCGCTGATCCTTATTCGAAGATCGTCGACCCGGAAGATCGCAACACCACCATGCTGTTCGGCGACGCCGCTACCGCCACCTGGATGGGTGAAGATCCGGTCTGGGCGCTGGGCAAGGCCAAGTTCGGCACCGACGGTTCCGGCGCACCGCACCTGAAAGTAACCGATGGCGTGTTCTTCATGAACGGCCGTCAGGTGTTCAACTTCGCGCTGCTCAAAGTTCCGGCGCACTTGCACGAACTGCTCGACGATTCGGGTCTGAAGGCCGATGACATCGACGCGTTCTGTATTCACCAGGGCAGTGCGGCGATTGTCGACGCCGTGGCGCGACGTTTTGAAGGCGAGCCGGAGAAGTTCATCAAGGACATGGTCGAGACCGGCAACACCGTGTCGTCCAGTGTGCCGCTGCTGCTGGAAAAACACGTGATGGATTCCGACTGGAAGCGCATCGCGATCAGTGGTTTCGGTGTCGGTTTGTCGTGGGGTTCGGCGATTATTTATCGTCCTTGAATCCGGTACGAACGACGGATACAAAAATAGCGTTCAAGGGGTAACCTTGAGCGCTATTTTTTTGCCTGAAGGGAGCGCAAGGCATTATGAGTGAGTTTTTCCAGGCCAATGCCGACGTCATCGAACGGCGCTGGCCGGCACTGTTCGCCCGACTGATGAGCGAAGACAGTACGACGATCAAGGCCGAGCTGACGCAGGGGCTGGTGTCGACGGTGAGCATTGGCGGTATTCAGCTCACCAGTCGCCATGACCGCCTTCACGAAGCCCGGATCCAGGCAGCCAGTCTGCCGGCCGACAAACCGCAGTTGCACGTGTATGGCACCGGCCTCGGTGACCTGCCGGCCGTGTTGCTGGAGCGTTCCGACCTTGAACAGCTCTATGTGCACATCCTCAATGGCGCGCTGTTTGCCCTGGTCCTGCAACTGGTCGATCAGCGGCAGTGGCTGGACGATCCTCGGACAGAGCTTCTGTATGCCGGTGATCTGCCGGATATCTACACGCCGTTCTTTGCGTTGCCTGCCGAGATGCTGCTGGCCGATGACTTCAACGCAAAAATCCGTGATCGGCTTGTCAGCGAAGTACACCTGAGCTTCAGCAATCGTGAATTCGATCCGCAGTCGCCCTTCATCCAGAAGCGTTTGCAGGACTGTCTGCCCGTGCTGCTCGCCGACGATGATGTGGCGACGTTGTTCGGTACTTGTGTCGGTCGGGACATTTACGTAATCGGCACCGGGCCGACGCTGGAGCAGCATTTCGAGCGTCTGGCCGCGATCCGCGAGCAGGCCGAGCGCCCCTTGTTCATTTGTGTCGATACAGCCTACCGGCCGCTGCGTGAGCACGGGATCGTGCCCGACTACGTGGTGAGCATCGATCAGCGCATCGGCTTCCGGCATTTGCCTTTCGAGGAATCCGACGGCATTCCGCTGGTGTATCTGCCCATGAGTGATCCCGAGGTGCTGAGGGCCTGGAAGGGCAAGCGTTATGGCGGCTACTCGGCCAGTCCGGTGTATGCGGCATTGCGTGAGCTGTACCCGAGGGCGCTGCTGCATGTAGGTGGCAGCGTGATTCACCCGGCCGTGGATCTGGCGGTGAAGATGGGCGCAGCACGCATCACGCTGTTCGGCGCCGATTTTGCCTTTCCGATGAACAAGACCCATGCCGGCTGGAGTGACGGTGACCTGGGCCCCTCGGTGAATCAGGCGCGGCACTGGGTGCGTGACGGGTTTGGCGAGCGCGTCAGCACGCAGCTTAATTTTCGCGGTTATCTGTGTGTGCTGGAGCGATATATCGCCAGCCAGCCGCAGGTGGCTTTTTTCAACAGCAGCCGCGCAGGGGCGCACATTGCCGGGACCACGTTCAATCAGGAGTTCGTGCAATGACTGCGCTGAAAAAATGGGTAGAAGAGTGCCGTCAATGCGCCGGGCTGTTCCGGTTGGGGCGTGATGTCGAGGCCGCATTGGCCATGGTCGATGTGTTCGAGGGCGCCCAGCAGTCATTGGTGTTGGCCGGCGCGCCGACGCAGTTGACCTGGGCACAGTTGCTCAAGCAAATGCTCGAGTGTCAGGAGCGTCAGGACTGGTTGGGCCTCGCCGATTTCATGGAGTACGAGCTGATTCAATTGCTGGAAGATCCGTCCGCTTGAAGAGGGGCGAAGGCGCTGGCCCGCAGGTTTGCGCCACGGACGGTTTTATGACGTCATTTTTTCGAAGGTAAAGTGCTGCTAAGTCTTTGTTTTCTAGGGGGTGGCAGGTTGATGGCAAAATTTTTCAAAAAAGCCCTCAAGCAACCTGCAAACCCGACGATAACTATTACGAAGGTTCTCTAGGCCATACCCGGCGGTTGCCAGGGCCGGAAGCCGCAGTACCCAACCAACGAGGAATTCGTCATGGCTTTAACAGTAAACACCAACACCACGTCGTTGAACGTTCAGAAAAACCTGAACCGCGCTTCCGACGCTCTGTCGACTTCGATGCAGCGCCTGTCTTCCGGCCTGAAAATCAACAGCGCTAAAGACGACGCCGCTGGCCTGCAGATCTCCAACCGTATGTCTTCCCAGATCCGCGGTAACACCCAGGCAATCCAGAACGCCAACGACGGTATCTCCGTTGCCCAGACCGCTGAAGGCGCTCTGCAAGCTTCGACCGACATTCTGCAGCGTATGCGTGAACTGGCTGTTAAAGCACGTAACGGTACCAACGGCACTGCTGACCAGACCGCTACCAACGCTGAATTCGCTCAGATGTCCGACGAGATCACCCGTATCTCGGCCGCTACCAACCTGAACGGTAAAAACCTGCTGGACGGTTCGGCTGGTACTGTGACCCTGCAAGTGGGCGCAAACACCGGTTCGGCTAACCACATCGACCTGGTACTGAGCTCCAAGTTCGACGCCGTCAGCCTGTCCGTAGGTAGCGGTACTGTAGTTCTGACCGGTACTTCGGGTACTGGTGCTGGTTCTGCTTCGCAGAACATCGACAACGCGATCACTGCAATCGACGCCGCTATCGCTGCAATCGGTGCAACTCGTGCCAGCCTGGGTGCTTCGCAAAACCGTCTGACCAGCACCATCCAGAACTTGCAGAACATCACCGAGAACACCACTGCTGCACAAGGTCGCGTACAAGATACCGACTTCGCCGCAGAGACTGCTAACCTGACCAAGCAGCAAACCCTGCAACAGGCTTCGACCTCTGTTCTGGCACAAGCCAACCAACTGCCTTCCGCTGTACTGAAGCTGCTTCAGTAATTTCGGAATGAGTTTTGGCGGGGGAGTGCGCTTGTCGCGCTCTCTCGCTTTTTTACGTTAAGAGGTGATGGGCAATGGACATGAGCGTAAAGCTTAGCGTGTCGTATCCGGCTCCCAAGCCAGCCGCAACCGTTGCAGACAAGCCGGCGGAAACGAAGCCTCAGACTGTTGAAGCGGTTCCTGCCTCGAAAAAGAGCCAGGAAGCGGATGAAAACAAGCTGAAGCTGGCGGTGCAGGAAATCGAGAAGTTCGTTCAGTCGATCAAACGCAATCTGGAGTTCTCGATCGACGAGCATTCCGGCAAGGTCATCGTCAAGGTGATCGCAAGCGAGACGGGTGAGGTCGTGCGACAGATTCCCTCCGCAGAAGCCCTCAAGCTGGCAGACAGCCTCGCCAACGCGAGTCACGTGTTGTTCGACGCCAAAGTCTGATAGCTGGCATGAATAGTGTTTGAAGTTCTTTAGGCGCCGGCAAGGGTCAAAAGACTGGCAACAACCCCAAGGGAGATGCACATGGCAAGTCCAATTTTACCGGGTTCGGGCCTGGGTTCCGGCCTGGACATCGGTGCAATCGTTACTGCGCTGGTCAACGCTGACAAGTCGCCGAAGCAGACGCAGATCGATAACGCGACCAAGACCAACACGCTGAAGATTTCCGGTATCGGTACGTTGAAGAGTGCGTTGACCGCATTCCAGACCGCGATGACCAACCTGGGCAGCAAGACCAATCCTGCGTTTGCCGGTTATACGGCGACTTCGGGCACTCCGGCCGTTTTGGGTGTCAGCGCGGATAACACTGCCGTTTCGGGTACTTACAGTGTTGTTGTGAATAAACTGGCCACCGGTTCGAAAATAGCCAGTGCATCCTTTGCCGGCGGTGCTGCCAGTGCCATTCCGAGTGGTACCCTGAAAATCAGTCAGAATGGCACTGATTACAATGTCACGATCCCGGCCAATGCCACGTTGCAGAGCACTCGTGACGCCATCAACACGGCTCAGGGCGTCAATGGCATTTCCGCCAACATCGTGACTGACAGCTCGGGCGCTTCGCGTCTGGTGATCAGTTCGAGCAAGACTGGCGCAGGCTCCGACATGAAGGTCAGCGGCATCGCCGGCCTGGAAATCGACGGCACCCAGGAAATGGGTACCAGCCCGGCAGCCGGTGCTTCCGGCGCGGTCAACGGCCTCGCTCAGGATGCGTCGCTGACCATCGACGGCCTGGCAGTGACCAGCAAGAGCAACACGGTCACCGGTGCTATCAGCGGTCTGACAATGAACCTGGTAACGGCCAGCCCGGGTACTCCGCCGACACCTGTCACGGTGACTGTCGACGGGAACACCAAGGGTTTGCAGACGTCGGTTCAGGCGTTCGTCGATGCCTACAACACCTTGAAAACCACCATTGATTCGTTGTCCAAAGCGACGCCGGACGAAGATGGCAAGCTGACCGTTCAGGCGGCGTTCACCGGTGACTCCTTGGCGCGTTCGCTGGTTGCCGATATCCGCGGACAAATTACCGCCCCGAGTGCTACCGCTGGCAGCCCGATGGCCTACCTGTCGCAGTTGGGTGTCATGACCGACCGCAATACCGGTAACCTGACGTTCGACACGACCGCATTCAACAAGGCCATGTCCACGCCGGGCATGAGCGGCAAGGTCCAGGAGATGTTCACCGGCACCAACGACACCAATGGTCTGTTGGCGCGCATGAGCAAGGCGGTGGATCCTTACCTCAAGGCTTCGGCCGATGGCAAGACCACCACCGGTCTGCTGGATCAGCGCCTGACCATCCTGAACAACAACACACGCAACCTCACTTCCCAGCAACTGGCGCTGGATCTGCGTGTGGCCAACCTGACCAAGACGTTGACTGCCAAGTACAACGCCATGGACTTGCTGGTAGGGCAGATGAAGGCCACGGCGAGCAACATCACGTCGTTCTTCAGCTCGCTGAACGCTCAGCAATCCGCGAAGTAACATGCAGGAACGACAAAAACCCGGCTACGCTTTCGAGCGTGCGCCGGGTTTTTGTCTTATGGTCTAAAGTTTTTCGACTCGCTGGCGATACACTGTTCATACGAGTCATTGTGGCAAATGAGGTAGAACATGAATCCGATGTTAGCCCTTCGGCAATACCAGAAAGTAGGTGCGCACGCTCAGACGTCTGAAGCGAGCCCTCATCGCCTGGTGCAAATGCTGATGGAAGGCGGTCTGGACCGTATCGCCCAGGCCAAGGGTGCGATCGAGCGCAAGGATATTCCTGCCAAGTGCACGTCGATCAGCAAGGCCATCGGCATCGTCAGCGGACTGCGCGAAGGTCTGGATCTGGAGAATTCCGCGGATACGCTGGCTGATCTGGACGGTCTTTACATCTACATGATGAAACGTCTCGCCGAGGCGAACATCAGTAGCGATCCGCGTATTCTTGATGAGGTTGCCGGCTTGCTGAGCACCGTCAAGGAAGGCTGGGACGCGATCGCGCCAGCGCCTGCTCCGCAGTTCTGAGGAAATCATCATGAGTCTTGTACTGCAGCGAATCGAAGAAACCCGTGTAGCGCTGGTCGGTGCCCTGGCCGAGCGTAACTGGGAGGCGATCGGTCAACTGGATCTCGATTGCCGTTCCTGCATGGAAGATGTCTTGAGTGAAGCTTCTGTGGACGAGGTCGCGTTGCGCGATAACCTTGAGGAGCTGCTGCATGTCTACAAGCAGTTGCTTGAAGTCGCCATGGGTGAGCGTCAGGCGATAGTCGACGAGATGTCGCAGATCACCCAAGCGCAGAACGCGGCAAAGGTTTACCATCTGTTTGGTTAATTAACCCTCAGTTAATCCAGACATGTGCGCCATAAATTTGACTGTGCACGGTTTTTTGACTTAACTAGTGGCTGTTTTCAGATTTCAGGCGTCTACAGGCACAAGGTGTCCTGCAAGCGTCTCGCTTGCCCCTTATTTTGGGCATTGAGTTGACTAGGGAAGTTGCTATTGCATGTGGCGTGAAACCAAAATTCTGCTGATCGATGACGATAGCGTCCGCCGCCGCGACCTGGCGGTGATCTTAAATTTTCTTGGCGAAGAAAATTTACCCTGCGGAAGCCATGACTGGCAGCAGGCAGTCGGCTCTTTGTCGTCTAGTCGTGAGGTCATTTGCGTACTGATCGGGACGGTCAATGCTCCTGGTGCGCTTTTGGGCCTGTTAAAGACACTCTCAACCTGGGATGAGTTCCTTCCGGTTTTGCTGATGGGCGATAATTCTTCGGTGGACCTGCCCGAAGACCAACGCCGCCGGGTACTTTCGACCCTCGAAATGCCGCCGAGCTACAGCAAACTGCTGGACTCCCTGCACCGTGCCCAGGTCTATCGCGAAATGTACGACCAGGCCCGCGAGCGTGGCCGCCATCGCGAACCCAACCTGTTCCGCAGCCTCGTCGGCACCAGCCGTGCGATCCAGCATGTGCGTCAGATGATGCAGCAAGTGGCCGACACCGACGCCAGCGTACTGATCCTCGGCGAGTCCGGGACCGGCAAGGAAGTGGTTGCGCGCAACCTGCATTACCATTCCAAGCGTCGTGACGCGCCGTTCGTTCCGGTCAACTGCGGGGCGATCCCGGCCGAGTTGCTGGAAAGCGAACTGTTCGGCCACGAGAAGGGCGCCTTCACCGGCGCGATCACCAGCCGTGCCGGCCGCTTCGAGCTGGCCAACGGCGGTACGCTGTTTCTCGACGAAATCGGCGACATGCCGCTGCCGATGCAGGTCAAGCTGCTGCGCGTACTACAGGAGCGCACCTTCGAGCGCGTGGGCAGCAACAAGACCCAGAGCGTCGACGTACGCATCATTGCAGCGACCCACAAGAATCTCGAAAGCATGATCGAGATCGGCACCTTCCGCGAAGACCTCTACTATCGCCTGAACGTGTTCCCGATCGAGATGGCGCCGCTGCGTGAGCGCGTCGAAGACATCCCGCTGCTGATGAATGAGCTGATCTCGCGCATGGAGCACGAGAAGCGCGGTTCGATCCGCTTCAACTCCGCCGCGATCATGTCCCTGTGCCGCCACGGCTGGCCGGGCAATGTCCGCGAACTGGCCAACCTGGTGGAACGCATGGCGATCATGCATCCGTACGGGGTGATTGGCGTGGTCGAGCTGCCGAAGAAATTCCGCTACGTCGACGACGAAGACGAGCAAATGGTCGATAGCCTGCGCAGCGATCTGGAAGAGCGCGTGGCGATCAACGGCCATACGCCGGACTTCACCGCCAACGCCATGCTGCCGCCGGAAGGTCTCGACCTGAAAGACTACCTCGGTGGTCTGGAGCAGGGTCTGATCCAGCAAGCGCTGGACGATGCCAATGGCATCGTGGCCCGTGCCGCCGAGCGTCTGCGCATTCGCCGCACCACGCTGGTGGAGAAGATGCGCAAGTACGGTATGAGCCGTCGTGAAGGTGATGAACAGGCGGATGATTGACGCCTGTTTTTCAACTGCTTCATTTATAAGCGGTTTTTTTTAGGCACGGGTATTGCTACGTCCCTCGCAACGTTCCGTTTAACTGACGGTCAGCCAAGCGAGAGAGCACAATGCCCCAAGCCTCCCAGATGTCTTCTGTTCCCGAGTCCTCGGGGCAACTGCCGTCCGTAGAGCAGGCGAGCCGCCAAGGGCTTGAGCAGGCATTCGCCCTGTTCAACCAGATGTCCAGCCAGCTGACCGACTCCTACAGCATGCTCGAAGCCCGGGTCACCGAGCTCAAGGGCGAGCTGGCCGTAGTCAGCGCTCAGCGCATGCAGGAACTGGCGGAAAAAGAACGCCTGGCCAACCGTCTGCAAAACCTCCTCGATCTGTTGCCCGGTGGCGTTATCGTCATCGACGGTCACGGCATTGTGTGCGAGGCCAATCCCGCCGCCATCGAATTGCTCGGCCTGCCGCTGGAAGGCGAGCTGTGGCGCCACGTCATCGCCCGTTGCTTCGCGCCCCGTGAAGACGACGGCCACGAAATTTCCTTGAAAAACGGTCGACGCCTGTCGATTGCCACCCGCTCGCTGGATGCCGAGCCGGGGCAGTTGGTGCTGCTCAACGACCTGACTGAAACCCGTCACTTGCAGGATCAACTGGCCCGCCACGAGCGACTGTCGTCCCTGGGCCGTATGGTCGCGTCGCTGGCGCATCAGATCCGCACGCCGTTGTCCGCCGCGCTGCTGTACGCCAGTCATTTGACTGAGCAGGAATTGCCGGTCGCCACCCAGCAGCGCTTCGCCGGGCGCCTCAAGGAGCGCCTGCACGAGCTGGAGCATCAGGTACGCGACATGCTCGTATTCGCTCGCGGCGAGCTGCCACTGACCGACCGCGTCACGCCCAATGCCTTGATGCAGTCGCTGCAGGCTGCGGCGCTGACCCATGTGCAGGATCTGCCGATCCGCTGGCAATGCGACAGCCACGCCGGCGAGTTGCTGTGCAATCGCGACACGCTGGTCGGGGCGCTGCTCAATCTGATTGAAAACGCGATTCAGGCGAGTGCCGGTGAGGTGCGTCTGAAAGTGCATTGCTATACCCGCGACAACACCCTGCGGTTGTGTGTCAGTGACAGCGGCAGCGGTATCGATGCGGCGGTGCTGGCGCGGCTGGGCGAGCCTTTTTTCACCACCAAAGTCACCGGCACCGGCCTGGGCCTGACCGTGGTCAAGGCCGTGGCGCGTGCGCATCAGGGAGAATTGCAGCTGCGTTCGCGGGTCGGGCGCGGTACGTGCGCACAGGTCATCCTGCCGTTGTTTTCTGCTGTACAGGGAGCTGAGTGAAGGTCATGGGCATCAAGGTTCTGCTGGTCGAGGATGACCGCTCGTTGCGCGAAGCGCTGGCCGATACGCTGTTGCTGGCCGGCCACGACTACCACGCAGTGGGTTCGGCCGAAGAGGCGCTGAAGGCCGTCGAGCGCGAAGCGTTCAGTCTGGTGGTCAGCGACGTCAACATGCCGGGAATGGACGGCCATCAATTGCTCGGCCTGCTGCGCGCGCGGCAGCCGCAATTGCCGGTGCTGCTGATGACTGCCCATGGCGCGGTCGAGCGCGCGGTCGATGCCATGCGCCAGGGTGCGGCGGATTATCTGGTCAAGCCGTTCGAGCCCAAGGCCCTGCTGGATCTGGTAGCGCGTCACGCCTTGGGCAGCCTTGGCGCCAGTGACGCCGAAGGGCCGGTCGCGGTCGAGCCCGCCAGTGCTCAATTGCTGGATCTGGCGGCGCGGGTCGCACGCAGCGATTCCACCGTGCTGATTTCCGGCGAGTCCGGCACCGGCAAGGAAGTGCTGGCGCGCTACATCCACCAGCAATCCCGTCGCGCCAGTCAGCCGTTCATTGCGATCAACTGTGCGGCGATCCCCGACAACATGCTCGAAGCGACCCTGTTCGGTCACGAAAAAGGCTCGTTTACCGGCGCCATCGCGGCCCAGGCCGGCAAGTTCGAACAGGCGGACGGCGGCACCATTCTGCTCGACGAAATTTCCGAAATGCCTCTGGGCCTGCAAGCCAAGTTGCTGCGGGTATTGCAGGAGCGGGAAGTGGAGCGGGTCGGTGCACGCAAGCCGATCACTCTCGATATTCGCGTGGTGGCGACCACCAACCGCGACCTGGCCGGTGAAGTGGCGGCGGGGCGGTTCCGTGAAGACCTCTATTATCGTCTGTCGGTATTTCCGCTGGCCTGGCGTCCGTTGCGCGAGCGCACCGCCGATATCCTGCCGCTGGCCGAGCGTCTGTTGGCCAAACACGTCAATAAAATGAAGCACGCGATGGCGAAGTTCTCGCCCGAGGCGCAAGCGTGCCTGATCGGTTATCCGTGGCCGGGCAACGTGCGCGAGCTGGATAACGCGGTCCAGCGGGCCTTGATTCTCCAGCAGGGCGGGTTGATCCAGCCGCAGGATTTCTGTCTCTCCGGGCCTGCGCTGTTTGCTCCATTGCCGGCGGTTGCGCCGGTTGCGCCAGTCATTCGTGAAGTCGAGATCGAGGCGGATTCGGCCGGTGCGCTGGGCGATGACCTGCGTCGCCGCGAGTTCCAGATGATCATCGACACCCTGCGTACCGAGCGCGGTCGACGCAAGGAGGCGGCCGAAAAACTCGGCATCAGCCCGCGCACCCTGCGTTACAAACTGGCGCAAATGCGCGATGCGGGCATGGATGTCGAAGGCTACCTGTTCGCGACCTGACGGGTGGCGCAAACGTTTGAAACGGCTTTTCTGAAAGCGGTGCCCATGAGCTGGCACCGTTGTTGCTAACACCTGAGTACCCGCCGAGTGAGTGTCAAAAAATTGCGGGCCGCCCAAGAGAGTAGACCATGAGCCAAGGTATTGAATTTAATCGGTTGATGATGGACATGAAGGCCATGCAAATGGACGCCATGTCGAAGCCGAAATCGATTGCTGCTGCCCCTGAAGTGGCAGGCAGCAGCTTTTCCGACATGCTCGGTCAGGCCATCAACAAAGTCAGTGATACCCAGCAGGCGTCGACTCAGTTGGCCAACGCATTTGAAATCGGCAAGAGCGGCGTCGATCTGACGGACGTGATGATTGCCTCGCAAAAGGCCAGCGTGTCGTTCCAGGCTCTGACCCAGGTGCGCAACAAGCTGGTTCAGGCTTATCAAGACATCATGCAGATGCCGGTTTAAGGACGAGATTGAGTCATGGCAGAAGCAGTCGCCGATAACGTTCCGGCCAAGGCCACCCCGATAGACGGCAAACCGCCGCTGTTCGGCCTGTCCTTCCTGGAAAACCTCTCCGAGATGACCGTGCTGCGTCAGGTGGGCCTGTTGGTCGGCCTGGCCGCGAGCGTGGCGATTGGCTTTGCCGTGGTGCTGTGGTCGCAGCAACCGGACTACCGGCCTCTGTACGGCAGCCTTGCCGGCATGGACGCCAAGCAGGTCATGGACACCCTGGCCTCCGCCGACATTCCCTACACCGTCGAACCGAATTCCGGCGCCTTGCTGGTCAAGGCCGATGACCTGTCCCGTGCGCGGCTCAAGCTCGCGGCCGCTGGTGTCACTCCCAGCGACGGCAACATCGGTTTTGAAATCCTCGACAAGGAACAGGGTCTGGGCACCAGCCAGTTCATGGAAGCGACCCGTTATCGTCGCGGCCTCGAAGGCGAACTGGCCCGCACCATTTCCAGCCTGAACAACGTCAAGGGCGCGCGCGTTCACCTGGCGATCCCGAAAAGTTCGGTGTTCGTGCGTGACGAACGCAAGCCAAGCGCTTCGGTACTGGTCGAGTTGTACTCCGGTCGTTCGCTGGAGCCAGGCCAGGTCGTTGCCATCATCAACCTGGTGGCAACCTCCGTTCCCGAGCTGAGCAAATCGCAGATCACCGTCGTCGACCAGAAGGGCAACCTGCTGTCGGATCAGGCGGAAAACTCTGAAATGACCATGGCCGGCAAGCAGTTCGACTACAGCCGCCGCATGGAAAGCATGCTTACCCAGCGCGTGCACAACATTCTGCAACCGGTACTGGGCAACGATCGCTACAAGGCTGAAGTCTCGGCCGACGTCGATTTCAGTGCTGTCGAATCGACCGCCGAGCAGTTCAACCCGGATCAACCGGCCCTGCGCAGCGAGCAGTCGGTCAACGAACAACGCACCGCCAGCAATGGCCCGCAAGGTGTGCCGGGTGCCCTGAGCAACCAGCCACCGTCGCCGGCTTCGGCGCCGCAGACCACCGGTGGCGCAGCCGCCCCGGCGAGCATGGTGCAACCTGGTCAGCCACTGGTTGATGCCAACGGCCAGCAGATCATGGACCCGGCCACCGGCCAGCCGATGCTCGCGCCGTACCCGGCGGACAAGCGTCAACAATCCACCAAGAACTTCGAGCTCGACCGTTCCATCAGCCACACCAAACAGCAGCAGGGTCGCCTGAATCGCCTGTCGGTGTCGGTGGTGGTGGACGATCAGGTCAAGATCAACCCGGCCAACGGCGAAACCACCCGTGCGCCGTGGAGCGCCGACGAATTGGCGCGCTTCACCCGTCTGGTACAGGACGCCGTGGGCTTCGACGCCAGCCGTGGCGACAGCGTCAGCGTGATCAACATGCCGTTCTCCGCCGAGCGCGGCGAAGTGATCGCCGACATTCCGTTCTACTCCCAGCCATGGTTCTGGGACATCGTCAAACAAGTGCTGGGTGTGTTGTTCATCCTGGTGCTGGTGTTCGGCGTGCTGCGTCCGGTGCTCAACAACATCACCGGTGGCGGCAAAAGCAAGGAGCTGGCCGGTCTGGGCGGCGACATGGAACTCGGTGGCATGGGCGGTCTGGATGGTGAACTGTCCAACGATCGCGTCAGCCTCGGCGGCCCGACCAGCATTCTGCTGCCGAGCCCGAGCGAGGGTTATGACGCTCAGTTGAACGCAATCAAGAGTCTGGTGGCAGAAGACCCGGGTCGTGTGGCCCAGGTCGTGAAAGAGTGGATTAACGCAGATGAGTGATAACCGAGCCGCCGTCGCCAAACTGTCCCGGGTCGATAAAGCCGCGATTCTGCTGCTGTCCCTGGGCTCGACCGATGCCGCACAAGTGCTGCGCCACATGGGGCCCAAAGAGGTTCAGCGTGTAGGTGTGGCCATGGCCCAGATGGGCAACGTCCACCGTGAGCAGGTCGAGCAGGTCATGAGCGAGTTCGTCGACATCGTCGGCGATCAGACCAGCCTGGGCGTCGGCTCCGACGACTACGTGCGCAAAATGCTCACTCAGGCCCTGGGTGAAGACAAGGCCAACGGCCTGATCGACCGCATTCTGCTGGGCGGCAACACCAGTGGCCTCGACAGCCTGAAATGGATGGAGCCGCGCGCCGTCGCCGACGTGATCCGTTACGAGCACCCGCAGATCCAGGCGATCGTGGTCGCGTACCTCGATCCGGATCAGGCCGGTGAAGTGCTGGGCAACTTCGACCACAAGGTGCGTCTGGACATCATCCTGCGCGTCTCGTCGTTGAACACCGTGCAGCCGGCCGCGCTGAAAGAATTGAACCAGATCCTCGAGAAGCAGTTCTCGGGCAACTCGAACGCCTCGCGCACCACCCTGGGTGGCATCAAGCGGGCGGCGGACATCATGAACTTCCTCGACAGCTCGATCGAAGGCCAGCTCATGGACTCGATCCGCGAAGTCGACGAAGACCTGTCCGGTCAGATCGAAGACCTCATGTTCGTGTTCAACAACCTGGCCGATGTCGACGACCGCGGTATCCAGGCACTGTTGCGCGAAGTGTCTTCCGATGTGCTGGTGCTGGCCCTCAAGGGGTCGGACGAAGGCGTCAAGGAGAAGATTTTCAAGAACATGTCCAAGCGTGCCGCCGAACTGCTGCGCGACGACCTCGAGGCCAAGGGCCCGGTGCGCGTCAGCGACGTGGAGACCGCGCAGAAGGAAATCCTCACCATCGCCCGCCGTATGGCCGAAGCCGGAGAAATTGTGCTCGGTGGCAAGGGCGGCGAGGAAATGATCTAAGCCCATGGACAAGCATGACGACGATGTGACGGACCTGATCCGTGCCCGGGACGTTCGCGGTTTCGATACCTGGGCCTTGCCCAGCTTCGACCCGCCGAAGCCGGAACCCGAGCCGGAACCGGAGCCCGAACCGCCGGAAATGGAAGAAGTGCCGCTGGAAGAAGTCCAGCCACTGACCCTGGAAGAACTCGAAAGCATCCGTCAGGAGGCCTACAACGAGGGCTTCGCCATCGGCGAAAAGGAAGGCTTTCACAGCGCCACCCTCAAGGTGCGCCAGGAAGCCGAAGTGGTCCTGACGGCCAAGGTCAACAACCTTGAGCAACTGATGGGCCACCTGTTCGAGCCCATCGCCGAGCAAGACACCCAGATCGAAAAGTCGCTGGTCGACCTCGTGCAGCACATCGCCAAACAGGTGATTCAGCGCGAACTGGCCATCGACTCGACGCAGATCGAACACGTCATGCGCGACGCCCTCAAGCTGTTGCCGCTGGGCGTGGGCAATGTGCGGCTGTACGTCAATCCGCAGGATTTCGAACAGGTCAAAGCCCTGCGCGAACGTCATGAGGAAACCTGGCGCATCGTCGAGGATGAATCCCTGTTGCCGGGCGGTTGTCGGGTCGAGACTGACCACAGCCGGATCGACGCCAGCATCGAAACCCGCGTCAGCCAGGTCATGGCCAAGCTGTTCGACCAGTTGCACGAACAGGCTCTGCACCCGGCCGAGCCGGACCTGAGCCTGGACCTGCCGGAGTCGCCAAAACCGGCACCGGTCGCAGAAGAGCCGCTCGCGGACGCCCCCGATGCGCCTTGAACGCACCAGTTTCGCCAAGCGCCTGAGCACCTACGCCGAGGCCACCGAAATCGCCGGTGCGCCGATCCTCGAAGGGCGCCTGCTGCGCATGGTCGGCCTGACGCTCGAAGCCGAAGGCCTGCGCGCCGCCATGGGCACCCGCTGCATGGTGATCAACGACGACACCTATCACCCGTCCCAGGTTGAAGCCGAAGTCATGGGCTTTTCCGGCAGCAAGGTGTTCCTGATGCCGGTCGGCAGCGTGGCCGGCATTGCGCCGGGTGCGCGCGTGGTGCCGCTGGCTGACACTGGTCGCCTGCCGATGGGCATGAGCATGCTCGGTCGCGTGCTGGACGGCGCCGGACGTGCGCTGGACGGCAAGGGCGGCATGAAGGCCGAAGACTGGGTGCCGATGGACGGCCCGACAATCAACCCGCTCAACCGTGACCCGATCAGCGTGCCGCTGGACGTCGGCATTCGTTGCATCAACGGTTTGTTGACGGTCGGTCGCGGTCAGCGTCTGGGCCTGTTCGCCGGTACCGGTGTCGGTAAATCGGTGTTGCTGGGCATGATGACCCGTTTCACCGAAGCCGACATCATTGTCGTCGGCCTGATCGGTGAGCGGGGTCGAGAAGTTAAGGAATTCATTGAGCACATCCTCGGTGAGGAAGGCCTCAAGCGTTCCGTGGTAGTGGCGTCGCCTGCGGACGATGCGCCGCTGATGCGTCTGCGTGCGGCGATGTACTGCACGCGGATCGCCGAATATTTCCGCGACAAGGGCAAGAACGTCCTGTTGCTGATGGATTCCCTGACCCGTTTCGCCCAGGCCCAGCGGGAAATCGCCCTGGCCATCGGCGAGCCGCCGGCGACCAAGGGCTATCCGCCGTCGGTATTCGCCAAACTGCCGAAACTGGTGGAGCGCGCCGGTAACGCGGAGAAGGGCGGGGGTTCGATCACCGCGTTCTACACCGTATTGTCCGAAGGCGATGACCAGCAGGACCCGATCGCCGACTCCGCGCGGGGTGTGCTCGACGGGCACATCGTGCTGTCGCGGCGACTGGCCGAGGAAGGGCATTACCCGGCCATCGATATCGAAGCTTCGATCAGCCGGGTAATGCCGGCGGTGGTGTCGCCGGAACACATGCAGCGCGCGCAATACTTCAAGCAGCTGTGGTCGCGCTACCAACAGAGCCGCGACCTGATCAGCGTCGGCGCCTATGTCGCGGGCGGTGACCGCGAGACCGACACGGCCATTTCCCTCCAGCCGCAGCTGGTCAGGTATCTGCGTCAGGGCCTCAACGACAACATCAGCCTGGGTGAAAGCGAGGCGTACCTCAGCACGATTTTCGCCCCGGCGGCCGGCGGGTAACCGGTCATGGCCCTGAGTCGAGCCGCGCGTCTGGCGCCGGTGGTGGACATGGCCGAGAAGGCCGAGAAAACCGCCGTTCAGCGCCTGGGCTATTTTCAGGGTCAGGTGAAAGTGGCCGAGAGCAAACTCGCCGACTTGCATGCCTTCCGTCTGGATTACTCCGAGCAGTGGATCGTGCGCGGCAGCACGGGCGTTTCCGGGCAATGGCTGCTGGGTTTTCAGGGCTTTCTGGCGCAACTCGACACCGCTGTCGATCAGCAGCGTCAAAGTCTGCAATGGCACCAGAACAACCTGGACAAGGCCCGCGATGCCTGGCAACAGGCCTTCGCCCGGGTCGAAGGTCTGCGCAAGCTTGTACAACGTTATCTGGAAGAAGCGCAGCGCGCCGAAGACAAGCGCGAACAGAAGCTGCTGGACGAGTTGTCCCAGCGTTTGCCGCGCCACGAGGCGTTTTGACGGGCAGATCTCGCACAAATCCCGACGCCATCGCGCCTTGCCCATGGCCCCTCCAAGTGCTAAACCTTGTACACGTTCGTCAATGACAAGGAAGCCAGTACATGTCAGTCGTTACAGAAGTCTCTGCGGACAAGAAAAAGCTGACGATTTCGGTCAAGGGGCGATTCGATTTCGCCAAGCATCAGGAATTTCGCCAATCCTACGAAAAAGAGCAGCCCGAATCGGTGATTGTCGACCTCAAGGAGGCGACCTATCTCGACAGTTCGGCGCTCGGCATGTTGCTTCTGCTGCGTGATCACGTCGGTGGCGACGACTCGGAAATCCGCGTGGTCAACAGCAGTTCCGACGTGAAGAAAATTCTCGCCATCTCCAACTTCGACAAACTGTTCGACATCAGTTGACGGCCATGCAGCCGCAAGAGCCGCTGACGATCCTGATCGCCGAAGACAGCGCCGCCGACCGGCTGCTGTTGTCGACCATCGTCCGGCGTCAGGGGCATGAAGTGCTGACGGCCACCCACGGTGCAGAGGCGGTCGAGGCGTTTATCCGGCAAAAGCCGCATCTGGTGTTGATGGACGCCATGATGCCGGTGATGGACGGGTTCGAAGCTGCGCGGCAGATCAAGACGCTGGCGGGTGAAAACCTGGTGCCGATCATCTTCCTCACGTCGCTGACGGAAAGTGAAGCCCTGGCCCGTTGCCTTGAAGCCGGCGGTGACGACTTTCTGGCGAAGCCCTACAACCAGGTGATCCTCGCCGCCAAAATCAAGGCGATGGATCGCTTGCGGCGTTTGCAGGCCACGGTTCTTCAGCAGCGCGACCTGATCGCCAAACACCACGACTATCTGCTCAACGAGCAGCGGGTCGCCAAGGCCGTGTTCGACAAGGTCGCGCATTCCGGCTGCCTGAGCGCACCGAATATCCGTTACCTGCAATCGCCCTATGCGCTGTTCAATGGCGATCTGCTGCTGGCCGCGTACACCCCGGCCGGCGACATGCATGTGATGCTCGGTGACTTCACCGGTCACGGCTTGCCGGCGGCCGTCGGCGCGATGCCGCTGGCCGAGGTGTTCTATGGCATGACCGCCAAGGGTTATGGTCTGGCCGAGACCCTGCGAGAAATGAACGCCAAGCTCAAGCGCATCCTGCCGGTGGACATGTTCTGTTGCGCGACCTTGTTGTGCCTGAGTTTTCAGCGACGTTCGGTGGAGGTCTGGAACGGCGGCATGCCCGACGGTTATCTGCATTGCCTCGCCACCGGGGAGCGCACGCCGCTGGCGGCGCGACATCTTCCGCTGGGGGTGCTCAGCCCGCAGACCTTCGATGACCGCACCGAGGTTCACTCGATGGCGGTGGGCGATCGGGTGTTCCTGCTCTCGGACGGAGTCATCGACACCTGCGATGCCAACGATCAGTTGTTTGGTGTGGAGCGCTTGCACAAGGTGTTCGCTGCCAATCGCCAGCCGGATCGGCTGTTCGAGGAGATCGAGCAGGCGTTGCAGGACTTTCGCGGTGAAGCCCGGGACGATGTGAGTATGGTCGAGGTCAGCCTGCTGGAAATGGCGCAGGTCAATCCAACGGCGCCGGTGTATTCCGACAGTGGCCAGTCCTGTCCGCTGGACTGGTCGGTGAGCTTCGAATTTCGCGGTGCCACGCTCAAGCGCTTCAATCCGCTGCCTTACCTGTTGCAGTTGTTGCTGGAAGTGCATGGCTTGCGGACGCAGAGTGGCGCACTGTACAGCGTGCTGGCCGAGCTTTATTCCAACGCGCTGGAGCATGGCGTGCTGGGCCTGGATTCGAACCTCAAGCGCGATGCGTCGGGTTTCGCGCGTTATTACGAGCAGCGCAATGCGCGCCTCGAGGCCCTGCAGGACGGTTACGTGCGCGTGCATTTGCAAGTGCGGCCCGAAGGCGAGGGCGGTTGTCTGGTGGTGCGTGTCGAAGACAGCGGCCGGGGATTCGATGTCTCGCGCGTG